>NZ_RQFY01000004.1:931250-1241666 GCF_004769555.1 Leptospira koniambonensis | reverse complement strand
TTTTAAGTTAGGATCCATTCCCATGATCCAACCAGGCAGGAAAATTTCCTTAGTATCCCCAGATCCTTTGTCTATCGCAACGATAGGAGGATGTCCCGCATTAGAATAAGTTACTTTTCCATTTGCGGGATCGACTATAAGATAAGCCGCGGTAATGAAATGTTTTCCATACTTACCGCTTAAAGATCTATTAATACTTCTTAAAACTTCTGCAGGATCTTCGTTCTTTCTGGATTCGATGGAAAAGGCCAATTTCACCATGGAAGAAATGATCGCAGCAGGTACACCGTGACCGGAAACATCAGACAAGAAGATCCCTAATTTACCGGATTCCAATTGGTGAAAATCATAGAAGTCCCCGCCTACGGAACTCGCAAACTCCCCTCTCACTGAAAGTTTCAAATTTTTAACTTCAGGCAAACGATCTGGAAGAATGGACTCTTGCAGTTCTCTCGCGATCTTAAGCTCTTGTTCGATCTCAGTTAACTTCAATTGGCTTTCATAATTTTCCAGTCGAGCTTGGAGAGAATCCTTCTCTAATGTTTTGATCCTATCTGCCAAAGCAAAAGAAAGAAGTGTCATCTCTACCAAAGAGCCGAATTGAGCGGACCAATGTGTGAGTTCTGTATCCTGAATAATGGACAAGTTCCTAAGAGCAGTGATCAAAACAAAAAGAATAAGAACAGACCATGCCAATAGGAAATAACGAGCGGGGCGATATCCTCTTCTTAAACGGATCGCGGCAGAATAGATCACCAACACTGCGGCCAAAAAAGGATACCATGAAACCGCCCAGATCATAGGTCCGTAAATGCTGGAGAACAAAGAGGCAATAAAACCGAAAATGGCAATCGCAGACAATATTAAGAAAGCGTAATTTTTCCAGCCGGTCTCTCTTTCCATATGTAAGAAGGAACGAGTGAATAAAAGTGAGAATGCAACTGATAAGAATGCAAATCCGGTCAGATAATCATTCCAAGAAGTTGCTGGAGCTGGGATCAGATACTGGGCACCAACTCCTGTGACTGCCATCTGCCAAAGTCCATAGAATAGCAGATAAAAAACATAGAAGAAATAACTGGAATCTTTTACCACAAAGGCAAGAAATCCGTTATACACTAACATGATCCCAATTGCCCCGAAAAAAATCCCTAGGAACAAATTCTCCATTTGGATATGAGCAGCAAATTCCTTAGGCGCCCAGGCTTGGAAATTCAAAACCAATGATCTTCTGGTAGATGCGTGGATTAAAAATTCTTCCTGTTTGTTTGGAGGAGTTTCTATTAAGAATGCAGGTTGGATGTACGACATCCTCATATCTCTGGAAAGTTCAGACCAAGCCCATCCTTGTGGTCCCCATACTCTTTTGAATACTGTGAGATTTTCCATTCCTGGGTTATTCAAAACTAAATACCAGGAGATCGTTCCTTCTTTAGGAGGAGCTTGTATCTTGAACTTAATTAAAAACTGATCATCAGTGAAACTGTAGGAGAGACTGTCCTTTTCCATTCTAGTCCAGTCGCCTGATTCTAGATCAGTAGAAGTTTTTACTTCTCCAGGACGTATCTTTCGGATAAAGGTAAATTTATTTATAGGAGTTCCGGACATAGAACCGGAGATCGGAAAAACGGGAACATCTTCCTGAGAATATAGAGAGCCTATACCCAGGATAAGGATCAGCAGAATGAAGCTGATATTCCGAATTTTTCGGAAAATATTCACCAGAAATCTCCCTAACCGAGGAGAGTTTTTGCCCCGGCCAATTTACAAATATAATGAAACTGTTCTTCGCTGACAGGCTGGATAGAAAGTCTACCACCCGGCTGCAAAAGCACCATTCCTTTTAGTTGCCCGTGGGATCTTAATTCTTCTAGCGAAATTGGGCGAGAAAATTTTTCCTTAAATTTCACATCTACCATGAACCAGGTCGGTTTTTGTGGATCACTTTTTGGATCATAATACTTATGTTTCTTATCAAAAGCGAAATGATCCGGATAACCTTCTTTGACTACTTCTGCAAGTCCTGCTACATGAGGTGGTTTAGTGCTGCTATGGTAGAATAGGATGAGATCCTTTTTTTTGATCTCATCCCTTAGGTAATTTCTTGCTCCATAACCTCTGACTCCCTCCCAAGGCGCTGTTTTACCGGGAGAAGAAGCCAAAGTATCTATGGAAAAAACGTCAGGCTCGGTCTTAAAAAGCCAGAATTTCATTCAATACCAGTAGAGTATGCTGGTTTGTTTGGAATTTCTCCCGCTTTTTCCTTTTTGCTAGAACGTTCTGCCTTCTTTTTAGTTTCTTCATGAGAAGGATGAACAATCGCCATCAACTCATCGTGAGATACCGTTTCTTTTGCAAGAAGAGCCTTCGCAAGATTTTCAAACTTGGTAGAGTTCTTACGGACCAGTTCTCTACCCTTATCCAGGCAGGTTTGAACGATCCCTCTGATCTCTTTGTCGATCATTGCAGCAAATTCTTCGCTATAAGCCTTATTACTTTGGCCCATATCTCTTCCTAAGAAAGGACTTTCGTGGCCGCTTCCGTAATTGATTGTGCCCAGTTTTTCGGACATCCCCCAATCACAGACCATTCTTCTCGCGATATTGGTAGCCTGTTGGATATCATTGCTAGATCCGGTAGAAGTCATTTTGAACTTAAACTCTTCTGCGATGAAACCACCCATACAAACTACGATTTGATCCAGCCAATATGCTTTAGTATGAATATGTTTGTCTTCTGTTGGAAGAGATTGAGTAAGACCTAATGCTCTTCCCCTCGGAATGATAGTTACCTTGTGAACAGGTTCTGTATAAGCGAGAAGTGTTCCTAAGATCGCGTGACCCGCTTCGTGATACGCAATTACTTCTTTTTCCTTTTCGGAAATGAAGAAGGATCTACGCTCAGGGCCCATCATCACTTTGTCGCGAGCCTCTTCTAATTCTTCTTGGGTTACACGTTTTTTATTCTTACGTGCAGCAAGTAGAGCTGCCTCATTGATCAAGTTAGAAAGATCCGCACCTGTAAATCCAGGGGTTCCTCTTGCAATAGAGTTCAAAGAGATATCGCTTGTTAAAGGAACTTTTCTAGAATGCACTTTTAGGATCTGCTCTCTTCCTACTAAGTCAGGAAGATCTACCATCACTTGGCGGTCGAAACGTCCCGGTCTGAGTAACGCAGGATCTAAAACGTCAGCACGGTTAGTCGCTGCCATTACGATCACACCTTCGTTCTTCTCGAAACCATCCATCTCGACGAGCATTTGGTTCAGGGTCTGCTCTCTTTCGTCATGACCACCACCCCATCCAGCCCCTCTCAATCTTCCCACTGCATCGATCTCATCAATGAAGATGATACATGGAGAATTTTTCTTACCTTGTTCGAACAAGTCGCGGACACGAGAAGCTCCCACACCCACGAACATTTCTACGAAGTCGGAACCAGAGATACTGAAGAAAGGAACTCCAGCTTCTCCTGCAACTGCTCTAGCAAGTAAAGTTTTACCTGTACCCGGAGGGCCTACTAAAAGAACTCCGGTTGGGATCCTTGCACCCATAGCTTGGAATTTTTTAGGGTCTTTTAAAAATTCTATAATTTCTACCAATTCGGTTTTAGCTTCTTCGCATCCTGCAACGTCTGCGAAACTTACCTTAACCTTTGGATCTACAGTCATCTTAGCTTTAGATTTTCCAAAAGAGAAAGCCTTATTGCCGGTAGACTGGACTTGGCGCATAATAAAAAAGTAAAATACGAAAATACCGATCAATCCGATCAGCAGGAAGGTACTCAACATTCCCAATCCTTGGCTGCTTTCCGGAGGAACTACTTCGAAATCTATATTCGTTTTTCTTAAAGCAGCAAGAAAGTCTTTGTCCAAAGGTCCTGGGATAATAGTTTCAAATTGGAGAATAGGTTTTGCTGTTCCTTCGTCCGTAGGTTCGTAACAACCTTTGATCATCTCACCTTTCAGGATTAACTTATCGCATCCTGGGAAATTAGCATCTTTGACTTTGACTAATTTTCCCTTAGGCTTCGAGTTAGCATCCGGTTCTACCATATTCATAAATTGGGAGAACGGTAATACTCTTGGTTTCTCCAAAACATTGTGGATTTGCGGTACAAGAACTGCTAATCCTAGGATTACTAAGATAAAAAGTATAAGTAATCTAAGACCTTTATTATTGTTATTCATGTGTAACTCCCAAGCTCCGCCATCTCTTCGGAGCCACATTCTTCCCGTAGGTTAGACTAAAGGAAGCAGGCATTGGACCTGCCGGAATCGTAAACCGGATACTACTTGGAAACCGCTTCGAGTGAAAAGGTTCCCCATAATCAGAGTCCCTTTTTTTCCGGAAAAGTAAAGGATTTTTACAATCTGTATTTTTCGATCACGTCTTCAATATCGCCCAAACTGATGGAGCGAATTGCAGCTTCCGCGTCGTTGATGATCTGGATCAAACTTAAGTTTTCGAGAGGTTGGAAATCTTCCTTCAAAAATCCGTCCAAATTAGTGCCATCGAATTGGTCGTTACCGATCCCGATACGGATGCGGATAAAATTTGGAGAACGTAAGGATTGGATCACTGATTTGATCCCAGGATTTTCGTTCCCGTTAGCTCCCTTATCCACTACAATTTTACCCAAGGGTAAGGTTAAATCTTCGTGGATTACAAGAATATCCTGTACCTGAATTTTCAGGAAGGAAGCTATGTACAGAACTGACTCGCCCGATAGATCGCTGAAGGTTTGAGGTTTTAATAATACAACCTCTTCTCCTTCAAAATCGCCGCGCCCGATCAAAGACTTTTTCTTCTTAGTCTTGATCTCAACATTGATGTTATTGGCGATCACGTCTAAAATTTTGAAGCCGATATTTGCTCGGTTATTATTGTATTTGTCTCCGGGATTACCCAATCCGACGATTAGCTTCATACAATAACGTACTCCAATTTTTTAGATCTCGGGAAGGGAAAATTATTTCCCTTTTTTCGCTCCGGCTTTTGCTCCCGGTTTCGCGCCGGCAGCTTCCTTAGCTTCTGCTCTTTCTTGAGCAAGTAATGCTTTGGTTTTCAGAACTGCTGCTACGATCGGATCTCCGTTCACTAAAATTTCCCAGCTGGCAGGAACTTTTAAGTTACTAACTTTGATAAAATCGCCTACATCAAGATCAGTTACGTCTAGAACCAGAGTTTCGATTAGATCCTCAGGAACAGTTTTCACACGGATCTCATGGATCAAATGATCGAACTGACCACCCATCTTAGAACCTTTTGCAGTTCCCTCGGTGCGAATTCCGATCTTAGTAACGATCTTCTTACCAGGCTCAACTTTGTAGAAGTCTACGTGGCGAATTCTGTCGATCTCAGGAAAACGTTGTACTTCTTTAACGAAAACCTTTTGGACTCCTTCTCCCTCTACTTCCAACTCGATTAGAGTGGATTGACGGATCCCGGAATGAACTAGTTTTTCAAGTTCTTTCTCGTTTACGGAACCGGATGCGGCATTTCCGCCTCCGATAATGTTAATAGGAACTTGTCCAGCTTCGCGAAGACGATTGTTTACGTTCTTGCCGGTTTCAGTCCTTTTTTTAACAGCTAATTTGTGGCTCATTTTCTTTACCCTTGTTCTTATATAAATAGGTCGCTGACCGATTGATTGGTCGATATTCTCTGGATTGCAGCCGCGAATAACGGAGCAACCGAGAGAGTTTTTAACTTAGTGATTTTTTTGGACTCTGGGATCTCAATCGTATTAGATAATACGACCTCCGTAAAAGGAGTAGAGTTCAAACGATCGATAGCTTCTCCGGAAAGTACTCCGTGAGTAGCTGCACAATACACAGATTTAGCTCCATTTTTCAAAAGAGCGTCAGCTGCTTTACAGATAGTTCCAGCAGTGTCGATCATATCGTCCAGAAGGATACAATTCTTACCTTCTATCTCTCCGATCACATTCATCACTTCGGAAACGTTTGCCTTCGGTCTTCTCTTGTCTATGATCGCTAAAGTTGCGTTCACTTTTTTACCGAAAGATCTGGCTCTTTCTGCACCGCCAGAGTCAGGAGAAACGATAACTAAATCTTCGAATTTCTTGCTTAAAATATATTCTACTAGCACTGGGCTGAAATGCAAATTATCCACAGGAACTTTGAAGAAACCTTGGATTTGATCCGCATGAAGATCCATTACGATGACTCTAGTCGGGCCCAAAACTTCGATCAGATCCGCAACTACTCTTGCAGAAATAGGAACTCTTGGTTCCGCTTTTCTATCTTGGCGTCCGTAACCGTAATAAGGAACAACTACAGAAATACTTTTTGCAGAAGCACGTCTTAACGCGTCCATGATCAAAAGTAATTCCATTAAATTGTCGTTTGCTGGAGCAGAAGTAGATTGGATTACAAATACGTCTCTTCCTCGTACGTTCTCTTCTATCTTAACCGCGATCTCTCCGTCGGAAAATTTACGAAGATTGATCTTGCCTGGAGCTATTCCTAACTCTTGGCAAATTTCATTTGCGATTGTACGATTGGAAGATCCTGAAAAAACTGCGATATTAGAGCCGCTCATTTTGCAACCGCTCCATTTAAAACTGCCGCTAAGTTTTCCAGGTCCGCGGGAGAATTCACACCTTGGCTTTCTCCGCTGTTTTTAAGAATCACTGCGCCCAACTTTTTTCCTTCTTTTTTGTACAACTCTACTAGATCAGGAAGATAATATTCTCCCTGAGCGTTGCTGTTTCCTATTTTTCTAAGAGATTCGAAAAGAATTTCAGAACTGAATACATAAGTTCCGGTGTTGATCTCGTTTATTTTTTTCTGTTCCGCATCTGCGTCTTTTTCCTCAACGATTGCAGTTACATCTCCAGAAGAATTACGAACAATCCTTCCGTAACCGGTAGGAACATCTACCTTTGCTGAAAGAAGAGTAGCGGAGAATTCATTTTGGACATGAGTGGAAATGAGAGAACCGAATGTGTCCCCTGTGATCATTGGAACATCACCACAGGCTACAAGGATAGGACCTTTATGGGATTTTACAAATTCTTCGGCGCTTAATACTGCGTGAGCTGTGCCTAATTGCTCTTTTTGTTCGGCGAAACGAATGCCGGGGATCCCAGCGCAAAGTGCTTGGACTTCTTCTTTTTTATAGCCTACAACTATGACTATGTCATTGATACCCGCTTCTTTGAGGTGATCAATAACATGGTTTAAAAGGGGCTTTCCATTTAAAGGAACAGCCACCTTTGGGAGCTCCGTCTTCATGCGGGTTCCCTTTCCCGCAGCTAATACTACGGCGACTGCTTCCTTTTTGGCGTCCATTCAGTAATCCGGTGAAATCAAACAGTGGCTGGGCCGATAGGATTCGAACCTATGAAATGGCGGTACCAAAAACCGCTGCCTTACCACTTGGCGACGGCCCAGTTTCGTTCTTTAATAATTAAAGCTTACAAACGTAAGGTCGGGAAATTCCGTTTGCATTTTGGCTAACAGCTCTTCCCGTATTTCCAATCCCTGCACCAAACCATAGACACAAGATCCTGATCCAGTTAAGGAGGAGTAACTAGCTCCATTCGCCAAAAAACTTTCCTTTAATTTCCCTAATTGGGGAAACTTTTGGAAGGCAAGAGGCTCGAAGTCGTTTACGAGCTTTTCTCTCAAAGCCGCCCAATTTCCTTCTTTTAAAGAAAACTCGACGTCATTGCCTAGAGAAATCCATCTTTTCGAGGGAGGGTCGGCTTGTAAAGGCTTTTTGAGACCTGCGTACATTTCAGCGGTCGAGAGCACTTGAGGAGTTAAGGCTAAAATTCCCTGTCCTGAATGCACTTGAATGTCTTTTAAGATCTCACCTTTTCCGGACACCAAACAATGATTTTCGGATAAGAAGAAGGGAACGTCAGCCCCGATCTCAGCTGCCAATTTGAAAATATGATCCGAATTAAACTCAGGACTCAAACCAAAATAAAAAGAGAAAAGTGATGCGGCGTTTGTAGATCCACCCCCTAGGCCAGCAGCAGGAGGAATTTTTTTAGTAAGATGGATCCTCACACCTGGTAGTTCTCTGTAATGAGCTCTGATCTTGGAGAATGTTTTGAAAAGAATATTCTTACTTAGGTCTCCTTTCTCTGAAACCTCGTCGTACAAACGTCTCTTTTCCAAAATGATCTGGTTATCAGAAATCAATTCAAAAGATCCAGAAGCGATAGGTTCAATCAGGATATCATCTCCCCAATTCAAACGTAAGAATACACTTCGGATCTCATGAAATCCGTCAGGCCTTTTGTATGGGATCTCTAACCCTAGGTTGATCTTTGCGGGAGAAAGCAAGGTATATCCTGAATCAATTGTAAAGAGAGAAGAGTCAATCGATTCCTAATTTAGCTCGTTCGGATATATTCCATAACTTTTGGAACAAGATTTGATTTTTTTAAAATTCGATTTATTTATCGGATTTTCGCCCACATATATCGTCGGAGGATAAGGATTTTTCCTTTTCCCACATAAAGTCTCCGGTAAAAAAGTAATTTTGTTCTGTGCCAAATCCAATCGTATCAATTTGTTTAAACTAAGTAATTCGGAAGGAAACTCTGAAATTTCATTCTCTTCCAAAGAAATATATTCTAAATTTTTAATATTTGACAAATATTCAGGAGGTTTTTTTAAACGATTTTCGTTTAAATCTATATAACTCAGACTTTTTAAATTTCCCCAAGATAGAGGGAATCGTTTAATGCGGTTGCCAGATAAATATAAATGAGTTAAACGAGACCAATTCGGGACCCGGTCAGAAATTTCGGATATTTGAGCATCATTCAGATCTAATTCAATAATCGAATCCAATTTTAAAACAGAAGAAGGGATGGTTTTAAGAGGATTATAGGATAAGTTCAATTTTTTTAAACTTTGTAACTGTAACAAACATTCTGGAACTGTATTAAATTTGTTTTTGGACAGATTCAAAGTTTCTAGGCTTTTCAATCCTTCTATCGATTTACAATCCATTTCAGTTAGTCCATTGCCAGCTAAAGTAAGAGATTTCAAATTTTTAAATTTAAATAATTCGATAGGGAACTCGGTTAAATACTTTAATTCGAGTTCAGTAATCTCATTCTTCTCAACTTCTGATAATTCTAAATAGTCCTCATAAAATCGGACTCCCCCTTGTGTTTTTCTAAATGAAGGACTTCTTTCCCGAAGATAGGAAATTCTCAGATGTTCAAAATCGCCTTTGGTTTCCTCTATCGTTTTGTTTTTGGGCCCGAATATCTCTTCATTTTTCGATTTATCTATTTTATGGACCAAATCAAATTCTATTACAGTTCCCTTATATAAAAAGACACTGTATCTGAAAGTTTCTAATCTTCGGAATCCTTGCATTCCTGGGGCTTGGAAGGTTTCTGATTTTTCTTTGATCCGGTATTCAATAAAACAATCGAACTTGACCTCCTTCTTCCCTTTGGTCCAAATAATCGGCTTCGAAAGCGTATATCTCCGAATAATAGAGGTCTCTGGATTCATCTGATAAAGTTCTGCTTCGGAAGTTTTTCCAGGTTCAGGAAAAATATCCGGAAAGTTCATAGGCTGAACGTATTGATTATAATAAACATCTTTGCTGAATTCTTTCGAATCAGGGTATGTAGGAACAAATTTCCTTTTTGGAATGGATGAAAATGTTAAATCAGATTTTTCCCCTTTGATCCCTTGTATTAAGTTTTCCCATAATACTTGTGAAATTTCAGGCTGTTTTTTGGATGGAATGAAATTAAGAAATATTACCCAGTTTCCAGAATTTGGATGGATCAATATTAAATTAAATGAATCCTTTCTTTTATTCTCTCCCTGGATCGTAAGTACGGGAAATCCTTTAGTGTCTATCCTAGTCTTCTTTAATCCGTCCCTTTCATCTTCTCCATAAAATTTCTGCTTCGCATAAAAGAAGAGTGTAGAAGGTTCGATAGAATACATAGGATAATTCAGCTTGCTCTCATCGATCACTCCTCCATTCAAATTGATTGAATCTATATCCTCGTTATGTATAACATATTGAGTTAATACAGAACGAGGTTCACTTACGAGTGAATAATCTTTGGGAACCACAAAATCAAAAGGAATTTGAAAAACCGTAGAATTCTCCGTGAGATCTTGGTAACTAATTTTGTAAAATTCAGGTTTTTCAGACTCTGCATTTGAATCAAAAAATGTGAAAACAGAAAGTAAAAGTACGGAGACAAGAAGAGTTTTGCTATTCACGAATTCCTCGTTAAAGATTTCACTGATTATTACTAAATGTATCCCTTTCGGTAGACCAATAAGCCATCATTCTTTCTTTTAATTTAATTGGATTATGAAGAATTACATTCGGACCAAAACCTTTCAGAACAGACAAAAACCAATCCTGGTTTCTAATTTTAGCCTTAGAAAGATAATATGTTGTATCTCCGATCTGCTTTTTGTTAGAAGTCCTTTCCAAATGAAGACGAGAATGTAGATTAAAATATACTTCTGCAGTATGATAGATCTCCGCGAAATTTGAGTCCCCTTCTCCACCCTGGACGAATTCTTTTAATTTGGAGATTGCATTCTTTCTTTCTACGTCTGGGATCTCTGCAACATTTTCCTGGGTTCTATTCAACTGAAGAATGGAATCCAATCTAAATGTTCTGGGTGCTTTTCTGGAATGGCAATATCCAATCAGATATTCTTCTCTAAAACTCAATAGAGCCCAAGGATCTACTTTTCTGGATTCTGGCTCTGATTCTCCCTGGGCGCGATATTTGATCTGTAAAGATTTACCCTCGGATATAGAATCTTCTATATTCTTCTTTAATTCGTTTTCACTAGGTATTCCCGCAGAAGGAAGAATTGTATGAATTTTATCTAATATAGATTTTAGGATCTTTTTTCTGGAAGAGCCGGTTTCTTTTTCATCTTCTTCCAAAAACAATTTTCGGATTGTGGCCCATTCTTTAACGCTTAGTACCAAACCTTGTTCCAAGCTTATAGGCATACGAATACCGATCGTCTCTCCATCATAATCCAACTCCACAAATTGGTCTGGAGTATACGGATAAGAACCCACCATATATAATTTTCCGAGTTCTTTTTTAAGATCTTTTATATCATCGATTCCGGAATATTTGGAAAGATCCTCCAAACTCATTCTTTTGTTCTCCTGCAAAAGATGAATCACCGCTAATTTGGTTTGGAGTTTTTTCGTACTTGGATTCATGCCGGACATTCTTTCTTCGGGGAAATTCAGAGACAATCAAAAATACGTATCATTTGAGAAGGATTTTTTCAGGCCCTTCTTTTTACAGAATCGTAATCGAAAACACGGGATTTTAAGACGGATGATACCTATTTGTCCGCTCTTTCTAATAGAATGTGGTTATATGACCCAAACGTCTTTTTTAAAAAATACATTTAGACTTCTTCCTAAATTTTATCTGGAGTTATTTGATTCTGAGCAAGTGTTTTTGGCCACAGTACAAATTATAGGAAAGAGGATCTTACGATTTCGCATAGATTCCAGAGTTTCGTATAAAAAAGGAGATGGAGTGTATGGAAGATTGTACGGACTGAAATCCATTTTCTTTATTCCGATCTCAGGAATTGTAAAAGAAAGAAAAGAGGTACAATCCAAATATTATTCCAAATTTTGCGAAATAGAATTAGAATCTGATGAAGATATAGAATAACGGATAACGCACCTATTTACTTATTATTTAACTACCTTTTGTTTAGATAAATTACAACCATTGGATAGAAATGAGCCTACTGAACGGACCGCTTCATTCAATCTGAAAGTATTTTTGAAATAGGCTCTTGCATTTCCTGCAAAGGGAATGAACAATACATTTCCAAGAACATACCACGCAAAAAAATATTTCCATACTTGTTGCCTTAGACATACAAATTGAACAAGAAAACGGAGATACACGAATGAAACCAATTTTGAAACTCTTAGCTGCGGTCCTTTTTTTAAGCGCTGGTTTGAGCTCTTTGCAGGCAGGTGATCTGAGAAAAAATGGCTCTCTTATTGGCAGTATCGACTCCAGCGGAGATGTAAGATTGAACGGGTCTCTCGTGGGAAGATTTGAATCCGGCGGGGACGTTCGGAAAAACGGAAGCCTAATCGGTAGAATCGACTCTAACGGAGATATTCGAATGAACGGATCACTAGTTGGTTCGATTGATTCCAGCGGAGATGTGCGCAAGAACGGAAGTCTGATCGGACGTATCGATAGTAATGGCGACGTACGAAAAAATGGTTCCTTGATCGGTAGTGCAGTAGGAATTCCAAGAGCACAAGCAGCAGGATTCTTTTTCTTCTACTTTTTGAACGAGTAAGATCGAAAAAAGCCACACATCGTTTTGCGCTGCCTCCGTCCTGAGAAAGCAGTGCAAAACATTCCAGCATTCCCAGGTTTTATTTTCTTTCCATAGAAAAGATCAAAACATCTTCTTTATTTTCTGACCAAACCTTTTTGAATTCAGGACCCAAAGCCTGCGTAATACTTTCATAATATTTATTTCTCAGAAAAGGATCAGACTCATTTAAACTTTGCGCGATAGAAGCTTTCGTTTGCACGAATAATATTTTCTTAAATTGCTCAGGACTATTTTTAGAGAAGAAGTTTTTAATATGACCTTCTTTCATAAGCCAAACAGAAGGAGTTTGGAAAAAGTATTTTCCTAAAATCTGAGAATAAGTCCTGATCTGAACTACAACTAAATCAGGCTTTTGTTCCAAATAGATCGAATTCAGTTTAGTGGTCTTTCTTCCGTATTTTCCTAAAATTTGGGTATAAGAAAAACTGATATAGACTGAATAGAGAAGGATCGTATAAAGAAAAATTTTTGCGATCTTACGGAACTTCTCCCCTATATTTTCGAGTAAGATCAAAAACATTCCTGCAAAAGCTGGCAAACTTAAATGAAGATATCTAGAACCAAAATCTATAATTCCATCGTTTGGAGCAGAAATCACTAAAGCTAAAAACGCGGCCAAACCAGAATAAACAAACAAATCCCGATTTGACATCTCAAGTGCAGAACTTCTTTCAAAAGGATTCTTCTTAATTAAAATATAATATATAAAGAAAAATAGAACGATCAAAAACCCAGGAGTATATCCAAAAAATCCGATCCGATTTGGATTTGCGATCAATAACCCTGTGTAAATTTTCCACTTCTTCCAAGGAAGCAAAAACATTGTAGGTTGATTGAAAGAGAATCTTGGACCCAATGGATGTCCATACAGAACATATTGAATTCCAAACAAAAGCCCTACTCCGATCAAAAATCCAAGCGAATACGCTAAAATTTTCCTTCTTTCTTCTACATTAGAAAACTTGTATATACTTAAGAAAAATATAAATGCTAATGGAAATACGATACTTTCTATCCTAAACCAAGCAGAAGAAGCAGAGATAAAACCTGAACTTACAAATCTTAGCCAAGAAGATGATGTATCCGGTCTTAAGAATAAAAAACTTCCTCCTATGAACAAAAAGGAAGCGATACCTACATCCGGGAAAAAGTACCCGTTCACTAGAAATGGAGAGGCTAAGACCAAAACTCCTAAGTAGATCGGATCCCAATCCCACAAAATAGAAAGAAGCCAAAAGGATAGAAGTACCAAAATCGCAACTGCGACATAGACTCCTACGATCCCACTCCAAGGAAGAAGCGCCGCATATACATAACCTAAGGCAGCGGGAAATGGGCTGATTAACTCTTCCCCGATACGAATACATTCAGTCGGGCAAAAATTTCCTTCCGGATCTAAACTTTTAGAAGGTAGAGCCAAATTGCCTGAAAGAAATCCGTTTCTTCCTACGGATTCTCCCAGTATAAATTTTCCCAAATGATCTGAGTATAATTGTTCACCAGGTTTTAATAAGAATGGATATAATAAAGGAAGAAGGAACAAAAAACAAAACGTGAGCCTTGTCCATTTGGAGTGAAACTTTCCGCCCAGAAAACTCATCAGGGCAAAATAGAAGGTTCAAACGGTCTCACAATCCTTTTTCGAAGATTTACCTAATCCCAAATCGATTGACTCAAGGGAGGAAACCTGAAAGGGTCATAGAATCAGAGAATTTTCCGGAGAGTATTATGAAAAAATCGGTATCATTCACAATTTGTTTCTTATTCGCCGGAAGTTTACTCGGCCAAGACACGAGCACCCAAACTTCTACCAAAGAAAAAATGGTCTGTGAACGTATGGACCTTGAAATCCAAAGCACTACTTATAATGACGCATTGAGATGTGAAACCAAGGACGCTATTTGTTATATGATAGAAGGTTTCAGTATGAGTTGTTTTCCTAAAGATAAGAAAATCTCTAAGTAACAAAAAAAGGCGCCTTACGGCGCCTTGCAGTCGATGGATTTTTAGGATTTGTTGCCTATGTTATTAAAGATTGTTTAGAAATTCTTGTGTTCTTGCAGCTTCTGCTTCAAGAGCTTTTGCTTGTCTTAAGAATTTCTCAGACTGAGCGTTGCTAGCGAGGAATTTTCCACCAGTAGAACGTTTAGCCAATGCTCTTAACTCTTCTGCTCTTTCGTTCTTTTGTTGAGCGATTGCTTTCAAGTAAGTAGCTACTGCAACTTTTTGCTCTTTAGTAACCGCAGCGGATACCAACGCTTGCTCTAAAAGACGATCTTCAGTATCTTGAGAAACTGCAAAAACGGAAGATCCTGCTAAGAAGCCTACTACCAATAGAAGAGAAGTGAGTTTGTTGATTTTCATAAAATTGAAACCTCAAGTTATTTTATTTATATTTTCTGTTCTTGTTTTCGCTTATATCCATATGACCTACTTGCATAGGCGAATGGAACAAAAAAATTTTTATACAAAGAAAAAATTAAAAATTTTTGTTAAACGAACTCAACGAACCATTTATCACATTTACATTTATTAGAATTATCTAATTTTCTAAGCACCTTGTTTCAACTAGCTTCTATCCATTCATATTGAATAAAAAAGAAGCGGAATCGGATGATTTCTCATACCGCTGCTTGAATATAGTACAAGTATCGTTCCGAAGGCTGTTTTTTTCAAGCCAATTCTTTATTAGAAATTCGGAAAATGCTTATTTTTTGAGCACATAAATTGGGCATTTCGCCTTCTACATAGGCAAAAATGGGGTCAAAAAGGGTGTTTTTAGGGGTAAATCGGAAAAATCCAATATGGCGGAATTTTCTAATTTGTTCAATTTTTCACCTTTGCTTTGGGCTTGTCATGGGGAAAATCCAGAGAACCCTTTCAATAAATAAGGAACAAATCTCCTTTTTATTAGAAGATTTCTCCCAAGGGACACAAAATGAAATACTTACACGCTATGATCCGAGTAAAAGATCTGGATCAAGCATTGGATTTTTTCTGCAATAAGTTAGGATTAAAAGAAACAAGAAGACATGATCATCCGGAAGGAAGATACACTCTTGTATTCTTATCAGAGTTAGATAGGAATTCTCCTGAAATAGAATTAACTTATAATTGGGATCAAGATTCCGCTTATACAAGTGGAAGAAATTTCGGTCACTTAGCTTTCGAAGTAGATAATATTTATGAAACCTGCGCAAATCTTCAGGCTAAAGGAGTAATCATCAATCGCCCACCTAGAGATGGTAGGATGGCTTTTATTAGATCACCTGATCTTATCTCTATTGAGTTACTTCAGAAAGGGAAATCTTTAGAGATTGCAGAACCTTGGAAGAGTATGACGAATACCGGAGAATGGTAAGAGTTAGTTTTTAGAATAAGAAGAACGATATTCTCCTGGAGAACATCCATATTTCTCTTGGAATAATTTATGGAACGCGGATTTGGATTTAAATCCTGCCGCGTAAATCACGGCAAGCACTGATCTTTGGGGCTCTTCTCTTAATAATTTGGAAGCTTCTTCCAAACGAAACCCAGTAATATACTCTCTGAAACCAATCCTCATCTTATCATTTAATATCTCTGATAATTGGTGAGTTTTGATCTTTAATTCTTCTGAAAGAAGTGGAAGTGTAAGCTCTTCGTCCAGATAAAGTTTTTTATCTCTCATCAATTCTTCCATCTTTTGAATGACTGAATCCACATCCAGGCCTTGGAGCCTGGTCTCATTATAACCTGCTTCCTTTGCTGTTTTTTCGAAAGAAACAATCAGATCAGGAGAAGTAGAAGCGCTTAAAAAAACAGAACATACAATTAAAACGAGACCTGCGGCCGCAACAGTGAACAAAGGCATGAAGAAGATCTGAGCGATCACAAACAAGAAGATCACAAATATACTCGCGTAGAAGAGCACAAGAAAAGGAGAGAATGCTCGACCTTCTTCTTTTTGGACGAAGGTTTTCCATTTGCGGATCTTTCCGATCAGTAAAAGCGGATACACTAGATTGGAGATTGTTCCTAAAACCAAAAGTCCAAACAAAAACTGGAAATACATACTCCTGGGAGGGAATACGCTTATGTATTCTAATTTGGAATTCGGATTGGATAGAACGAAAGGTAGAAGGAATAAAAACGCCGCGAGCCCAGGAACAAAATGCACCATATTAAGTGCTCTTGCTGGAAGACCTCCCAATCTTATAAAATACAAATATGCGAGAGGTCCTGTGAAAAATAGGAAAGGGATATGGATTTCTGCAAACCATAACTGTTCCTTTAGCTGGTTGGATAATTCCAAATACAGATGAAATTGCACTATGGAAAGAGAAAGAAAGAAGAAGGCGATGGGTTGATAAAATGCAGACTTGGTTTCGGATCCTGTATTTGAATCTTGGATTTTTGAACGTTTGTCCGTTCTGATAAATTCAGAAATGGCCAATAAGAACGAAAGTCCTGCTCCAAACGCCAGAAACGTATCCATAAAATGAAAGAGTCCTATCAGAATTGGATGTCCAGATTTTTTCAGGATTTTTCTTTTTTTAGTCCGTCCGGATACGGAAGGACGACCATATTCAGAAAAGGTCGTATCCTGAATGCATGAAACATCTTAGCCTCCAACCAAATCGTTTTATGAAATTCTTCTGCGGGAGCTTAGCTCTCTTACTATTATTCGGGACTGTAGAATACGGAATATCTTCCGAAATCTCAAAAACTCCAACCCAAGAAGAAGTTTCTAAGATCCCAGCCTATCAGTCCAGATTCGGCAGAAAACAACCAATCATTGCTGTGATCGGCGAGAACCGAATGACTGAGCTAACTGATTTTATGATCCCTTATGGAGTTTTAACTTCTGCAAAGATCGCAAAGGTAATCTCTGTTTTTCCTAAAACTGGCCCAGTCCAAATGTTTCCTGCGCTTAAGATGGAAGCGGAGAAGTCTTTCGATCTTTTTGATTCTGAATATCCAGAAGGAGCGGATTATGTGATCGTGCCAGCAGTTCATTATGCGGATGATCCTAATCTTCTATCATTCGTACAAAAACAATCTGCAAAAGGTTCTACGATTATAGGAGTATGCGACGGAGTTTGGGTGCTCGCAAATGCAGGAATTCTGAAAGATCATAAGGCAACTGGTCATTGGTTTTCTTTTTCTAATTTAGAGAAAGAATTTCCTGAGACTACATGGATCAAGGATAGAAGGTACATTGCAGATCGAAAGATCATCACTACTACTGGGATCACTGCTTCTATTCCAGTTTCATTAGCTTTGATCGAAGCAATCTCCGGAAAAGAAAAGGCTTCAGAAATCGCGGCAAGTTTAGGAGCTAAAGATTGGAAGCCCACTCATAAAAGTACCGATTTTTATTTAAGCAGCAAAGACATGTACATTGCCGCGAAAAACTATCTTGGCTTTTGGAATTATGAGAATTTAGGAGTTAGAGTTTCGGATGGAACAGATGAAATTGTATTAGCCCTACAAGCGGATTCTTTTTCCAGAACTTATAGATCGGAAGTATTTTCTGTTTCAGACCAAAAACAAATCCGAACCAAGAATGGTTTGTTATTACACGTAGACAAAACGCAAGCAGAAGCCGCCAATTTAGATTCTATCTTAGAAAATCTGAATGGAATAGCGGCAGTAACTGCTTATGATAAGAATTTATCAGAGATCGAATCCAAATACGGAACAAACACTGCAGCTTTCGTGGCTCTACAGATGGAATATCCTTGGAGGAAATAGGAAAGATCATGATTTGAGGATAAGGATCTTATCACCCTTATCCAGTTTCTTTAGTTTGATTTGGAAATTGGATTTAGCTATTTTATAAAACTCTTTCCGAGTGAGTTGTCAATGTCTTGAATTTTCTCATTTATGATTATTTTATTGATAATTGATGGAGAATATTTCAGAGCATTTACGTAATATTGTTTAGATACTACTTTTTCGCCCTTAATACCGTAAATATCGCCTAGATAAAAATAGGAATTTGAATCTTTTTGATTTAATTCTATCGACTTTTTGAAATTAACTTCCGCTTCATCATAATTTTTAAGCTGATAAAAACAATATCCTCTAAGTAAATATCCGACCCAGAGGTCTCTGTTCTTTTTAATAGTCGATTCCAAACTAGACAACAAAGACGCATATTGATCACGTTTTGGACCTAAAGCAAGCATCTTTGGGACCAGAATTTCAGATGTCATTCCTTTAGATGCAAAAATGGAACCAATTTCTTCGAAATTAATTCCCTCGATATATTTCCCACTCTTATCGTCCGTTATACGAATCAGGAGCTTCCTAAAATTTTCCCTAGAATCACCTTTCAATTCTTTCATCGCTTTTTCTAATTCATTTATCGCATTCTTTTCTCGGCTGGAACCCTTTATACTGTATACTAAGCCGTCGTATATATGCCATTTCTCAATTACGTTTTCGTTTTTCTTTAAATTTTGAATTAGGCACAAAACAGAATTATCGGAGCGTAACAAACCTAATGCTCGAATAATCGATATGTAATGATCCCTAAATTTCTCATTACTTAATAAGTTACATAAATATCCCGAGTCAGTAGATCCTCCGAAATAACCCAAAAATAAGATTGCCTCATTCTTATTCAGTAAAGTGAGAGGATACTTGCCATCTCCGTCGATTATATTCTTCAATTTATTAATATCTCGAATGTCTGTATTATGATCTTGCGAGAATAGGCTTGAAGCAAATAATGAGAACGAAATCATCAGGAAAAGTAATTTGATACGTTTCATATTAAATACCAATATAATATTTGCTTTAAAGTTTAACTTAAGATCGATCATATAAAGTTCAACTATCGGGTAATTTTTCTACATCTATTGCGTCGCAAAGAATGATTATCTTACTTCCAGTCTTCTGCGAATTCTATTCTTTCCAAAGCGGTTGGATGAGAATGTTCGAAGATCACTTCCAGTTTGTGAGGGTTCAATCTGGATTTATTGTCTTTTGCCAATTTGATCTCGGTGCTAATGAATGATTTTTTATCATTGGTTAGCACGAGTGCTTCTCTGTCTGCTTGGGTTTCCAATGCCCTGGAGAGTGTTGCAGAAAAAGGTCCAAGTACTGTTCCAACTAGGGATAATATCAAAAATAGAAATGGTAAGGAAGAAGGAGAATAAAATTCTTTTAATGGGATCGATTCTTCTTCTCTTACTTTTTGAAATATATATCCTAATAAGAAACACATTAAGAAAGTTTCCAGAGTGCTGAGCGCAATCTCTATCGTTTGGTGATTGTGAACCCAATGACCGATTTCATGTCCTAGTACACTTACTACTTCTTCTTCGGTGTGGTTCTTGATGAGTGTATCGTATAAGAAGATCTTTTTACTTTCTCCCCAGCCTGTGAAATATGCATTTGTATGGCCGGAGTATTTGCTCTCATTGATTACGTAGATATTTTCTACTTGGATATTTGCTTTTTGGCTGAGTGCTAATATTTTTGTTTTTAGGCTTCCTTCTTGGATAGGACCATAATCATAAAAGATTGGTGTGATTAGGATTGGATATAATACGGACATAAGTAATCCGAATCCAAGAGATAAGATAGGAAGTATATATTTCCAAGCGCGTGGAAGATTTTTAAGCACGAATGCTACTACGAGAACGACAGTTTCTCCAATAAGCAATCCGAGTCCGAAAGACTTTTCTTTATATAAGACCCAATCATCAAATGTCATATTAGAAAATTGGAATTCGTGCTCTATCACGAATCCAAAATAATAGCTGAATGGTAAAGAAATGATAAATTCTACGAGATAGAAGGAAGTAAAAAATAGAGATACAGTATAGTAAAATCTTCCTCCTGTTTTTCTGCTAAAGTATTCTTCTAATTTCACTGAAATAGGAGTAAAAACAAATACTCCCGCTAATGCGAAGTCCAGTAAGGAGCTTATGATAGAAACAAAAAATCCTCTTCTTTCGTAGTCTATTCCTGAATTTATATCTTCTTGGGTAAAATATTTTAAGATTCTTTCATGTAACTCTGGAGATAGATCTCCTTGGTAGGAGAAATATTTCATTACAAGAGTGAGTAATATTTGTAAGGAAAATAAAGAGAATAAAATGTTTCTTAGTTTCATGTAATAGTTTTATACTTTTTCGTAGAGTTCTGAGATCTGTTTCACTGAGTTTCGGAAAACTGAATTCAATTCTTCAGGAAGAACTGTTTCGATTGCATCCGGCCATCTCCACAGGAATGGCAATAACCCTTCCAAGTTGGTCGATTGGAAACTGAGTTTATTTTTCTCTTCGGCATATTTGATCCCTGTCAGGAATAGTTTTGCTTTTACGAGACCTTCTTCTTTGCAGATCCATTCCACATTTTTTGGTTCATGGACTGGAAATAATCCTGCATGTATGATCAGATCTTCTTCTGTTTCCTTTTTAGCTCCCCTTGCCTGGTAAAGTGGATCCCCTTGTAGTAGTTCCACTGATAAGATCTTAGGTAGAACGAATCTTTTTTTGGTTTTTTCTTCTCTGTCATAAGCCAGCAGGTAATGATCCTGGCCGCCTTTTCGGATCAATCGGATTGGATCTGCTTCTTTCAGATAAGAATCTTCAGGAAAGGTTTTATAATATTTAATTCGGATTGGAGTATGGTTTTTGAGAGCTTCCAATATTTGAAATGCTGCCTCGCCGAACTCTTCTGAATTTTCCTCAGTGCTATCTGGGATTTCAGGAAAGTATTCCAGATCTCCTGCGAATATTTTCCTAGCAGCGGTATAAAGTTCGTATTTTGGAGCTTCTGAATATCCCTTTAATAGAAGTGCGGAAATTTCTCTTAGTTCTTCTTCAGTGAATTCAAGAGTTTTGGAAAGTGGATCTTTTACGAGTACGTATACAAAATCTTTTCCATTCTTTTGTGGATAATATTTAATATGAAATCCTAGGGCGCCTAACTCTTCTATATCTCTGGATAGTTTTCTTCTGTCTGAGTCTCGGTTCTCGTTGTCATAGAATCCCTCCATGATCTTTCTTAGAGAGCTTAAAGTGATCCCATCCGGAAATCTGAAAAAATTGAATAATAATGTGAGAAGCCTGTACTCTGTGGGATTCATTTCCCTCGGCTCGATTTCCTGATCTATATCTTTGTCTAGTTCTTCTTTCATGGCTCGTTTCTAAATTTTGATTTTTATAAAGTCCCTGGGCAAGGAAAAATCTCTGCCTTGTTTTTGAATTCGGAGAAAGTCTCAAAAAACAACTTGATGAGTAAGATGGATATCTCGATAATTCTCTCGTTTCAGTCGCTTATTCTTAGAGGTTTTTATGGGTAAAATACTAGGTTTTCTTTTTCCGAATTTTGTAGGTCTCATTCTTATTTTACTCGGATGGTGGACAACTATCATCAATGTAGCCACACTTCGTTTCGCTGGTGAGTCTTATTTTAATAAATGGACCTATACAGGTCTGATATTGATCATTATAGGGGCTTATTTGCCTGAAATCTGGATTGGGATCCGTAAGAAAATTTTCGGAGATTGATCCCCTCTTTTTTTCTTGTACGAAAACGTCTAGACATTTCCGCTGGTATTCTGATTATTTGCGCTAAGTGTCCTAGTTGGTCCTAAGCCCGTGGATCTTGAAAAAGATCTTTACGGGCCAAGTACATGGGTTACAATGCGACATAATAAAATTACTGGAACCTGAGAAGGGAAGATGAGCGCGGAAACCGAAGTTTTAGAGAAACCAAGCCGGAAAAAGACCGATATCGAATTCCATAAACCGACTCTTTCTCGGGAAGACCTGAAAACAGTTTTAGAAGCGTTGGTAGAAGACCATCTTGCTTCCGGTTCAGTGACTCATAAGTTTGAGAAAGCTTTTTCTTCTACTTTCAGGACGAAACAAGTAGTTTCCGCAAATAGTTTAACTGCTGCGTATCACCTGTCCTTATTGGCGTTGGAAATCCAACCAGGAGATAAAATTGCTATCTCCACATTCGCTCCTCTTGCTGCTTTAGATGCAATTTTCTTAATGCAAGCACAACCTTTGGTTGTGGATATGGGAAAACATTCTTTCCATATCTGTCCTGAAAGATTATCTTCCGCGTTAGAAGATGAATCCGTAAAAGCTGTGGTTTTAGATCACACTTTCGGATCTTTGGCGGACTTCTCCAAATACGATTTCAAAAACCGTCCTGTAATCGAAGATTTTTCAGAAACTGTTGGTGCAAGAACTGAAACTTTCACTCCAGGGAAACAGGGAAGAATTTCCATTTGTGGACTTTCTATAGAATATCTAATCACTACCGGAAACGGAGCTTTGATCTGCACTGATGATGATTCATTGGCAAAAAAGATTAGAGCCAGAAAAGAAGGTAAAGCACCTTATCCACGCAAAGAAGGCCAGCCTAGATTAGATTACGACATGATCGATTACCAAGCGGCTTTAGGGATCGAACAATTATCCAACCTTGGTGTGATCTTAGAAAGAAAAAGAAAGATCGCTCAAGTTTATCTGCAATCCATCCAAGGTTCCCAAGTTGGTTCTCATTTTAACGATCCGAATTCTGAAACATTCAATCGTTTCGTGATCATTGCTCCAGGTAATTATGAGCAGGTAGAAAGGTACTTCCGTTCTTTACAAATTGGTACTCGTAGAACTGTTGCAGAACCGATCCATCATATTCTTGAACTTTCTAATTCAGATTTCCCTAACGGGGAAAGATTGTACCAAAGAGGTCATTGCATTCCGATTTATCCAAACTTAACTAAGGATAATGTGCAAAGGATCTCTCAGGCGATTCGTAGAATTTACTAAGACCTAAGCACGAAAACATTTCGCACAGAGTTCACCGAGAACACAGAGATTTTTCGTTTTGAAATTCTGTAGGAATTCCTACTAATAGCGTTTTTCCAGTATTTTTGTCACCAGTTGCACCGGGGCTTGGGGCCTTCGTAGCGAAAAATTCCCCCAAGAGAGGGGGCAGCGAAAGACGCGTGTAACGCGGCTGTAGCGCGGGGGAGGCATCCCCCGTCCATTCAAACCGACTTTGGTCTCTTTAATTTTCTCAGAACAAAACTACTTAGTCCGATTCCAAAACCTTTCTTTCTAAATTTCCGAACCGCGGTCCGCGAATTTGTTTTCGAAAATTCAGGAATGGATGGCAATGGACCTCTGAGCAGTTCCTTCATTCGAATTTCGAAATGTTAGGATACTCCGGAGGCAACTTGAATATCGCGCTCCTCTCTATTAAACGTCCCATTTTTATTACCAGTCTTGTGATCCTTATGTTGATCACTGGTATCTTCTCTCTTAGCAAGATGGGAGTGGATCTTTTTCCGGATGTAAATATCCCGGTGGTGACTGTAACTACGATCTATCCTGGAGCAGGTCCGGAAGAGATCGAGGAATTGATCTCTAAACCTTTAGAAGAAGAACTTTCTTCCATTGCAGGTTTAAAGAAGATCACTTCTCGTAACCAGGAAGGTGTTTCCGTCGTTTTAGGTGAATTCACTCTTTCTACTGATATCAAATACGCAGAACAGCAGTTTAGAGATAAGACTGCATCGGTTCGTCCTAAACTTCCAGACGGAATTAAAGAACCTAAAGTTGTTCGTTTCGACCCGGCGGATCAACCGATCATTCGTTTGGCAGTGTTTGCAGATCTGAATCAGGCAAAAATGTACGACCTAGCTAAAGAAACCGTTAAGGCTAAGTTGGAACAAATTGCAGGTGTTGGTTCTGTTAAATTAGTTGGTGGAACTAGAAGAGAGATCCAAATCGAATTAGATAGAAATAAATTAGTTTCTTATCAAATGCCGATGGTGGTGATCGCCAATAGATTAAAAACTGCGGGCTTAAACGTTCCAGTTGGTAAATTTGATTCTGGTGCAAAAGAAACTTCTTATAGAACATTAGGGCGATATGAAACTCTTTCCCAAATTGAAAACACAATCGTTTCATTCGGTGGAGATGTTGGCAATTCTGTACTTATAAAAGAGTTAGGAACCGTAAGAGATGGAACGGAAGATGAAGAAACCTTAGGTTATCTTTGGGCTTCCAAAAGTGACGAAGTAGAAGAAGAGGATGCGGCACTTCTAACCCACCCTTTCACTTGGATTGCTCAAATCCCTAAAAGAGTCAAAAGGACTTTTGCAAAATTAAGCGGAACTAAAGAGCCAGTTATAGAGAAAGAACTGAAGCCTGCTTTATTCATCGACGTTTATAAACAATCCGGGGCGAACACTGTATCAGTTGCGGACGAGGTTTTAAAAAGGATCGATAAGTTAAATGCGGATATCCAACCTCTGGAAGGAAAACCTAAGATCAGATTGATCCGTGATGGTTCCAGATGGATCCGCTACAACGTAGAAGATGTTACCGAGGCAATCGTTCTAGGTATATTACTCGCGGTAATCACTGTATATTTCTTCTTAGGAAATTTAAGATCTACGATCATCACTGGTCTTGCATTGCCTAACTCTTTATTAGGTGCATTCATCATCATGTGGATCATGGGATTCACAATTAACGTTATGACCTTGTTGGCCTTATCTCTCGCGGTGGGACTACTCGTCGACGATGCGATCGTGGTCCGGGAAAACATCTTCCGAAAATTGGAAGAAGGTGCAACCGTGATGGAAGCCGCGGAAAAAGGAACCATGGAAGTGGCTCTTGCGGTTATTGGAACTTCATTAACTGTGATCGCGGTATTCTTCCCTGTTGGATTCTTATCCGGGATTGTAGGCCAATTCTTCAAACAGTTTGGATTGACTGTAGTTTTTGCCATGATCATTTCACTTTTCGACGGTCTTTTTGTGGCACCAATGTTGTCCGCATACTTCGCGGGTAAACTAACCCACGATAAAAAGAACGCTGCAGTAGAAGCATTTGACCGTTTCCAAACTTGGCTCGAAAAAATTTATACGATCACAATGCGTTACGCATTGGCCCATCCAGGTAAGATCATACTTCTCACTTTCTTAATATTTATTCTTTCCTTCGTAAGTTGCGCTTTTGTGAAAAAGACATTCTTACCTGCGAATGATCAGGGTGAGTTTATGGTGACTTTGGATCTTCCACCTGGCACTAGCTTACAAGGAACTAAAGACGTTTCAGATAAGGTTTTAGCAGAACTCCAAAAATTCCCTGAGATGGATAAGATCGCGATTACAATCGGTAAGCCTGATGGTGGAGAACCAAACACTGCAATACTCGCGATCGCGCTTGTTTCTTCTAAAAAAAGATCCAGGGATACAACTTCCATCAAAGAAGAGATCCGAACAATGTTAAAGGCTTATGATTATGCAAGGCCTGCGGTTTCGGATTATTCCGCTGTGGGAGGCGGGGTCCAGTATCCATTCCAATTAGTTCTCAAAGGGAATAATTTGGAAGAAGTGGAAGCATATTCTAAAAAAGTAATAGAAAAACTAAAAGGCATCAAAGACCTAGCGGACATTGACTCCGACTTTAGAGGAGGAAAGCCCGAATACCAAATCGTTTTAGATAATTCTAAAATGCAATTAGTGGGTGTTCTTCCAGGTGTTGCCGGTTCTGAGTTAAGATACCAGATCGCTGGAGACCAGGTCAGTAAATTTTACGATAAAGGGATTGAGTACGAAGTTCGTATGAGACTCAAACCGGACCAAAGGAACTTGAGAGCTGCTTATGGACAGACCAAGGTTCCGAATATCGCTAACAGATTGATCCCTCTGGCTGCAATCAGTAATGGTAAAGAAAATTTAGGTCCTTCTCGGATCAATCGTATTGATAGAGCAAGAGCAGTTGTTGTAAACGCAAACCTTGCACCAGGTGGTGCAATCGGAACTGCAATGGAAGAAGCGACTAGGATTATCACCAAAGAAATTCCTCCTCCTCCAGGAGTTCGTTTTAATTTCCAAGGTCAGTCGGAAGACTTAAAAGAACTATTCTTGAATATCATCGTAGCATTTGGTCTCGCATTGATATTTATCTACTTGGTTCTTGCGTCTCTTTATGAATCATTCATAACTCCGATCACGATCTTATTCGCGATCCCTCCTGCAATTTCCGGAGCATTCTTCGCTCTCTTCTTAACAGGAGAAATGTTGAATATCTTCTCGATGATCGGACTCATCCTACTCATGGGACTCGTTGCTAAAAACTCGATCTTACTTGTGGATTATGCGATGCAGGCAGTGAGAGAAAGAGGTATTACAAGAGACGAAGCTATCTTCGAAGCAGGTCTCGTAAGATTACGTCCAATCTTAATGACTTCTATCGCGATGATCATGGGAACTGTTCCAATTGCACTCGGCCTTGGAGAAGCTGCTAAGTCCAGAACTGCAATGGGTATCGCGATCATCGGAGGTCTAATCCTCTCCACGTTAGTTACATTAATTGTGGTTCCTTCTATCTTTGGCGGTATCGATAAGTTCAGAGAATGGATAGAAGGTAAGTTCCGTCCAGATATGACTGCGACAATCCACAGCGAAGGTGGATCTGGATCTACGAATCATAATCAACCTTCTTTAAGTGAATGGGCTCAAGGTGTAGAAGAGAAACCTAAGAAAGCAAGTAGTTCTAAGAAGAAAAAGTAATCTGTAAAAGTGCTCCCCACCTCTCTCGGTGGGGGGCCGATGCAGTGACACAAAACTCCATTTTTTATTTCCAATCCTCCAAAACTTAGTTCCCAATAATAATCAAATCCCAAATAAAGACTTCACCTTTAGGAGGAGTTTATGATCCAAAAAACTTCCTTACGTGCTTATATTGGAATTACACTCGCAGCGAATTTTCTATTCGGTTGTGCTCAATTACAAAATATTGATCTAAAAAAAGTAAAAGAAAAAATCGAGGACCTCGACAAACCTTCTTTCATCTTAGAAAAAGTTTCCATTGCGGAGATCAATTTATCCGAGATCAAACTTAGAGTTGATTCTAAAGTAAAAAATCCATATCCAATTGCTTTGCCTGCAACCAATCTTGAGATGAATATCCTGATCGAAGGCCAACAATTTACAAAGGCAAAAACCAAAATCCCAACTGTTGGTGGGAATTCCAACAAACCAGTTCCAGTAGATCTAACATTCGCTTATAATGATCTTGCAGAACTTTATAAAAAAGTTCCAGGAAAGATAGACTTACTAGTCAAAGTACAAGGAGTTGTTTCACTTCCAATTCCGGAAAAATACAGATCTATTGCAGGTGCTGCATCACTCGACTTCCCATTCGAAGAAGAAAGAAAAATCCCAGCAGTTCTTCCAGACATAGAGATCCGAAATTTTAAAATTATCAAACCGGATCCTTCCACTATCCTAACCTCAGCAGGCACAGAAGATTTGGCGAAAAAAGCGACAACGTTCTTAGACACGCTACTTGGTCCTCAGAAAAAATCCCCAGGCTCAGCAGTCGCTGCTGGATTATCAGCACTCGACTTAAAAGTAGATACCGAATTCCAGATCGTACTAAAAAACAGAGCTACATCTAGATTACAATTTTCTGAATTTGAATTTGAACTCACTCTCGAAAAAGAAAAATTCCTAACTGGCCAACCTGTCCGGATCGAAAACCAAGGACAAGAATCCATTCTAAGCGTCCGCACTTCCTTCCCACTCGGAACAGTCACACAAGGAATTGCAAATGCAGTTTCCAAAAGATCCGCAGCATTCCGACTGAACGGAAAGGCAACCACCGAAGCCCCCGAGATCGGAACCGGACAGGTCCCATTCAAATTCGACAAATCCGGTTCTTTTAGCTGGAACTAAAAGTTTGGGCGCATGCTCGCCATAGTTGGCGAGCACCCGGCTCTCCGCTCCAATCCGCTTCGCTTTGATTTCCGCTACGATCCGTTGCGCTTTACTAATCCAAGATATAATAATTATCTAATTAATTACCCTAAGATACGAATTTCTCCCAGAAGAAAATCTCATCCAATCCGTTCTGATATTATTTTCTTCCAAGTAAGTTTGGATCCTTTTATCAGCACAAAATTCCAAAATAGTTCCATCAACCAACGGCGAATTCCAAAATTTTAAATACTTTCCTGTTTCGATCTCCACTTCTTCTAAATCTTCAGGAAAATAAGAAATCCCTTCTGCAAAAAAACCAATAAATCCTTTAAACATTCTCCCAGAGCTTTCACATTTTGCCGCGAAAGATTTCTTTTGAATTTGATTCTCCAGTAAATATCTATCTAAACGATCTCGGATACGATTTGATTGATAGTTAATCTCTTCTTCTTCACATTCGAATCCATAACCTAGAATTTTTCTTCTAAATACTAAAACAATATTCATAAAAGAATTTCCTTAGGCAAAAAAGGTCTGGAGGATTTTTCTCTCAGTGTTTCGGGAAATATTCTTAAATTGTAGATAACATTCTTTGATCGGAATTTCCAATGCCTTGAAGGTTTTGCGATGGTCCATTAAGACAGAAAGACAAGCTACCAAAGAAAGAAATCTCCACATGATCTTGAAAAGGAACCGAGTGACCGGGTTCTTAAGTCGTATCTTAAAAAATGTACAATGAAAGATCAGATGTTTTTCTTCATCTTCTGCGATATGTAAAAGTGCATTTTTAACGGAACCAAATGGAATTTTTTCAGCGATTTTTTTATAAAAGCAGATCCCAATCACTTCTGCAACGAGAAGCACCATTAGTTTAAGTCTAGTTCCTAAAAGTCTCCTTCCAAAATGAAAAAGTTTTTCAGTCCAATTGGCCTGGATCAGTTCTCCTCTTAACGCACGAACGCAGTCCCCTAAAATACGAGCATGCCGTCCTTCTTCTTTTACAAAAAGTTTAAGTGCTTCTCTATAATTTGGATCTACTCCGTAAATATTTACATTGTCTATATCTTTTGCGATCCTGCCTTCTCCTGATTCTCCCAACTGAAAGATTGCAAGAGATTTAGCTACAGGAAGTCTCTTTTGAGGAATAAAACCAATGACCTGCTCTTGGACGATAGGATAAGGACGATCTACGTTCTTTTTGAAATGTTTGGCCCAATTTCCCCAATGGAATCCTCGATCTCTTTTTTTAAGACGACTCCATAATAAATTTCTAATTCTTTTCTTACCGAAAAGATTCATCACCAATGTTAAAATTACGATCTTAAGATCTAAGAAAAAATTCCTATTTTTAAGATAAGAAAGATCGAAACAAATAGAATATTTAGATCCTCTTCCTGAATACAATTGAGAAAGTCCAGTAATCCCAGGACGAATGAACCATCTACTTTTAAGACCTTCCCCACCCCAGCCTAATCTCAGAACATCCTCTTCTGTCAAAGGCCGAGGGCCTACAATACTCATATCTCCTTTTAGGATATTCCAGATCTGAGGAAGTTCATCCAAACCAGTACTTCTTAAAATAGAACCTATCCTTGTAGGAACTCCATCCTTTAAGGTCCTGAATTTCCAGATCCGAAATATTTTCTTTCCTTTGCCCAATCTTTCCTGCAGAAAGAAAACCGGACCGGGAGCAAAGAAAAAGATCTGCAAAGAGATCCCAATTAATACCAAGGAGAATACAAGTAACGCTACCAAAGCCAAAAAAATTTCTAAAATTCGTTTCATAGATGAAAGAATATCGAATTTTCAAAAATAAACCCACCTTCCGAGTGCAGATCATTAAGCACTCAAGTGCTTGACCTTATACTTCTTCTTATCTTAAAATTCCGGGAACACATGAAAGTCGAGCCTCTCAAAATACTGGTTGCAGAAGATAATCTAAAGCTTAGAAAGGCGATGATCTCTGGCTTAGAAGAATCCGGAAAAATAAAATCAGTATTCGATTGTGACTCAGGAGAAGAAGCTATCCGTCATTGTTTAGAAGGGGAAGCAGACGTTCTCCTTTTGGATGTAAGACTTGCCGGAAAATTAAATGGAATAGAGACAATCATCTCGATTCGGAAAGAATTTCCGCGTAAACCTGTAGTCATCTATTCTATCCAAGACAGTGACGAATATTTCAGAACATTCAGAAGTTCCGGAATTTTAAGCCATTATGCTTACGTTCGAAAATCAAATTATCTTTTACCACAAATGGTAGTCCCTCTCATTCGATTGGCTTATGACGGAAAAAGTTTTATAGATCCAGAAATCGAATCCAGAGTTACAGAAGTCAGGGAAAAGGACGAAAATTCTCCTCTTGCCGTATTAGAACCAAACGAAAGATCAGTAGCAGAAATGTTAGCTCAAGGATTTAGTAATGAACAAATCGCGCAACATTTTGGATTTAAAGATAAAAGAACAATCAGCAGGATCAACGGCCAGATCTATTCTGCTTGGGGACTTAACGAAACCAATTCAGACGAAAAAGTCGCACGAACAAGAGCGGCACTCATTGTACTATCCAATCGATTTTTAGAATGGGGAGAAGACGAAAAAATATTTTATAGGAATTCTTCCGGAGAAAGAATTCCTTGGGCTGGTAATATTGACAATAGATCTTGAAATATTAATCTGTTCCTTTTTTATTTTTCTATCTACAAACTTGTTTTGGTTAGGATCAACAACCGGAACAAATTTAGAAAAGAAAAACGCTGCTGCGTATTTTAGCATTTTTACCTTACTTGTATCTTCCCTATTATTTTCTTTTTCGGCTATCGTAGGCCAAAATGGGTTTTCAGTAGTATCTTCTTATCCAATCTTATATTTTTTTCCGGGATTGATCTTATTAATACTCATCCCATTCGGATGGTTTGTTGTTATAGTTTGGTTTTTTGGATTTCTAAAAAAGAAAAGGATCTTTCTCTTCTTATTCTATATCTTATCTTTTTGCCAATTAGTCGCGGTCTCCATTCTGCTTGTCTATAATCCAGGAAGAACTTGGAATATCAGCTTATTTGAATATTGGAAATTTGTTCCTTTATCATTTAAATCCGCTTACTTGATCTATATTTTCGTCTGTATATCTCTCTCCTTACTTTGTTTATTCTTATTTAAAATTTCCGATAATAGTCTTTCAGAATTAGGAAGACAAAAGGCAGTTCCATTTTTAAAAGGAATCGGATTTTCTTTATTTGGTGTAGTGTTATTAGTTTCTGTTCTATTCGTAGGGGATGAATTCGGAATTATAGAAAATCCAATCTTAAAAGCAGAAAAAGAACCCAAATACTTTTATGGATTCGTACTTTGTATCCAATTATTAATTTGTGTCTCTATTTTGATTTTAGGCTGGGCATTAACTTCTTACGAAATACTTACGGGTAGAATTTTACCCAAGATCAGTTTAAAACAAGAATGGAAAAATTCAATTTATATCGCTTTAGTACTTTCTTGCTTATACTTTGTTTTTGCAAAATTAGGTTATCCTAGAGCAGAAATACCTATCATATTCTCCTATTCTTTCTTTCTTTCTCGATTTTTCACGATCCGAAAAAACAAAGAAGTCAGCTCCAACCAAAACAAAGTATTAAAAAAGATCTTATCTTCAGGTTCAATCAAACTTTCTTTTGGATATTTATGCAAAGATGTATTAGAAACAACGAAAGCTGCTTTGATTTTCCAAGGAAAAATCCCATATATATCAGATACAAATATCTATTATCCGGAAAATACTGCGCCGGAAACATTTGATTTTTCTAAAATAGCCCTAAATCCAGAAAACCCAAATATCCAATATCTAGACAAAGATCAATTCTCTGGATTTGTGATCCGAGTGAAAATAGAGAGTGTTCTTTCCGAGGATGCTTACTTAATCTTGGGCCAAAAAGAAAACGGAGGATTATTCGCAGAAGAAGAAATTGAAATCGCACAGGTCACGGGCACCTGGCTCGTGCATTCTTTATTTTTAGAAGAAACTGGAAATATCTTAGAAGAATTACAAAGAAAGAAAATCCAAGAACAAAGGCTTTCAGATCAAAAAACCAGACAAATTCTGCATGATGAAATACTTCCAGAAATCCATTCTCTTATTTTAGACATCTCTAATGAAAAATCAGGGAGTCTTAACTCTAAATATGCAAATTCCCTTACTGAACTTCATAAAAGAATTTCTTCTCTATTAAGAGAAATGTCGGATACTGGTTTGGAAATTTCCAGGCTGGGTCTAATTCCAATGTTACAAAAACTAAAAAATTCTGAAGCAAAAGATTCTAATCTAATTTGGGAAATAGATCCAAATATGAATTCTCAAATAGACAACTATCCTCCAGAAGTTCAGGAAGTTTTGTATTATGCATTCAGAGAATCCTTACGTAACGCAGTAAAATATTCCGGAGAGTTAAGATCAGGCATATACATTCATATTCAATATGAAAACGGCATATTCATTCAGATCAAAAACGAAATAGGGAAGGATCTTATATCCGTACGTTCATCCGGCCAAGGGTTGAAAATACATAGCGCTTTATTGAAAATTTTTCAAGGTTCCTTAACTTTAGAATTTCCTAGTTCTAAAGAAGCGATGATCCACATTTTCCTACCTTCTCCCAAAATATAAAGCCTTAAGTTGATATTTAACAAGGTTCGATACAATTATAGTCACAAAAATCGACTTGCTAGAATGATTTTCCTTTCAATGATGCGCTTAAGTCGAGACCTAAAAAATTAATCTCCGTGAACAATTGTTCACGATATTTATCCGGAGTTTGGAAAGCATGCAGTCACAAAACAAAAAAGAAAAATCGATCTCTATCGCGATTGTAGGTACAGGTTTCGGCGGTTTATGTGCTGCAATACAACTTAAGAAGAATGGATTCCATAATTTCGTAATTTACGAAAAATCAAATTCGGTAGGAGGAACTTGGAGAGAAAATACTTATCCAGGAGCTGCATGCGATGTTCCTTCTCATCTTTATTCTTTTTCTTTTGAACCAAATTCAAACTGGCCTAGAAAATATTCTGCTCAGCCTGAGATCCTTTCCTATCTAAAACATTGTGCAGAAAAATACGGAATACTTTCTCATATTCGTTTCGGTATCGAGATCAAATCTGCTGATTGGGATGATTCTTCCAGAATTTGGAAGATCAAAACTTCTGAGAACGAAACCTTAGAGCATAATGTTTTTATTTCTGCTGTGGGACAATTAAATCGCCCTGCTCTACCTTCTATCAAAGGTTTAGAGAGTTTTAAAGGCAGAATATTTCATTCCGCAAATTGGGATCCTGCTTATAATTTTTCAGGAAAGAAGGTAGCAGCCATTGGAACTGGTGCGAGTGCAATTCAGTTCATTCCACAAATCGTAAACCAAGGAGCTGAGGTAACTGTTTTTCAAAGAACCGCACCTTGGGTAGTTCCAAAACCTGATCGTAAATATTTTAGTTTCGAAAAGTTTTTATTCAAATATCTTCCTGGGCTTAGGCTATTGCATAGATTCCAAATCTATATCTGGAACGAAATTCGAATGATCGCATTCCAAAAGAATAATCATGCAAATAAGATCGTAAAATGGATGAGTCTTTCTCATATGAAAAAATTCGTAAAAGATCCAGAATTACGCAAAATCCTAACTCCTGATTATCCTGCCGGATGTAAACGTATCCTTCTTTCCAATGATTATTATGAAGCATTAGCAAAACCGAATACAAAAGTTCTTTCTGAATCCATCAAAGAAGCAACACCAGAAGGGATCGTAACTAAAGATGGTCTCCAAAAATTCGATGCGATTGTTTTTGGAACTGGATTTAAGGCCACTGAATTCCTTTCTCCCATGAAAGTAAAAGGAACTAAAAACCAAGATTTGAATGAAGTTTGGAAAAATGGAGCAGAGGCTTATCTAGGAGTAACTGTTGCAGGCTTCCCGAATTTTTATATTCTATACGGACCGAATACAAATCTAGCTCATAATTCTATTGTGTATATGATAGAATCCCAGGTACGTTATCTTATTTCTGCATTAAGTGAAATGAATAAAAAAGGGATCCAAGCATTGATCCCTAAAACTCGAAGTATGCAAAACTACAATACATCTTTAAATAAAAAATTTGATAAATTCGTTTGGGACACTGGATGTACGAACTGGTATATCAATGCTTCTGGTAAGAATACAAACAATTGGCCTGGTCATACTTACGAATATTCTTATAAAACTAGAAAGATTGATCTATCCGAATATGAAATTCTATCTGCTTAAGGGCAATGTCATTCCTGTGTAAGCGCACTCTATTACGGACAAGATAAATTTTTTCATGTCCTCTTTGTCCTTTTGAGGTTTTATCCGACCTTCTAAGAAGAGCATCGCGATTCCATGGATCATAGACCAAGAAGCTACAGTCTTTTCGCGAGTTTGTCCTGGCTTAATTGCTCCCAGTCTTTGACCCATGCGTATAATTTCATGTAACTGTCTGTATGTTCTTCTGGAGACTGCCGACAAAGTGGGATGTAAATTGATATCAATGCCACCGAACATGATCCTCGCAAACTGCTGGTTGTTCAGAATAAACTGAATATAGGTCCAACCAAGAGCGCGAAAACGTCCTAAGAAATCGTTTTCCGTTTTTTCGAGTTCCTTTTGGTATTCTGAAAAATATTTCTGAAATCCCCTTTCGGAGATTGCAGCAAGCAAAGCGTTTTTGTTTTCGAAATGATGATATGAAGCCGCATGACTCACTCCTGCAAGAGATGCAACTTTTCGCAAAGAGATTTCTTCGAGAGAAGTTGTCTTTAATAATTCGGTGCCCGCTGATATAAGATCTTCCCTGACAGTGATCTTATCTTTTTTAAACGGCCTTCCAGGACCCTGTTGTTGGCGGCGTTTCTTATTTACGGGCATACTAACGATTCTTAGTATTTCCAATTTTTTGCAAGAACATATTTACCACTGGTAATTTATCTCTTGAATCTTAGATCATTTATATTACCATTGGTAAATAATCGCTTCAATACATAATTCAGCGGAGAATTGTACCATGGAAAAAGCATTTCAGCCCATAAACATAGGAAAGTTTACACTTCCAAACCGGTTTGTAATGGGATCTATGCACCTAGGGCTCGAGGGCAAAACCGAAACTGCAGAAAGAATGGCCGCATTTTATGGAAAACGTTTTGAAGGCGGTGTCGGCCTTATAGTCACCGGCGGAATAAGTGTAAACGAAGAAGGAAGAGGATCTAAACACTTCTTTAATATACAGAATGAAGAACATGCATCCGAACTAAAGAAGATGAATGATCTTCTGAATGGAAGCGGCACTATGTGCGCTCAACTTTTTCATGCAGGGCGTTATGCATTTGATAGAAACTGCGTAGGCCCTTCTGCGCTCCGCGCTCCAATCAATAGATATGTTCCTAGAGCTCTCACAGAAGAAGAATGTTGGAAAACTGCAGAAGATTTCGGGATCGCGGCAAAGCTCGCAAAAGAAACAGGATTTGGAGCAGTAGAAATTATGGGAAGCGAAGGTTATCTTATTAACCAGTTCTTCTCTCCTGTAACAAATCATAGAGATGATCATTTTGGAGGAGATCACAAAAGAAGAATGAATATGGCTGTCGAAGTTCTTCGAGCAGTCGTAAAAAATCTTCCGGAAGGTTTCCCGATTATTTTTAGAATGTCAGGAATAGATTTGATCCCAGGTAATCCAACTTTCGAAGAAGTATGTGATCTAGCTCAGACACTAAAACAAGAAGGTGTGTCTGCTTTGAATATAGGGATTGGATGGCATGAATCAAGGATCCCAACTATAAGCCAATTAGTTCCAAGAGGAGCTTGGGCAAATATTGCAGGCAAGATCAAAGAAAAAACTCCAGGCATTCCTATCATCGCATCAAACCGAGTGAATGATCCGAGCACAGTACAAAGAATTTTTGATACGGATCAGGCTGATATAATTTCTATGGCGAGGCCATTTCTTGCAGATGCATTTATCGTTAAGAAAATCCAAACAGGTATGTCAAATCGGATCAATACATGTATTGCATGTAACCAATCTTGCTTAGATCATGCTTTTATAGATAAATCAGTTTCCTGTCTAGTGAACCCTCAAGCTGTAAATGAATTGGAATACAAAATTGATTCCAATGTGAAACCTCAAAAAGTTGTGGTGATCGGATCTGGACCAGGAGGTTTGGAAGCAGCAAGAGCAAGTGCATCTTTGGGCCACGAAGTTATATTACTCGAAAAAGCGGATCAGTTAGGTGGACAGTTCCAGCTTGCTTCGAATATTCCAGGCAAATCTGAATTTAAAGAGACGATCCGTTATTTTAAAAACGAACTTCCAGCGCTTGGAGTTGACATTCGTTTAAATACAAATTGTGATCTAAACTTACTTGAAGAATTAGATCCGGATGCGATCATATTTGCAACAGGTGTTAAACCCAGAGAATTCACACTACCTGGCATTGATAATCTTCCTGCCGGAAATTATACGGATTATCTGACTGGGAAATTTAAAGCAGGAAAAAAAGTGGCTGTGATCGGCGGAGGAGGGATCGGCGTTGATGTGGCTCATAAACTGACCGAAGAAAACGATCCAAATCTAGAATCTTATTCAAAAAAATATAATATCGATTCGTATACGAACACTGTTATCCAGCCTCATAAATCAGAAAGAGATGTTGCGATTTTTAGAAGAAGTGGAAAACATGGTGCCGGCTTGGGACCTACTACTTTCTGGGCTCTCAAACAAGAATTAGAAGCATCCGGAGTAGAATTCTTCCAGGGACTCAACTATAAAGAAATCACTAAAGAAGGCTTAAAGATAACTTTGAAAAATGGAGAAGAGGTTCTTTATCCATGCGATTCATTGGTTCTTTGTGTGGGACAGGAAAGAGAATATTCTCTTTATGAAACATACAAATCTTTACACCCACAAAAGCAGATATTCATTATCGGAGGAGCAAAGGACTCCAAAGGAATTGACGCAGAGAGAGCCTTTTTAGAAGGATTGAACGCGGCTTATAGTATCGGAAAAGAAGACAAAATTACTGCGAACGCATAAATAAGGGAATATATGATAGCTAATAATTATTTTACAGACGATGAAGATCTAAAACTAATTTTCGAACATTTGATTGATTGGGCCTCGATCGTAAAATCAACTGAGGGCGAAGAATTTTTCGAACACGAACTTTATAAGAAAACAAATAATCCAAGATACGAAATGGCTCCTTCTAGCGTCGAAGAAGCTGTAGAATTATACAGATCAAGTCTTGAATCCTTGGGTGAATTTTTCGGAAAGGATGTTTCTCAACTTTCTAGCGTGATGGATAAAAAACATTTACGCTATGAAAATGGAAAAGTGATCTTTCCGGATGAAACAACATCAGTCTACGAAAAATTCCGAGATACTGGACTTATGCCCTTCTCTATTTCAAGAGAAGCGGGAGGACTAGGACTGCCAGGAACCATTAGTGCATTTTACGGAATGGTTATGGCAAGAGCGGATGTTTCTTTTTGTATGACAGTTGCTCTACTAAATCTAGCACAGATTGTTTCTAGATACGGAACAGAAGAACAAATAGAAAATTTTGCAGCGAAAGCAGCAACTGGCGAAACTCTTTTTGCGATGTCACTTACTGAACCAGATTTCGGATCCGATCTAAATAACGTCAGAACGACTGCAGTAAAAATGGAAGATGGGTCTTACCGTCTAAACGGAACAAAACGTTTTATATCCCAAGGTTGCGGATTAGGGCCCTATCCATCTAGCTTATTAACTCTTGCAAGAACAGGGAATGGAGGAGCTAGAGGCTTATCCGTATTCCTAGTAAAAAGTGAAGATGTAACTGTTGCAGGAATCGAAACCAAAATGGGAATTCATGCATCTCCGACTTGTGAGATCGTATATGAAAACAGCCATGGCGAACTTTTAGGACAAGAAGGACTTGGTCTCACCAGATACACTACTGGGATGACAAACTTTATGAGACTCGGAAGTGCTGCTTGCGGCCCAGGAAGTGCTGCCGGAGCATATTATGAATCTCAAAAGTATGCGGAAGAAAGACAACAGTTTGGAAAGGCCATCGGAGAAATTCCAGCAGTTGCAGAAATGCTTCATAAAATCCAAAGAGAAGTTAACGCGATGAGACTTCTCACATTCGAAACTGCTCGTGTTGTGGATATGTATCAGCACCATCAGATCCGTTTGGAAAAAGCAAATAAAGAAGATAGAGAGATCCGCAAAGACGAAAGAGTCAAAAAATGGGGAAATCTCGCCACCGTTCTTACACCTATCTCTAAATACTATTGTTCAGAAGAAGGACATAAATGCGCAGGCCTCGCCATCCAAATCCATGGTGGAGCCGGTTATACAGAAGATTACGATGTAGCCAGAATATTTCGCGACTCCCGGATCAATACGATCTACGAAGGAACAAGCCAGATCCATGTTCGAATTGCTGTCGGCGCGATTGTAGCTGGAATGAGTGGAGAAGGAAATTTCAAAAAATATTTGGAATCGATCAAAGCAGATGTAAAATCACCTTCTAAATATCTAAATGAACAAGCCCAAATATTTGAAGACGCAATTTCGAAATTTAAATCAATCGAAGATGATCAAGCTAAAGAAAGAGTCGCTGAAAATCTAATGATCATCACTTCGAGATATCTATGTAGTATGTTGTATGAGAAAGCCGTTGCAAAACTGAAACAAACCAACCAATTTGATCGTTGGTCAAAAGATTGCAGAGCGTTTGTAATCGATAGTACTGCAATTTCTAAAGCATGTATCTATAGAATAGAGAATGCCGTATAGAATCTTAAGATTATTTTAGAAATTTAGGAATAAAAGAAGTCTTCTCAGGATAAAACTGAGAAGCAAGTAAGAAGATAAAAATACTCACTGCAATTCCTATAGATGCAAGAAGTACATCCTTACCTACTTTGCGGAATGTCTCCAAATAAGGAGCGTCCCTGTAGGTAAGGAAATTTAGCACGATCTCTCTTCCAGCAAGCATGCCCAAGAAAACCCAGGTGGTGGACATAGGCATATTACTGATCTTCTGAAATAATATTAAAATACTAGCATATACTAAGTCTACGATAGTGGCAGCCTTGGACCATTGGATGTCGGACTTCTCCGTAACTATCTCTTGGATCGTTCCACCGTTTGTATATAATATGATACCAAGAGCTCCTATCAAAATAGAAACAGCGCTAGCAAGTTCCATCCAATTCAATTGTCTAGGAAGATATACAACTATATTGGCAGCGTCTTGTGCAAGCCAAGCCGCCCATAAAAACAAAGTGGAGAACCATTGTAAGATCGCCCATTTTCTTTCCGTTCTTGGATCGGGCATATGATCGTCATAATATTCTTTCGGATCAACTTTTACTAAAATTCCCCAAACTACTAACGCAGTGATAAATGCGATCATGTATCCTAAAAAGGATTTGGTCAGCATCTTCTCTATATTCTGCCCGCCGAATAATCCCAGGATCAAAAATGTAGTAGAGATCGGAGATTTCATCCGAGTGATGATGACTAAAATGATGGGCGCAATCAGCTGCAAAAAATTATATTCTGCAGGAGGAGTAAAATTATCCAACCTATGAAAATGAACTTCTCCGCTTCCAGACCACCAAGCATATCCGAACACTAAAGCAAGAAGTCCACCTAATGCGGCAAGTTTTGGGAACCAATGTACAGACTTTTTACTTTCTATAAATGTTCCAACAGTTTGGACTGCGTCGTTACCGGCCACTGAAAACGCTGAGATACAGAATGCGAACCAGCCAAGTATATAAGAAGAAATCCCTAAATAATAGCCGACGCTCATGGTCAAAAAGGACAGAAATACGAGAGTATAAAAGCGGATCTGGTCCTTAAAAGAGGGATGTTGGAAATCGATTTGATTCATGAGGCACCCAAACTGGGTTTTCGCTTATTTAAAATGAATTTAGTATAGAAAAAAAGGAGAAGCCCAAACGGTCAAGGTGTATCGGCCAATATTTAGGCGCTGCAAAGGGGCTAAAAACAAAAACGGGCCTCTGATGAGACCCGTCCTTACGAGAAAACTTAAGAAAGTCTTAGTTCTACTCTAAGTAATGTTTGCTGTATCTTGCTTCGATGTCTTTGATATCGAAGATAATGAAGAAGTCGGTAGTCTTGAAAACTGCGTCCAATGCTGGAATTCCGCAGATTGTTGATCCGGCTCTAATATACCCTTTGATCAATGCAGGGATTCTTTTAGAAACTTCTTTGATGTCTTCTGGAGAATAGTTCTGATCGAAACCTGGCATCTCGAATCCAGGAAGAGGTTTAACGTCGAAAGCTTCTCCAGCAAGAGCTTGTTTATCTTTCAAAAACGCGTAAACTTCGTTTGCAGATAGAGCGTCAGTGCTGTGAACGGAACCACAACCGAAAAGGTATCCGATATTGTTCTTCTTCATGTATTGAGCGAGTCCGCCCCAAAGAAGAGAGATTACGGATCCATCTCTGTATTCAGGATGAACGCAACTGCGTCCGATCTCTGCAGGTTCTCTTTCTAATTCGTAAATTTTAGTAATATCGAATTCGTTATCTGAGTAAAATCCTAGATTTGCCTTAGCGACACTTCTGCGTAGGATACGATAAGTTCCGACGATCATATCATTTCTGTTCTTATCTACTACGATAAGGTGATCGCAAAATAAATCGTATTCATCTCTGTCTTTACGTGTAGCTGCGGATTGAGGTAAACCTTCTCCAAGCTCTAGATTGAATACGTCATAACGAAGAGCTAAAGTTCTTTCGATCTCGAGTTGGTTCTCTGCGATCCTTACTTCAAGCTTGCGTTCTAATTTTTGCTTTTTTTGGACTGTGCCTGATCCCATTGTCGTCCTTCTTTTCCTTGTTAGGATGCTTCTATGTATCATCCTAAATGGTTACAGTCGGATTACGCTGGAAAGAAATTCCGATGACTGTCCTGGCCGATTATCCTGCCATTCTGCGGAGAGAAGTCAGTTTTTTGACATAATCGAGGAGAAATCCCTTACCTTTTACGTCGATTTGAGTGAATTGGAGCCCGAAAAGGCCCTGTGCTTCCTTGGAAGCGCTCAAGTGTTTGATCTTACCTAATGCTTTAAATGGTTTGTATCCTGGCAGAGAAACCACGATTTCCACACTGGAATGAATATCGCATCCATCAAATCTATGAGGAACACGAACTGCTATCCCTCCCTCGCTAACGTCCTGGGCCACGAGAATGTCTAAAAAACCATTTCCCATCAATTGGAGTTGAACTGGTTGTTTAGGGAAAGGGACCACCCTTACCTGTTTTCTTTTCTCCATCCGAGGACCCTCCGGATATTAGAATAATGGCCAAACCTATATTATAATTGGATAAGACGGGAGAAGAAAACGGTTTTCTTACGAAAAATAATCGCGTAACACTCGTTCAAAATAGTGCTAAGTATTTAGTCCTAATTCTGCCTCTGCACCTTCGACCAGAGAGAGTTTATAAGTAGAACGGAATTTTGAAACCTTCTTCTCAAACTTACGATTGAATACGAAGAAGTTCAGGGATTTTTCTAAAAAGAAAATCATCTCTATAGGTTTCCATTCTATCACTCCACGTTTTGCATCTACGATCTTTCCATGCTGCAATAATGTAGAGATAGCTCGGATAGAATGTTTCGGGAATGTAGTTCTCAAAGACTGATAAAGAGCCTTGGAGTCCGCTTCTAAAAAATGGAATTTACGGGAGAAGAGTACTGCATCATGAAAATATTCAGGACGTATCACAGCTCCATTCAATCTGAGTGAAATGATCAGAAACCCGATCAGGTCAGCCATCTCAGTAAAAATCCCAAGACCAGGAACATCTTGGCCCGGATATAAACGAGCAGAATCTCTTCCTTCCTGTTTCGGATGACGTGTCTGGAGCCAATTCACAACCAGATATTTTTCTTTGAAGAAGTAATCGTTGAGACGGATCCTATATTCTTGGATGCTCAAACGTAGATGTACTAAAATTTCGTTCTGGTAAGTGAGAATTAATTTTTGGTAGGTATCATCACTTCCGGAAAGATCCAGCTCAAAGGAATCGTATCCTCTTTTTTTAAGTTCAGCCAGAACTCCAGTGATCTCGAAAAGTTCCCAAACGCTTTCTTTGGTTAAAGAGTGGAATAGAACTCCAGATTGCGCGACATGAGAGTCCACCGCCGCGCATAAAAAGTCGTCGTATACAAAATCAAAAAAACGCGGATTATTGTATGCAACCTTACCCATCTAATCTTTCGCTTTCTTACAGTCTGGCAGGTTTCTTCCTTTTTTCAAGGAAATAAATCCGGTCACCAAACTATCTGAGAAATATCAAAGTTTAGATCTGAAGTTTGAGTACGCTTTCAAAACCTGGTCTGCAGCTTCTGTCTGAGGATAATGTCCTATACCTGGGAGTTCGTAAACTTTCGCATCCGGTCTCATCTCTCTCAATCGATCCACCACATGTTTGCCGCTGACTGGATCATCCAGACCATCTGCCAATGCATAAGGAATTGGACAGTCGAGTATGGATCCCACCCATCTATCTCTGAAAATTTTTCTTTCTCTCATGTATCTTATCAACTTGTGATAGATCAACTTCCCCCCTCCGTTGTTCACACATTCCCAAAAACCATCCAACTCCTCTTGAGGAGGTTTTGTATTCGGTCCGAAAACTTCTGAAAAACTTTTTTGAAAGGAAGTTTTGTTCACTAAACGAGAGAATAAAAATCCCAAGGGTCCGTTTAATAATTTCTGAACTGCTCTAGGTCTATGAGTTTCCGGAAAAATTCCACCATTTAGAAAGAATACAGACTCCAAGTCGGGTCCGCCGATCCTCTGCCCAGATAACTTCTCCCTAAATCTTGCGACCAATTCTTGTGCGACGGTATCTCCCAGATCGTGAGCAAGAATATGTACCTTTTTGATGCCTTGCTCTTGTAGGAAGAACTCTGCCTGGTCAGCGTATTCAAAAATAGAATAATGTCCGTCTTTAGGTTTTTCAGAAAAGCCGAAACCCAGATAATCTAAGGTCAGGACTTTGTACTGATGCGTAAGAGTTTCCCATACGTCCTTCCAATCCCAGGAAGAAGTGGGAAATCCATGTAAAAGAAGAAGAGCTTCTCCTTCTCCACCTATCCGATAGAATAGTTTCCTTTTTTTCCATTCAAAGAAAGCTCCCGATGCCTTCCAGGCTAAAGGGTGGGTTCTCCAAAGCGGTTCCGACATAGACTCCTCCAGAAGGAGCAATATTGTACTCCCTGCTTTCGGAATGGGAAGTGTAAAATGGGTAACGTAGAGGAAATTTCAGTCCATTGCGTCTAGAAGGTTGGATAGAAAAACTTTTCTTTCTTTGCCTTCCGGAAATCTGCCAAGTCCCGCTCCCATATTATCTTTAAGATGAGAAATTTTAGAAGTAGCAGGGATTGCACAAGTCACTGCCGGATGAGAAAGAATATATTTTAAGAAGACTTGCGCGAACGAATTACAATCCCATTCTTTAAAATACTCAGGTAATATTTTTCCTTTTGTATTTCTGAAAAGCCCACCTTCTTCGAAAGGGCGGTTGATTAGGACTGCGATCCCATGTTCCTGGGCGAAAGGTAAAATCCGATTTTCTGCTTCACGTGTTTGGATAGAATAAGGTATCTGCAAAAAATCCGGTTTTTCTTTTTCAGAGATCCGTTCCATTTCAGAGAACGCGGATGTAGTAAAATGAGTTAGGCCTATATATCGGATCTTCCCTTTTTCTTTCAGGCCTCTTAATGTTTTGAGATGAGTTTGAGTATCTAGTAAATTATGGATTTGGAATAGATCAATCTTGTCGGCTTTCATCTTTTTGAAAGAAGCCTCGATCTGTGATTTTCCGGCCGCTTCTCCCCTGATCCAAACCTTAGTGGCTAAAAAAAATTTCTTTTTTTCAGCGTCGGAAAAATCCTTGGATAAGATCCCGAAAATTTCCTCGGAACGACCGTACATGGGAGAAGAATCTATCACTCCTCCTCCAGTTTGTAGGAACTCCGACAAAACTTCTTTTAAAGGAGCCAAAGAAGAAGGATCCGGATCCACATCTAAAGTCTGCCAAGTGCCTAAACCGATCGCAGGAATTTCTTCTCCAGTTTTTGGGATCTTACGTTTTAACATTTTAGAAGCTCCGGACGTTTGGGAGAATAACGGAGAAATCATTTTCTCCGACAATCCTAAACCCGCGGCGGATAACGCCAAAAGTTTCAGGAACTTTTTTCTGGAATAAGAGATTTCCATAAAGTTCTCTCCAAGCGGCCGAATTTTAAGAGTAGTTTGGCCGAAGACTCAACTAAAAATTAATGAGCCTCGTCCCAGTTTTGTCCGAATTTTCCTTCTACCTTGATTGGAACATCCAGAGGAAGCGCGTTCTCCATCAGCTTTTTACAAACTTTTAGGAACTCATCCTTTTCCGATTTATAGACTTCGAATACCAATTCGTCATGTACTTGGAGTAGAAGTTTGGATTTCCATTTTCTTTTTTCAATCTCGTCTTGGATCTGGATCATTGCGATCTTGATCATGTCTGCGCAGGTTCCTTGGATAGGAGTGTTGATCGCTACCCTTTTGGCTCCTTCTTTTGCCTGACGATGAGTGGATGTAATATCCGGAACAGGTCTCCTTCTTCCTTTCATGGTTTCTACATAACCCTTCTCTTCACAGAAGGCGACTGTATCATCCATATACTTTTGGACACCTGGATATTGAGTTAGATATCTTTCTATAAAACTTTTTGCCTCATCTCTAGAGATCCTTAGATTTCGGCTAAGACCATAAGGAGTGACCCCATATATTACGGAAAAGTTAACTACTTTTGCCTTATCCCTCATTTCAGGGCTAACCAGATCTTCTGAAACTCCGTAGATTGCCGCAGCGGTTCTTTTGTGGATATCGATACCTTTTTTGTAAGCATCCATCATTGCAGGATCTTTGGATATATGAGCCATGATCCGTAGTTCTATCTGAGAATAGTCTAAACTTAAGATCTCAAAATCTTTATGACCGGAGATAAAACCTTTTCGGATCAATCTTCCTTCTTTTTCTCGGATCGGAATATTTTGTAAGTTCGGATCTGTAGAAGAAAGTCTTCCTGTCGCAGCTATCGTCATATTATAGCTGGTATGAATTCTTTCATCTTTAGGAGAAGCCATACTAGGAAGAGTATCCACATAAGTAGAGATCAACTTTGTATATTTTCTATAATCCAAAAGTTTTTCAATGATTGGATGTTCTCCCAATAATTCCTCCAAAACCTCGTGGTCCGTGGAATAACCTGTTTGGGTCTTTTTTACAACTCTTAGTTGTAACTCATCGAATAATATTTTCTGAAGTTCTTTGGTAGAAGCGATATTGAATTCTTTTCCTGCCGCTTTGTAGATTCCCCTTTCCAAATCTTTTACTTCTCTTTGGAAATCTTTCGAGAGTTCTGCAAAATATTTTGAATCTACTGCAACCCCGGCCTTCTCCATTTGAGTCAAAACAGGGATCAATGGCAGATCAATATCCTTAAATACACTTTCCAAACCGGATTGTTTCAAGGATTTACGAAGAACATTATATAATCTTAAAGTAATATCCGCATCTTCTGCAGCGTATTCTGAGACCTTGTCCAGATCCACTTCCCAAAGATTTTTTTTGTTCTTACCTGTTCCCACGAGTTCAGCATAAGTGATCGTCTTATAATTTAGAAGATCTTCTGCAAGATCATCCATATTAAATCTGCGGCTTTCAGGCGCCAAAATATAAGCCACGATCATAGTATCAAAAACGATATTTGTGACTTCAAATCCGTGGTTTTGCAGAACGATCAAATCATACTTAATATTCTGGCCGACTTTAGGAATATTCGGATCTGCTAATATAGGTCCTAATATTTCTCGAACCTGATCCAGAGGAAGAAGTTGTTCCTTATATGCAAATAAGCCCTCTTGTGTATGGGAAACTGGAATATAAAAACCGGTTCCTTCTTGGTTACACAAAGAAATTCCAAGGAGTTCCGCATCAAATGCATACTGGGAAGTGGTTTCGGTATCCACCGAAAGGATCGGAGATTTTTTCCAAGCTCTTGCAAGTTTGGTCAGTTCTTCGATACTCTCTACTCGTTTATAAATTCCTTTTTTGGCTGCTGGGCCTTTTGCAGATCCTGCTGTTGCTTCTTCTGGATCATCTTTAGGAGGTTCTTTTCCTACAGACTTAGCTAAGTCCCGGGATAGAACATTATATCCTTGGTTCTTTAGGTATTTGATCCCTTCGTCAGACGCATAGTCTGGGAGTTTAAGATCATCATCTTTAATACCAAGATCCAAATCTCTTTTGATCGTGGCCAATTGCCTGGACATGAACGCATTATCTTTATGCTCAATGAGTTTGTTCTTTAAACCAGGGTTTTTGATCTTCTCTATATTTTTATAAATCCCTTCTAGGTTTTTATATTCTTGGATTAGTTTAGAAGCGCCCTTCTCTCCAATACCCTTAACACCAGGAATATTATCAGAAGTATCTCCAACGATCCCCATATAGTCAGGGATTTGTTTTACGTCTACACCCACTTCTTCTTTTACCCAGGCGGAGTCAATTTCCACAAATTCAGTGACTCCCTTTTTACCTCTGAGCATTTTAATATTCTTTTTTTCTAATAATTGGTATAAGTCCTTATCTCCGGAGAAGATCAAAATCTCTTTTGCAGAAGATTTATAATTTTCTGCAAGAGTTCCGATGATATCGTCCGCCTCGTGTTTTTCAATCTTCAGGATCCTAAAACCTAGAACCTTTAAGGTTTCCATGATCTCATTCAATTGGGGGCGAAGATCTTCCGGCATAGGTTTACGATTTGCTTTATATTCTGCAAATGTAGCCCCTCTTTCTAATGGTCCGCCAGGATCGAATGTCATTGCTACGTGAGTAGGAGAATAATCTTCGAATAGTTTGAATAACATTCTAAAAAATCCGAAAACCGCACCACTTGGTTGTCCTGTTTTAGAATTTTTCAAATTGGAAGCCGCAAAAGCATAATACGCCCTGAATGCGAATGCGTGGCCGTCTACTATGAGTAATTTTTTCATGCTGCTTCCCCGGATTTTCCTTTAGAGTTAGAATAGATCTCTTCGCCCAATAAACTATAATATGCCAGTTCAGTTTTCTTGATGGTGTTTTTAACAGAAAATCTTTTTACGGATTCTTTATTAAATGCTCCCATAGATTTTCGAACTTTAGGATCTTCTAATAAGGTTTTATAAGAAGAAGCAAGAGAAATTGCATCTCCTACCTGAGAAACGAATGCACCCTTACCTTCAGTCAACATTTCCGCGATGCCACCACCATTTGTTGCTACGATTGGTAAGCCAGATGCCATCGCGTCTAATACAGAAGTTCCGAGGCCTTCTTCTTTGGAAGTTAATGTGAAAATATCGAATAAGGAAAGAAGTTCGGAGATATCTGTTCTGAATCCTGTGAAGATCACTTTATCCAAAAGTTTTTTCTCAGAAGCGATACGTTCTAGCTCTTTTCTGAGTTCACCTTCGCCAACGATTAGGACCTTGTACTTTTTATCCGTTTCAATATTGGATAAAGCATTGAGTAATGTTTTTTGATCCTTATGATCAACTAATGCAGCTATATTTCCAATGATCAGTTCATCTTTAGAAAGATTGAATTCTTTTCTTAAGTAAGAAGTATCACTAGCTTTTTTAGAAATACCTAAATCGATCCCGCTATATACAGTCACAACTTTAGCTGGATCAATCCCATCCATGATCAGGATTTCGCGGATACGATTTGAAACACTTAAGTAAAGGTCCACTCGATCAGAAACGTATTTACGTTTGCTAAACCAATTCTTCCTAAGCCTGAAATCCACTCTTCTCGAAACTACAAGTTTCACTTTAGGATGTTTTGCTTTCGCCATCCAAGCAATAGAATGTGCTTTTGCAGTATGTGCATGAATGAGTTTGATCCCTTTAGATACGATGAGTTCTTGGAGTGCCTTTACGGAACCAAAGTCCCATTCTCCTTTTAAAGGAAGAGTAACTGTTGGAAGTCCAACCTCGTTAGCACGGGTCTCTAATGCAGAGCCTGGTTTACAAAGAATGAGCTGAGGGATTTTGTGTTTTTTTAAACCTTCTGCGAGAAGAAAAAGTTGCCTTTCCCCTCCTCTCCAGCCGGTTTCCGTGTCGATATGAAGAATCACCCGATCAAATTGGGGTTCTGGCTTGAATTCTGCAAGAGTTCCGCCATTTCTTTTTAGGAAAAAAGTCCTGGACAAACAGGATTCGCATTAGCGACAATTATTCTAATATAACAGAGGAAATCCAGAATGTGCGAACTTTTGGGAATGAGCGCAAATGTTCCTACAGATATATGCTTCAGTTTCACCGGCCTTGTCCAAAGAGGCGGGAAAACCGGACCCCATAAAGATGGATGGGGGATCGCATTTTATGAAGGTAAAGGTTGCAGGGTCTTTCAAGATCCTCAAGCAAGTGTCGATTCTCAGTTGGCGGAACTGGTCCGTACATTTCCGATCAAAAGTAATTTAGTCATTTCACATATCCGAAAAGCAAATCGCGGTAAGGTAGATCTGAAAAATACGCATCCATTCGTTCGAGAACTCTGGGGTTTTTATTGGACCTTTGCTCATAACGGACAATTGAAAGGAGTGAAAAAGGAACCATTAAAAGATTTTGCACCTGTAGGAACAACTGACAGCGAATATGCTTTTTGTTGGGTGCTTTCTGAATTAAAGAAGAAGTTTAAGACAAGACCTAAAAACGAAATACAACTCTCCCAAGAGATCCGCAAACTACTTTCCAAACTTGGCAAAAAAGGAGTTTCGAATATCTTAATTTCCGATTCTAAATATTTATACGCATATTGTTCTACAAAACTTGTTTATATCACAAGACATGCACCATTCGGAGAGGCCAAACTTATAGATGCAGATCTAAGCATCGACTTTAGTAAACATACAAATCCGAAAGACGTAGTAACTGTCTTAGCCACAAGTCCTTTGACCCAAAATGAAATTTGGACCCAGTTTTTACCTGGAGAATTTCAAGTCTGGAAAGAAGGAAAACAATGGCAAAGATTTTCTCCATAGTTCGGAACTCTTAGATCCATTTTAGTTTCTAAAATAAACTTATGAAGCCCTTCGGAAAATATCCGGATCATTTTAGAATTTTAGGAATCTTCCTTTTTTCCTATGTAGTAATTACGAATTATTTATGGAGAGAACCGAATAATTATTTTTGGATCTGTCATGTTTCTGCATTCCTTCTCTCTGGAAGCCTGATCTTTGGATTTCGAAAGGGAATCCGGATTGGAGGTTTTTGGGCGATATTAGGTTCCATCTTTTGGCTTTCGGACGAACTATTAAACGATTATACTTTAGATAAACTATCCTATTTTACACATTCATTATATACAATCTTATCGATTTATTGTTTGAGAAAGATTGGTATCACTCCCCTTCCTTGGCTTGGATCTTTTCTTTGGTATACTTTTGTACAAGTCTTAAGTTACTTTTTTACTGATCAGGCTCAAAATATAAATCTAGTCTATTCTATTTGGCCTCCTTGGGATATGGTGTTCTCCAACTACTTTTACTTCTGGATCTTTATGAACTTTTTCATCTTCTCCATATTATTCTTTAGTTCCATATTATTGGATCGATATTCGAAAAACTGATCGGTAAGTGAAGAAGTCTTAAAAACGAAAATTATACTTTAAATCCACTCCAAATGTATCTCTAACTTGATATCTCGCATCTGATTGTGCATAAGTTCGAATATTAAAATCGAATCCAGAAGAACTATCTCCTTCTTCCCATTTGATACCTCTCCAATACGTATAAGCCAATTGAAGAATATACTTTGTTCCTAAAAGAGCCAACCTAAGATCATTCCTGCTGCGAACTCCCTCCAAATCATCCTCTTTACTATGTTGGTAATTCGCTAAAAAGATCATCGTTCCAGGATCTGGCTGAGGATAAAAATTAGAATACGCGATAAATAGATTCTTTGCGTTTTCGAACTCTTCTTTTCTTTCTAATTCTTCTTTATGTCCTTTCAATTCAGAAAGAATTAATATAGAAGTGACTATCATAGTGAATCTAGCTTTTCTGTATTCTTTTGCATGAAGAAGTCCCCAACCCGGGACAACGGCACTCCTCCATACAAGATCCCAACGAGATCTATCTTTTGTTTCGAGAGAAGTTGTCTGCTCCTGAGAATGAAGGGAGGTAAGACCAAATAAGAATATACAAAATAAAACGAATTTTTTCACCCAGGGCTTCCTTTTAGGAAGAATACGCAAAATGGATCTTTACAGTCACGAAAAAAAGGAACCTAAGAAAATTATAGAATTTCGAATACTTGATTGCCATAAGTAAGCAGACCAAATTTAATTCTCCGGACTATCTATGAAAAAAATCTCATCCATTCTTCTGATCGTGTTTTTAATTTTAAGTTCCAATTTTGTTTTCGGAGCAGAACCCGAAGACGAGATCAAAACATTAGTATCTTCCTTAGATTCTTGCAAAGGTTGTGTTTTTATCAGAAATGGTTCGGAACATAAGCTGGACGAAGCAAAAGCTCACTTACTTAAAAAGTATGACGCAGCCAAAAGTAAGATAACTAGCACAGAGGATTTTATCAAAGGATTAGCAAGCAAATCCTCAATCACAGGAACAGCATATAAGATCAAATTTCCTGACGGAAAGGAAGTAGAATCCGAAAAATGGCTGACTGATAAATTGAACGAACTTCGTAATCCTCCACCGGCAGCTAAACCAAAAAAGAAAAAATAACTACCTAAACGAAAAATCAATTAAACTCAGCAGTTATTCTAGGATGACTGCGTCGAATTGAGTTAGAGAGTTATTATGCGAAAGTATTTGTATCTTCTTCCTGTTTCTCTTTTTTTTGCCTGTCCTCCCCCGCCTAGCGAAGATCCACTTTCTTCTCTAATGTCTACATTAGCATTATCGAATATGCGAGTTCCTGCAGAATTCACTGTAGTGGATTCTACTAAACAAACCCAATTAGATGCGGTAGAAGCTACAGCGACCAAAAATTCTACTTGTACCAAACTGGGTGCTTTCTATTGGGAAATTGGAGATGTAAATGGAGCTTATGGATATTCTTCCGTAAATGGTTCTGTGAATGGATCCACATTACTTTTAATAGCTTCCGCATCTAAATGGATCTGGGGAGCTTATGTGTTGGAGAAGTTAGTAACTCCTCCAACATCGGTAGAACAATCGTACCTTAGAATGAGATCCGGTTACGATAACCTAAGCGATAACAAATGTAATCTTGCTCTTACAGTAAATGCCTGTTTTACGAACGGTCCAGGAAGAGATAATACAAATAATAATAACTATTATAATGCAAGTGATCTAAATTATTTTTATTATAATGGAGCACATTTCCAAGCGTATGCAGCTTTGAATCCAAGCGGCTTAACTCCTGCACTTACAAATTATACTCGCGCACAATTAGCAACTGAGATAGGAAACACATTATTCGGAGGATCCAATCCTGGGATAGACTATGCTGTTCCCCAACTTGCAGGAGGAGTTAGGACTTCTGCTTCCGTTTATGCACAATTCTTAAGAAGAATATTAAATTCTGATTTAACGATCCGAACTTATTTGGGCGCCGATCTTGTTCCTACATTACCTTCTGCGCATCCAACCCAAGCAAAATATTCACCCTTTGTTTTGGAAGATGTACATTATTCTTACGGACATTGGGTAGAAGATTCTTCCGGAAATGATTCCGCATATAGCAGCCCCGGAAAATTCGGGTTTTATCCTTGGATCGATCCAACTGTCACTACTTATGGAATAATCTCCAGATATTCCACATCCGGCCTGGCTTACGCAGAATCAGTTTATTGTGGAAGGCTTTTAAGAAAGGCATTCGCCACAGGGATCGAACAATAATCTGCCCTCGGTCCGCACTCTGTAACGAAAAAGTAATTCTCTCTTCATGGAGTAGATACAAAAATTTAAGATGATCAAAAGTCGATGCTTCCATCGACATATATCAGTTCTTATCCTAAAGCAGGTCCCTTTCGAATTTTAGTGGTGACCGAAACATTTCCTCCGGAGATCAACGGAGTCGCCAAGACACTTCATAGAATGTTGGGCGATCTTTTACAAAGAGGTCACGAGATCATTCTGGTTCGCCCAAAACAAGGCCATAATGATTATGCAACAGCAAGCAATAACTACAGAGAAGTACTTGTAAGAGGTGCAAAAATACCTTTATACGAAGATCTAAGATTCGGATTTCCTGAAAAATACCTGCTACGCAGATTAATCGAATTAGAAAAACCTGATATAGTACATGTGGTCACGGAAGGGCCGCTCGGTTGGTCCGCAGTCAGGGCAGCCAGACATGTTGGAATTCCAATCATCAGCGATTTTAGGACAAATTTCCACGCATACGCAAAATATTATAAATTCGGATTCGCAGGAAAACTGGTCCATAATTACCTAAAAGGACTACATAATAGAACACAGATGACCTTGGTTCCAACTGCTCAGATCAGAGAACAGCTAACAGAACAAGGTTACACAAATGTGCAAGTGGTTTCCAGAGGGATTGATTCAGATCTATTTCATCCTGCTCGTAGGAATTCCAAATTAAAAACAGAATGGGGGTTAAAACCTTCTGAACTTGGAGTTCTATACGTGGGAAGATTAGCTCCAGAAAAAAATCTGGATCTATTAGTAAGAACATTTCGCAGACTCCAAACAAGAGTTCCAAATGCAAAATTGATCTTAGTGGGAGACGGACCTTCCAAAGAAAAATTGCAAAAAGAAAATCCGGATTTTATATTCAGAGGAATGAGAAAAGGAAAAGAACTGGCAGAACATTATGCTACCGGAGATCTATTTCTATTCCCAAGCCTAACAGAAACTTTCGGAAATGTAATCGTAGAAGCGATGGCATCCGGACTTCCGATCGTAGCTTATAATTACGCGGCCGCCAACCAACATCTCAAACACGGCAAGTCCGCCTTGCTCAGTGGTTTCGACAAAGAAGAAGAATTTATAGAACAGTCTTGTCTATTAGCAGAAAACAAAAAGTTAGCAGCCAAACTCGGTCTCGCTGCGAGAAAGATCGCCGCTTCCTGCACCTGGGAAGATGTTACTGATTCTTTGGAGATGACTTATTCGAAACTTTCTCTTTCTAAGAAAAAGGCAACGAAAGCCAAGAAAGCGATTAAGTTGAAAGTGCAGATGGTCAGGAGCTAAAAAGTATTAGGAAAAATATATAGAAACCGTTCTTATTATTTCTGTATCGAATAACCAATTTCAGCAGCTTGATAATCTCCGCCTAAGGGAAAAGGAGTAAAGGCAGTATATAGTATTAACCCATCCATATAGGATTCATCAACTACACGAAATGTCACAAGGTGAGTTTCTTTGCTCCTAAAGATAAATCCTCTACAATTATACCGCAGAATGCTAACACTTCCCTCTAAAGAGACGCCCTTTAATTTGCAATCTTTCTTATCTAAAGTCTTTTCAAAATCCTTGGAAAAATACGCTACTGCCATCGAACTCCGAGAACCAAAGGAGGGGCTCTTCGCCCAGAATATCATTTTCCCATATGGATAGTAACCTTCAGGAATTATTAAACGCATCGGTTCTTTTGATTTAACAGGATAATCGCTTATGATCGGATCTACCTCACAATTCCTGTCCAAGTCTTGTTCAGTCCTTCCCAAACAAAACTTAGTTATTACCATTTCTTCGTATTCTGGCATTAAAGAATTATCAAAATCAATTTTCAGAGTTACTTCTTTCCCTGGAGAAATTTCCGGAATAGATTTTATATAAGGTTGTCGAGAACAAGAAAGTAACATTAAAATTAAAAATATTAGAATTTTATTTTTTACACTTATAATCATTCATTTCCTCAAGCAAAATCGCATAAAACAGGCACCCAAGAGCAATTCTCAACTATGTTTATTTATTGAAATAAAACGAAATATTTTCAATATTGCGTCAAGTGAATTTACAAATCTAAAAATTGATCCACATCACTCTTCTCTTATTATATCTTTTTATATTATATAAATGATTTAAGATTTCCTAAAGAAGTGGAATGAGATGCAAAGAAATGAATTTTCATTATACACTACCAAAATTCCGGATCATTCTTATAGGCCTCTTCCTACTCCTGTCAAACTGCATCCTCATCGACATCGAAGCAAATCTACAAACAAACCTAATCCCCAGAAGCGAAGCATTAGATAAAGTATCTAATGTCTCTTGGATTAGATTTATAAAATGCCTCAACCAAAGCAACCTGAGCTACCCGAGTGACGTCATTCAAATCAACGCTACGAATTACACTGGGTATCTTAGCTGCAAAGGAGCCTGTTCAAGTTCGGTTTATTATCGAAAGAAAGATATAGAACATTTCGCAGAATCTCTACTTATCCTTCCTTGCGATACAAACTCTATATTCCTAATTCCTAAAGTCCAAGCCTTTGAACCGAATGATTTTGAACTCAAATATTTCGGATTTTAAACAATCATTTCTTAGAAAAACAAAATCGTAACATATAACGCGCGAGGTCTTTGCAGGACTTGGTCCGAAGGACCGAGCGGGTCTCCGCGAGTCCGTAAAAGACCGACCCTTGCATTGCAAGGGACGCGCCCAAACTTTTATAATAAATTGTTTCGGAATTTTTTTGAAGATCTTTTTTTTCGCTTGTACTTTCTTCGCCCTTACTATAATGACTGGCAAATTTAACGGCAAGGAGCAAAGCCTATGCTGAAATTTCCCGGACCTCGTACGGATCATCGAGAAAGAAATCGTCCCTTCGTCACCAGAGAAAAATATCTCACCTTCCTAAAAATCGCCAACAAGTCTTCTCATTCCAGGCAGAGAAGGTTTCGTAATAAAAACAGAGAAAAAAGGCAGACCTTGTCACCATAGTTGTTTTATCATGGTTTTCCATGGAAAACCTAGACGCTAAATCTATCAGTCTCTGGATCATGGGGACGATCTATACGATTGCCGGCATTCTTCATTTTGTGATCCCTAAATTTTATATGAGGATCATGCCGCCTTGGATCCCGTATCATAAACTTATGGTCCAACTCAGCGGTATCGCAGAGATCGCTTTAGGCCTTGGACTTTTCTTTCCTCAAACTAAAGTATTGGCGGCATGGGGCGTGGTCCTTCTTTTGATTGCTGTGTTTCCAGCTAACGTGTATCACTTTCAGTCAAGAACCAGAAAAGATCCCCCTACCTGGGCTTTAATTTTAAGACTTCCTTTGCAGTTGCTTTTGATTTACTGGGCTTATACTTTTACGTATTAATTGAAATCAAGGAGTCGGTCTCGGCCGATTCCTCAGCTATAGTATACTTTAAAAAATCTTTAAATATTTAGCAAAATTCCAAAAACCGTGTCTGGGTTCTTCTACATGGAAGATAACCTCATTAAAAATATGACATTTCAGCGTTAGTTGAAATTATGGATTTATATGCGGAATTTATTAAGTTATTTTTTATCTGTTTCATTTCTTCTTTCTATAGTAATTAACTGTAATTATTCAGGAGGGCCGGTCACAATTTCCGGTGGAGACGCTCAAAAAAAGATCAAAGAGGCATTACAGAATCTCTCATTTTCAATTAATATCCCGAACGAGTCTGTAGACTGCTCTTCTTACGGTTACCCAGATCGTACGAGCGGGGGAACCTTTGGAAATATTTCTGGAGTCGATATCACCGTGATGAGCATCTTATTCATCAATCCATATTTGAAATCCTCAATTAGCCAAGGGAAATATTACACTGAAAATTCTATCAATCAATGTGTTGAATTTGTATACGGAGCCTACGCTGCTTCTCTTATTCCTTATTCAAAAGAATGGAGCGTGTATGCTCAATGCCAAGTTCCGACGGCCCCTGTTTTTTTAGGTCTTCCTTTATTCTTTACCGAATGCAAACCGGAAGAAGCTAAATTTGCAGAAACGATAACCGAAAAACTATAATTCTAGAGTTAAGCTACCGGCATCGAATTCTTATGCCGGTTTCAAATCCTGCATATACAATCGATCTAATTTCTTTTGCGTGTAAAATCGCTCATCTTTATCTTTATCACTGTCAAAAATTTATTGAAAGGGTTTTAGAAGAAGGTATTCTCCTTTTTTAGTTTTTGGAGTTTCTTTATGTTCAAGTTATGGATAGCGATTATTGGAAGTTTTTTGATTTTGGGCCTAGCCTTTTCTTCTTCAAAGGTCCAAGCAAATACTAAGTATAGTGTATTCTGTGCTGATGGTAAAATTGAATCGGATTCTCGCACTTTGGATCAGATGAAATCTGCTAGAGGTTCTAATGTTTGTATTCTTAAAGAATTTGATTATTCTTCTGATGCCGATAATTATGCAGAATCTATTGGAGGAAAAGGTTCCGCCTGTAGCTGCAATTAAGTTTACAAGCCTGAGTAATCATTAAATCTTTTAGCTCGTCCAAAATTATAGGCGGGCTTATGAATAAGGATCTGATATCTTTTTATGTTTTAGGGTGTATCAGAAGTTTTGTATTTTTGATCGTTCTTTGTATTATGTTAGTCGTTTCAGAAAGTTTGAGTTCCTACCTGTATGATAAGAATGAACTGCCTGAGATTTCCTTTATATCCGGCTTAGTTTTGAGTATTGGGGCTGCTTTTACTGCAAGTCGTGAAAAGTCTCAGGAAAATAAGCCTTCCAAACTCGTCTTTATTCTTGTTTCTTCTCTTTTTAATTTTGCAGTCCTATTGGTCGGTCTTTTTCTGATCCGCAAGTTTTTCCCAGGCTGGATCGCCTGATCTTCCTCTTATTTTAATTTTTTCTTTTCCCCTCTTCCGGTTCGGATATTATTCTCCGAAACATATAATATGAACCGTCTTCTTCCCATTTTACTTTCTTCTATATTTCTATTTTTCTCTTCCGATCTTCTCGCTGAGGAAAAGATTATCGAAGGTAAACTTCTTCAATTTGGTAGGATGTTAGGCACAGGTAACGAGTTCATCCAGGTGCTTTCCAACGATCTTAGTCCTGAACTTTCCAGACTTCATAATCAAACCATTCGTGTTCTCTGCCAAATGAGGGGAGAAAATTGCGACCCGATACGTTATGAGACCTATCCTTTTTCTGAATCTAAGGGTCTTGCTGATTGGACTTTGAAAAGAATTCCAAATTATGTGAACAGAGGTTACTTCGCTTTTAATCCAACAGTAACTCCTGATGGACAATCCATCTTCTGGACTGTATACTCTAGCAAGGGTAAATCAGGCACTCAAAGGATTTGGCTAGCAGAGAAAGATGATAAAGGTTTTTGGAGAGATGGTAAAGAGATGCCTGCTCCCTTAAATAATGATCTAAATTCAGCAGTGATCGCGGTTCTTCCAAGCAATAATGAATTATTCGTTTTTGGTTCTTTCGGAGATGATGAGGCTGCTCGCAAAATACAATTCGAGTTTCAAGAAAAGAAAGAAGAATTAAGAAGGAACACAAGAGACGAGATGGAATTCCGTTTAAGAGAAGAACAACTCGCTTATGAATATCTTCGCAAGCTAAATCAAGTCCAAAATAAAACATCCGTTCCATTATATAAAAGTTATAAAGAAAAAGGATATTGGTCTTATCCTAAGCCGATCAATTTTCCTGATTTTGCAAATTTATATTTAAAAAATAATACTTCTGTTTTCGGCGGATCCACTCTTTCTTCTTCGGGAAGAATATTGATCTATTCTGTCCAGCAACCTGATTCTCAAGGTAAGTTAGATCTTTATGTGAGTATCCAAAAAGAAGACGGATCATTTGGGATTGGCAAAAACTTAGGAGAGGTTGTCAATACTTCTTCCGAGGAAACAGCTCCATTTTTAGCAGGAGATGATAGGACTCTATATTTCTGCAGCGATGGACATAAGGGTCTTTCTGTATATGTGACCAAAAGAATTGGAGAAGGTTGGGACAATTGGACTAAACCTGTAGAAGTTTCCGCCAACTTAAAAGGTGTAAATTTCTTCTCTATTCCAGTAAATAGCGACTGGGCATATGTAAGCAAAGAAGGTCAACTCTATATGGCCTATCTTCCCCGCGATTTCAGACCAAATCCTGTTGTAGTTATCAATGGAAAAGTTTTGGACGAAGATGGAAATCCCTTAAGCGCAGAAATACATTATGAATCTCTAACACGTTTAGAAAAAAGAGGAAGTGCTAAAAGTGATTCTAAAACCGGTTCATTTAGTTTAGTTCTTCCTTATGGCGAAAAATACGGTTTTTATGCTGAGAAGCAAGGCCATCTTTCCGTTTCCAGAAATATAGATCTTACGGAATCTAAACAAGAAGATGCAAAGTTAGATGTTGAATTTCGTCTTCCTGCTCTGGCAGTGGGGCGCCAAATTCTTCTGAACAATTTATTTTTTGAGACAAACAAATTTGAGATCTCAAAAGATTCCGAACCTGAGTTAGATCGTTTAGGAATTTTTTTAAAATCGAATCCTAAACTCAAAATCTCTGTCGAAGGTCATACTGATAACGTAGGTAAAAAAGAGCGTAACCTAGAACTTTCTGAAAACAGAGCAAAAGCAGTGGCAGATTATTTGATCTCTAAGCATGGGATCGACAGTGAAAGAGTTAGAACCCAAGGTTTTGGAGATTCCCAACCAATTTCTTCCAATGATAACGCTTCGGACCGTCAAAGGAATAGAAGAGTTGTGTTACAAATTGTAGACTGACCGTTCGGTTCCTTTTTTGTAGCATTCCTTCCTTAAATTCAGGTTTTACCTTGTATTTTTGTTTTAAAAAAGGATTCTAATCCGGAATGAAAATAGCGGTCATCGGCAGTGGAATCGCCGGCTTAAGTGCATCTTGGTATTTAGGCAAAGAACACGAAGTCTCTCTGATAGAAAAACATCCTTTGGTCGGTATGGATGCTCACGGCACCGATCTTTTTTCCAATGGACATTCTATCCGAGTGGATGTTCCTTTTAGAGCATTCAAACGTAATTATTATCCCTGCCTTTTGGATCTTTATAAAGAAGCAGGGATCGAAGTAAGACCTGTGGATTATTCGTTTTCCTTAAACTACGGAGACGGCACCACTTATTTCGGTTTTTCTACTTTGGGAATCGGAGGCAATTTTGTTCCGATCCCTTATTGGGTTTGTTTCTCCAATAAAACTTCTAGACGTATTTTTTCGGATGCGATCCGTTTTTACGAAGAATCAGAAAGAGAACTCCAATCATTAGATGGAGAACAACTTACTATCTCCCAATTTTTAAGCAGATTCGGTTATTCTATAGAATTCGAGGATCTTTATCTGATCCCAATGTTTTCCACAATCAATACCTGCACTTATGAAAGTGCTAAAAATTATCCTGCAGAAGTAGTGGTAGGTTATCATTCTAGTGGCTTAAAGTTCTTAAGATTTTTAACTCCTGAAAAAGGAACCAGAGATGTTACTGAAAAACTTTCTAAAAGGACTTCTTCCGTTCGTTTAAGCACTGATCCTAAAAAGATCGTTTTAGAAAAAGATAAAGTAAAAATTATTTTTAATAATGGAGAAGAGCTATTTGATAGAGTTGTTGTCGCCGCTCCTGCGAATCAGGCTATCTCTATTCTTCCCGACGAATATTCTAAAGAAAAAGATCTACTATCTAAACTCAAGTATGAGGCTTCCGAAGTAGTAGTTCATTCTGACGAAAAGTTTATGCCCAAACAGAAAAGACATTGGGCTCCTATGTGTTTTTCTCTTTCACAAGATAGTTCTACTGCGACTGCTACTATTCTTCTGAACAAGGTTCTTCCCTCCATGAAAGGTAAGGCAGTATTCCAAACCTGGAATCCGCTTGTGGAACCTAACGAAAAAGATTTTATTAGTAGATCAAAATTCGAAAGACCTGTGATAGACCTTGCCTCCAGAAAGATCTTAGAAGAGCTGAAAGAACTACAGGAACTTCCAGGTAAAAAAGTATGGCTTTGTGGTTCATATGCTAAATATGGAATGCCACTTTTAGAAGCAGGGGTCTCCACTTCCTTAGATGTTAAACGATGGGTAGAAGGTTCACTCAGATCTTAAAACTTACTCAGGTTTTCTGACCTTATAGATCCAATATTCGAAATGTTTTTTGATCGTTTCGGAGCCGAAATATTCTCCTAACATTTCGTATCTTCCTGCGAGTCTTTTAGGTATCTTTTTTTCTGATTTAATTTTTTCTAATATGAATTGGGAAAATCCTGGGAATACGAAAGGATCTATTCTTTCTAAAACTTCGAAATTGAATCCGATAGCAGAATATTCCGAGACGATACCTTCTACCTTTTTGAGATCAGAAGACATCTTTGCCATTTTAGAGATCAGATTTCTTTTGAAAGTTTCCCAGTAAGAAATTTTTCGATCGGAGAATAATATCTCTGCGGATACGAATACTCCTCCTGGTTTTAAAATCCTATAAATTTCCCCAACCAATCTGTTTCGATTTGGTATAAAATATAAACTATCTAAGGCAATTACCGTATCAAAAGTTTTGTCTTCGAATTCTGATAAACCTTCTACACTTCCTAAAATTAAATTGGGAGAACTTCCTCTACCTTCATAACGTCTTTTTGCAAATTGTATCTGTACTTTAGAGATATTGATCCCGTAAATATTAGAAACATTTACTCCAAATGACCTTTCCCAAATCTTAAATTGGTCTCCGCATCCGAATCCAAGATCTAAAAGTTTGGTATCGCTATCTAATCCAGCGAGTTTCCCTAAATGTTCCGCTAAATTCGCGCAGGCTATTCCGTATTCTTTTGTGTTTTCCCAATAACCCAGATTGGCCCAGGATTCACCATGCTCATTCAAATAGAGATGAGAAAGGTCTGTAGGAATTCCTTCCTTTCCGAATAATAACTTTACCTTTGGCCAGACCTCAGTCTTTGCAGGGAAAGAAGAATGATGGCGAAGGAAAATTTCTTTTTTGTAAGGCAGGTCTTCCATGATTCCTATGCTTTAGTTGCCCAAAGCAAAACTTTATTGGACATAGAATTTCAGAACTGTCTACCAGAATCGGCTATTATTTGTCTGTTATCTAAACCTTTGGGATATGTCCTATACCGACATAAGAGAGCGAAATCTGGACAAAAATCCCTAAAAAAAGTCCTTTTCATTCCCTAACTTACGACGGAAAACCGACCGACGGACCTTATGAACATCAAAGATCGTATCCTTGGAATTTTAGCTTCTATCCTCCAATATTCTAAAACAAACTGGAAAACCATTCTCAAATACTCGGTTATTTCCGGGATCGTATTCCTTTCATTTCTGATCGGAGGATCTTACGTTGTTTGGCTCACCAAACAGGAAGATGTTGCCCGCAATCTAGAAACTTTCCAAAGAGAAGTTTCGGATGCATATGATCCAAATGAGATCAAACCAATCCGCATCTTGGATAAAAATGGAAAATTGATCGGAGAATTTTCACGCAGAAAATTCAGACCTATCCGAACTGATAATTTAGCAAATCATGGAAATATAATATGGGCGTTGCTCAGCTCGGAAGATAGAGACTTTTACGAACATAATGGCGTAAACTTCACAGCATTACTTAGAGCGATGATCGTTAACCTTACCACTTTCCAAAAGCAAGGTGGTTCTACTCTTACACAACAATTGGCAAAACTCACTTTGGATCTGGGAGCTCGAAGCGTATTTAATAAACTCACTGAGTTTTATTGTACATTCTACTTAGAGACTAAGTTTGATAAAAATACGATCTTAGCTATGTATCTAAATCGTATTTTCTTGGGCGAAGGGAACACTGGAGTAGAAGAAGCCTCTCGTTATTACTTTAATAAACCTGCATATGAATTAACTCCTGCAGAAGCGGCACTGCTTGTAGGAACAATTCCGGCTCCTTCTAACTATAATGCTGTTAGAAATCCTAAGATAGCTCTCAAAAGACAGAAGATGGTGATGACCGTTATGGGCAAAAACCAAAACCTTCACCCGAATCCTAAATCTATCGAAAAAGATTTTGAGAAGAAGGTAGATGTCAATATCCGTAAGTTCCGATCTGCTTATGTGGTTGAGGAGACCAAAGAAGAAGAGGATAAAGTAGTCATCACTTCCGAAATAGGAAAGTACGGATTCGATAAGGATTTTACAATTAATCTGGCTTCTGATTTTAATTTTGGGATCCGCCAATTTGTAATCGAAAACTTCTCTGAGATAGATCTAGAAAGCCGCGGTATGAATGTTTATACCACATTAGATTATGATAAACAAGAAGCGGCAGAACGTTCTCTTAGAGAAGGAATAGAAGCTGTCCGCAAGAAACTTTCTGAGGATAAGGCCACATATTTAAAAGCCGGCAAAACTGACGAAGCTTCTAAACAAAATAAGATCATCGAAAACATGAATGGGAGTTTGATCTCCATTAATCCTACAAATGGATACGTAGAGGCGATGGTTGGTAGTTACAAAATTTCTAATATATTCAGGCTAAATCGTGCAGTTTCTGCTGTGAGACAACCTGGTTCAGTGATCAAAGGTCTCGTATATCTGATGGCATTCGAAAAAAGAATAGCCACTCCAACTTCTATCGTTGTGGATGAACCAATCAAGATCAGAGGTTATTCTCCTAAAAACTGGTATAAAGGTCATAGAGGCGCAATGCAGGTCAGAACCGCATTTGCTCAATCTGTGAACACAGTCGCAGTCAAGTTCATGGATGAGATTGGTGTAAGCGATTTTATCCACACTCTCGGAAAAATTTTAGATTTGGACAGTTCTGAGTTGAGTAAAAGATTCCAACACAATCTTACACTCGCTCTTGGTTCTGGAGAATTATCTCCCAAAGAATTAGCAACCGTGTACGCAACGATCGCGAATAACGGTAAGAAAGTAAAACCTATCGAAATACTTAGAATCACTGATTTCGAAGGTTCAGAACTTTATATGAACAATATTCCTGATCCTAAAGAGGCAGAACAAATTTTAGATCCTGTCGCCTGTGCAATGACCCTAAACTTATTAGAAGCAGTTGTTTCTGAAGAAGGTACACTTAAGATCGCATTAAAAGAAGGAGAAAAATTCCCTCTAGGCGGAAAAACAGGAACAGTTCAATCTCCTAAAGAAGCGCAGAAACGTTGGGGCGCAAGAAAAGGAGTAAGGGACGTTTGGTTTGCTGGTGTGAATCCGAATTTAGTCACTGCAGTTTGGGTAGGTAATGACTTAGGCGCTCCTTTCCCTGGTTCCGGTTCAGGAACAAGTGGTTCCATTTGGTTTAGATATGTTTCTTATGTAGCCAGAACATTAGGTTTTGGTGATAGTCTGGTTACTCCATTTAACGGAGATTACGTAAAAGTAGATGTTTGTGCAGAAACAGGCGGATTATTATCCAACGAAGCAGAATGTAAACATCCTCTTTATGGACAGTACTATTATGTAGGAGACCAACCTGGTGGAGGTGCTGCTACTCCAACAGTAACTCAAACGGAAGGAGCGAGCTCAAATAGTTCTGACGAAGCACTTTCTGGAGAAGACGCAGTAGAATTAGAACTTCCTAAAGCTAAGGAAGATCCGAACGACGATTAAGATCTTTTGGTAAACGGTCCCCTACAAGATACAATTCATACGGGGACCATAAAAAGATCCAAGGAGCATCTTCAGATAAAAGTGAAAATGCTTCTTTGATCTGAGGACTTATATTTGTCTTGTCAGTGGATCTTATTTCTTGGAAAATTTTTTCCATCTTCGGGTTAGAATAGAAGGCTCGATTTCCTCCGTTCCCAAATCTATCTCCAGCAAATAATGGATCCAAAAATGCAAATGGCCCGGGAAGATCTGCATACCAAAATAATAATGTTAGATCTCCCTTACCTTCTCCATTCTCTTTATATAATGCAGCTTTTTCCATTGGGAGAATCCTAATCTTCAATCCCAACTCTTTTAGGTTTTGGACAATCGCAGCACCGTTTGCCTGATTCTCCTCGTCTCCCCTCATCCTAAATTCCAATTCTCTTTCTAAAATTTTAGGATAACAAACAGACTTAGAAAGTAATTCTTTTGCCTTTGCAAGATCATAAGGATAAATTTCTTCAGAAGAAGTCCAGGTGTCTGAAATGGATTTTGGAAATGGACCTACGGAAACTTCTCCTTTTCCTTCTAATAAAACTTGGATGATTGTTCGTTTATCTACTGAGTGATTTAATGCTTTTCTAAAGTTCTTATCGAAACAAGGCTCTTTAGCATTGATCGCAATGTATTGAACTCCTCCTCCTTTTCGAACAGAAATATGATCTTCTTTTACTAACGAGTTTTTGAGAAGGAATACAGGCAATTTCATCAGATCTAATTCGTCTTTGAAATATAAATACAATCCTGTACTTGCTTGGGGAAGAACTCTAAACAAAATTTCGGAGCCCAAATCATTGGAATGATTTGCAACTAGTCTAAGATGATTATTCCTCTTCCATTCTGCTAATTTAAAATCTCCGCAGATTGTTTCAGGAGGACCGCAATAGATCCAAGCCTGAGGCAAAGAAAGTTTTTCTAAAGTTTCTCTGAGGCCTCCTTCAAAATAAATTTCCAAATTGGATTCAGTGAGAACCTTTCCACCTTTTAAAAAAGAATATGTACTTCTTCTTGGGCCCGGAGTATTTCTTAATCTTTCTAAAGATCCTAGGACTGTTTGTGCGTTTAGATTTGATTTCTGATCAGTGTGAAGTTCCAAGATCAATCTTCTGATCTTGGATGACGGACCTTCTGCCAACTTGTACGATCTTACTAAAGAAGGAAGAATTGTACCTTCTCCATTTATTTCAAAAAGTCTAGGGTAGATATATTTTAGAACAATTCTGGAAGATAAGTCAGTGGATCGGATCGGATCTAAAGAGATTGGATCAGAAGGTAGTGAAAATACCAGTTTTTCGGGACTTCTCTCTGCTTTTCCACAATCATAAAAAAGAAGGGACAAAAGAAGGAAAGCCAGGGAAAAGGTAAGAGTCGGTTTCGGTCCGACCTGAAATCGGGAAGTGACCGAGTCTAGAAATCTAGGATAAAACATTCCGGACCTATGAACGTCTATAGACGCCTCTTGGGGTATTCCTTCAAGTATAAATACAGATTAATCACCGGGGTCGTACTATCCTTTTTTGTATCCATACTCAATGGAGCCTCTCTTACTAGCGTTATTCCAATTTTCAACGCGATCGGAAAAGGTGGAAAAGCAGATTTTCAAATTTCACTCACCAAAAAAGAAAGTATCGCATTAAAAGATAGGGAAGAAGGAAAAGAATTAGAGGCAATCCAAAAGATAGAAGCCCTAGTCGCTGATATAAAGATCAAGACCAACTTTTATTTAACCACTCTTCCTAAAGACCAACTCGTTCTCATTTTTTGTTTATTCATATTTCCGATCTATCTAGCAAAACTTTTGTTTTTAACGGGTGCTGTGTACTGTATCAACTCGGGTGGTTATCTAGCTGTCCGAGATTTACGATTAGAACTTTATTCTAAGGCTCAAGAACTTCCACTCAATCATTTCGTTCAAGAGAAGACCGGGATCTTTATGAGTCGTATCGTAAACGATGTAGAAGTTTTGGCAAAGCTGATCAGCTCGGATCTGAAAGATGCAATCGTAGATTTTTTCTATATCATCACACATTTGCTAATTCTTCTTATCTTAAGTTGGGAAATGTTCATAGCTGTTTTAGTTGTAGTCCCTTTGATCATGGGTCCAGTAACTTCTTTTGCTGATAGGATCAGAAAAGCGACTCGCAACCAACAAGAAAGATTGTCTGCATTAAACGGACATTTGCAGGAAGTGATCTCAGGTATCAGGGTCATTCGTGCATTCTCCATGGAAAAAACAGAAGCGGGAAGATTTTGGGAGATCAATAATGATCTTTCAGACAAAACATTTAAAGGACATTTCTATCATCAGATAGGCCCTTCTTTGGTGGAACTTTCTAGCTCTATAGTCGCAGTAATATTTTTGGCCTTCGGCGCGTATTTGATCGAACTACAAAAATTAACCTTAGGTCATTTTATGATCTTCTTCTTAACTTTGGTGTTTTTAACCAGACCATTCAAACAAATGGGAATGTTATCCAACTCCATCCAAAGTGCAGTGGCAGCAGGAACCAGAGTTTTTGAAATGTTGGATAGTGAAACGGATGTTAAAAATCCTCCGAACCCTATCTATCCTAAAAGACTTTCTAAAGAATTAAAATTCGATTCAGTAGGATATTCATACCCAGGAGCAAAAAGTTCCGCATTATCAGATTTAAATCTTTCTATTCAAAAAGGATCTACTGTTGCATTAGTCGGTTCTTCCGGCGCAGGAAAATCCACATTGGTGGATCTAGTGCCAAGACTAATCGATCCAACTCAAGGCTCTATTACTTGGGATGGAACTGATCTTAGGAATTTAGATCTGGCTTCTTTGCGCAAAAAAATCTCTATCGTGAACCAGCAAGTATTCTTATTCAACGGAAGCATCCGAGAGAATATTTGTTACGGAACAGAAAATGTTACAGAAGAAAGAATGAGAGAAGTTTCAGAACTCGCATTCGCAACAGACTTCATCTTATCTTTCGAAGATGGTTTCGATACAGTGGTGGGAGAAAGAGGAGTGATGTTATCCGGAGGCCAAAGACAAAGGATCTCCATCGCAAGAGCATTATTGAATAATCCTGAAATTCTCATCTTGGACGAGGCTACTTCTGCATTGGATACAGAATCAGAAAGAGTAGTACAACAAGCGCTCGAGTCTTTATACAAAAATAGAACTGTTATCATCATCGCTCATAGACTTTCCACAGTTCAGATCGCGGACACTATTTTCACAATGGAAGGTGGAAAGGTAGTAGAATCAGGATCTCACTCAGAGCTAATCCGCTTAGATGGAAAGTATAAGAAATTATATGAGATGCAATTCGCAGAATCTCCGGTTTAAGAAAAGAATATGATTTCTTTTGGAAAGATCCTATTTTTTCCGATCCTATTTTTGCTCAGCTTAATCTATAAGATCTTATTCTTTTTAGATAGAAGCCTTAAGAAAAAAAGAAATCTACCTTCCGCCGTAACGATCAGCGTAGGAAATTTTAGCGTAGGCGGAACAGGAAAAACTCCTTTCACTTTACATCTAGCAAAATTAATTCATTCTAATTTTCCGAATACCCCGATCGTAATTTTAAGTAGAGGATATGGTTCTTCTGGAAAAGGAACCAGAAGAGTCACTGAAAATTCTTCTGCCACTGAAATTGGAGATGAACCTCTTCTTTTAAAAAAGAATCTTCCATTTGCGGAAGTCTATGTAGGAAGTAATCGTTACGATTCTTATCTTCAATTCAGATCAGAAAACAAAATACCAAATGATCAAAAGGTATTTGTATTACTAGATGATGGATTCCAACACCACGCTTTAAACAGAGATTTGGATTTAGTTTTATTAGATTGTACCAAACTTTCTAAAATGGAATTTGTACTTCCTTTAGGTTTACTAAGAGAATCTTACAGCTCAGCATCCAGAGCAAATTTTTTGATCGCTTCTAAGTTTTCAGAAGAATACGAAGGATCACTTTCAAAGTGGATCAAAAAATACAGACCTTCTCAAATTTTAAGATTTAAATTTTCTCCTCAACGCTTAGTTCCACTTTCTTCGCCAGCTTCAGAAGTTTCTGTAAAAGAACTAACAGGAAAATCTATATTTGCCTTTGCAGGGTTAGGAAATCCAAGCTCGTTTTATTCTTCCTTAAAAGATCAAAATCCATTCGAGCTAAAAACTAAATCCTATCCAGATCATTATTCCTATACAAAAGAAGATCTAACCCAAATCTCAGAAAAATCTTCCGGCCAAGATTATATTATCTGTACAGAAAAAGACGGAGTAAAGATCACTTCGCTTATTAAAAATGACATGAGTTTTTCTAAATGGTTCTATCTTAGATTAGAAACTGTTCTGGAAAATGAATCTGAGCTTTTAAGATCCCTCCGTAGTCTCATCTAATCGTATAAAAACACTTTCCCTTTCCCTAAAAAATAGTATGATTCTTTTCTCTTTCCTATATTTATGTAAGAATATAGTAAATGGAAATAAATTTTTAACTAAATTTTCATATGATGAGCAAAGAAGGTTAAATGAAATCCAAGATCTTATTTCTATTCTTATTATTCCTACCGGCGTTTCTATTTGCAGAATCCCAAACAGTATACATGCGTAACGGCCAAATATTACATGGGGATGTCATCAATCAGACTGCAACCTATATCGATATAAAATTGCAAAACGGAGAAACAAAGCGGATCCAAAAAGAAACTATCTTGAGAATCGCCTATAGAGACCCTCAAAAAGAAGAACCTAAAAAGGCCGAAACTCCAGTAATACCTGTCGAAAAACAGGAGTCCAAAAAGCAAGAACCTGAAATTGTTTCCCCTCCCCCGGTTGTAAAACAAGCTAAAAGAGTTGTCAGAAGTCCATTAGAAAGACATTATATAGATTTTTATTTGGCAGCAGGGAGCGGGACTTTCTCTCCCCAAACTATAGACTTTTATTATAAATACCAAAACATCCGAAGTTTAATCATAGAAGCGACTCCTTTTGTTCTAGCTGGCAGCCCAAAACGTACTGCAGGCAAATCTGTATCGGCCGGGATCAATTATAAGTTCAAAAAATTCTCCTTCGAAGCCGGAGGAATGGAAACCAATACTTCTACGAGTTCAAATAATATAGGGCCGGAAGCTGAGCCGATTATAGTTTTTGGGTCTTATCCGGAACAAATGAAGGCGGCTTTCTTTAAAGCGTCCTATTCTGCTCTTTCCAAATTCAATTTCGAGTTATATCCAAGTGTAGGTTATATTCGAACTTGGAATAGAACAAAGGATTCACAGTCGCAGGTTTTTCAGGCAGATAGTGTGGCTGGGAAATCTAGCTTCCAAGCTTCTGAAAGTTTGGGCGGAACCTCTGTTGGACTTGGCTTTGCCTATTTATTTGGATCTAAATTTGAAATAAGACCTGAGTTTGAATCTTTAACCATGAAAGGTTCTCAGTCCATCCACCAAGATTATACTGCTGTATCCTTAAGTCCTCCTAACGTTCTATTTGTGTTACCTGCAGATTACAGTTTTGATTGGAAGGCGAAGGGAACCCACACATCATTAAAGTTAAGCTATTTCTGGAAGATGGGGATCGGATTTTTCATCAAATATGATTCTTATCAATGGAGTTACTCTCTTCAAGATGGAAATTTTCCAATCACACTTTCTCTGGATTCCGATCCTCCTACTTTGTCTGAACTTGTGAGTTGGAATCTCGGCCAGAAACTTCTAACCCAAACTATAAATGCTACAAGCAAGTCGACTTCGATACAATTTGGAGTTTCCAAAACCTTGAACTTCGGTCCTGAGGAAAATTATTAACCGAAGTATATTTTCGCTAATGTAGTATTTGTTATACGATAACAACTCTTAGTTTCGGGGCATGTCAATTTATTGCTTGAATCTTACTTTCCTTCTAAGGATTATTTCCCAGAATTCAAAAATTGAATGGGACCTGGATAGGAAATGAGAAGACTAAAAAATAAAATCAGAGCGGCAATCTTCTTCGGATGTATGGTCTTTTCCCTAACCTCTGTCCATTCAAATGATCAGGTCATCTATATGAAAGATGGACGAGTGATCACTGCAGAGATCGTTTCCCAAACTGCATTCAAAATGGTGATCAAACTACCTGACGGCTCCACAAAAGAAATTTCAAAACAAGATATCAAAAGAGTCGCATTTAAAGAAGCCAAAACTCCGGAACCTAAGGACAAAACTCCTGTTGGACCTCCTACACCAACTCCAGAAGAAATTACAAAACAACAGGAAGAAGATTCCAAAAAACAAGCCGTCATAGATGAGAAGGCAGAAAAAAGAAAAAAACAGATCGAAGAAGCAAAACGAAATCGTTTAGATATATTTTTAGGAGCTGGATCGGGAACAGTAAATTTCCAGGGTGCAAATTATTATGATAATGTGATCGGAGTCGGAAGTAGCTTAGGCCAAGATAGCGGCAAATTCGAATATCCAATCGAACCAAAACCTAAAAGTGGAAAGGCAAGATCTTTCGAAGTCAGATACTCTTGGAACAGATTTGTGGGCGAAGTTGGTGCAAGCTCTGTAACATCTACTGCAACCCAAAATATTATCGGAGTAGATGGCCCAAGCAGTGGCACTTTCCCAAAACTAATCCGGGGAAATTATGATGTTTCCATGAAACATGTTTATGGAAATTTTTCTTACTCAGTATATCCACATCCAAAATACGATATTCGCCCAGTGATTGGATATCATCAGTTCTGGACAAAAACAGAAAATTCAAATTCTATCGCATTCGGAGCAGGAGTCGCTCCTGTGTTTAGCGATCAATATTTTGGAACTGATCCAACTTCCGTTGCAGAAGGTTTAAAAGGTTATTCCTACGGAGTCCAATACGATGTAAAATTCGAAAAGTTCGAGATCCGCACCGGATTTCATATTTTAGAAATGAAAGGTTTTGGAACTTACGATCGACAATTGAATGCTTACGCACCTGTAAGTGGTCAATCCCAAGGAGAAGATATAGATGTATATAATAAATGGGTCGCTAAAGGAGCAATCATAGATCTGAAATTTCTATATCCTTGGAAATATGGAGTCAGTTTTTGGATGGGGTTCAATAGTATGAGTTGGACATATAAAATGTCCCAAACCGCATTAAGCGTGGGCAATGAAGATTCAGGAGTGGATCCTCAAAGTTATATCATAGGAAAAGTACTTTTCGAATCTATGGTTGGTCCAGGTGCGCTCAAAGAAACAAAATCCACCACAATCCAAATTGGTGCGACTTACTCGTACGACTTTAACAAATAAAATCGTCTAATCCCCGTGATATGTTTTATTTGAAACGAATTTTCGTTTTAAGCTTACTCGCCCTTATTCCAATCAATATTTTTTCCGAAACACAATACGTGTATATGAAAGATGGAAGAATTCTCCAAGGAGAAGTTCTCCATCAAAACTCCGATAAAATCAAATTCAAAAACGCAGAAGGGAAAGAAGTAGAAATACTAAAAAACTCTGTCGAAAGAATCGTTTTTAAAAAACCAGATATCGAAGCAAAGCGCGAACAAGAAACAAAGCTAAAAGCTGAGCGAGAAGCGAAGCTAAAACGAAAGAGAGAAGCAAAATTAAAAGCCGAACAGGAAACAAAGTCGAAAGCCGAGCAAAAAGCAAAGTTAAAAGCAGAACAAGAGGCAAAGCTGAAAGCTGAACAAGAAGCTAAATTAAAAACTGAACAGGAAGAGAAACTAAAAACAGAGCAAGAAACAAAGTTGAAAGCCGAACAAGAAGCAAAATTGAAAGCTGAAGAAGAGGCGAAACAAAAAGAAATCGAGGAAGAAAATAAACAAATCGTCGTCGAAGAAAAACCTAAAACAGAAACAAAACCTCAACCCACTGCGGAAACTCACAAATTAGAGATACTTGCAGGTATTGGCAGAAGTAAATATGAAAGCCAGGTACCGAATTTTCATAGAGGAGTGGAAGGATACGCAACAATATTAGGAGGACGGGGAGGCTTTTTTAACTATCCTCCGGCCCGCAAGGACTCGGATGCAAAAACGATAAATCTAAGATATACCTGGAATCGTTTTGTAGGAGAAATCGGCGGTTCTCATATGAATTCTTTGGAATCTACGACTAGTGTCGGATACATCGTCTATCCGGATCTCTCTTCAAATGTAGTAAGCCAAGGAGCATTTACGGCGCAAGCTCCCTTTAATACAATCAGCTATAAACAAATAAATGCCCAAATTTCTTATACAGCATATAAAGATTCTCTGTTTGAAATCAGACCTATATTAGGTTATCATAAAATATGGCAAACGGGGAAGGACAACTCTACTTACGATGTTTCGCCAAAAGACCCGAATAATTCTAGCAGTGTGGATTGGGCCATAAGATATGGAACCAGTTTCAGCGATTACCTAAGCGGCCCATCAGTCGGGCTTGCGATTGAATCTAAGTGGAAAGAAAAATGGGAAACCCGTTTTGAATTACAAAGGCAATTTTTACATGGAAATTCAATCTACACCAGGGATCAAATCGCCTTAATTCTTGGAGGAGCCTATGAAAATAGAGCCGCGCTGAATAACGAATGGAAAGTAGATGGTTTAAATATCTCTGGAAAACTAATCTACCACTGGAAGGATTCTGTTTTCTTTTGGGGAGGATTTCAATATTCCAAGTTATCCTATAAAATGCAAAACCTCGGAGGAGATTTGGATTTAAGTGGAGATCCGGTTTCTGCTTACGTTACTTCTATTTTAATCCAATCTCTAACACAAGGACTTGCAGGAAATTCTATAGCGAAGGCGATCTTTGTAGGAGCTGGGTATTCTTTAGACTTCTCTAAAAAAGAAACTCAGTGAGATGAGCCGCATATAATACAGTCTTCACGTCTGACTGTGGAGATTGTCCTGAATTCCATAGATTTAGAATCTATTTGTAAAATTCTACCGAATAATCCTGAATCCCTTTCAGAATCACTTAATAAAAACTGAATACTCTCTGTGGCCTGGATTGTGCCAATCATTCCAGCCATACTTCCGATCACTCCTGCATCCGCACAGGAAGGTACATGTTCTGGGGCTGGGGGATTTTCATAAACACATCTAAAACATGCATCTTTTCCAGGACGAACTCCCATTACCATTCCTTCAAAACGGAGAACACCTGCTGTTATAAAAGGGATCTTCTCGCTTACACAGACATCATTTGTAAGAAACTTAGTATCAAAATTATCAGAACCTTCTAAAACTAAATCGGACCCACTCAATAGATCTTTTGCATTCTCTTCGTTAAGTCTGACCTTTATACCTTCTACATTTATATAAGGATTTAAAGATCTAAGGTTTTCGGAAGAAGTTTCTGATTTGGATCTTCCTATATCAGAATGTTTGAATATGATTTGTCTTTGCAGATTTGTGGTTTCAACGATATCAGAGTCAATGATCCGGATATTTCCTACTCCGGCCGCCCCTAAATACAACAAAGCCGGAGATCCAAGACCCCCGGCTCCGATTACCGTTACTACGGATTTTTTGAGTTTTTCCTGACCTGCACGCTTAACTTCGTTTAGAAGAATATTCCTGGAATAGCGACTCAGTTCTTCCGGACTCAACACCGAAAAGGATTAACCCTTCAATTTTTTAGTGAGAACGTTTAAGAAGTCGGAAACAAACTCATCGGATCTACGGTTTTTATCCGCAAACTCAAGAGCTTCTTTCGCAGCGTCTTCTGCCTTTTCATTTTTGATTACGATATTTAGGATAGAAACAAGAGAAGTATAAACGATGTCTCCGTTATCAGAGCTAATCACTTTGTTTTTTAAAGCGATAGTGGAATCACCTGCTTCTCCGATTTGCCCCAGAGCAATCCCTGCTGGAACTGCAACTTTAGGATCATTTGCACGGTTCAGAAGATTGATCAATTCCGGAATTGCGGATTTTTCTTTTTTATCTCCCAAATAACGGGAAGCTTCGATTTTTTCCAGATCAGATCCGCTGGAAAGTGCCTTAATATGATCTTCCGTACTTTTTTCGGCAGAAACCGAAACTGTAAAAATAAGAGTGGCGAGTATTGCGAACGTAATGGCGCTTTTTTTCATGATCTCCTCCTGTGACCGAGAAATCTTCCCTTAAGAGCCAAGATCGTCAACCCAAATAAATGGTTCGTAGGAATGGCTCGGCCTTTTGATGATGGATTCGGAATGCAATTCAGTCTTCCCGAAATCCGTCCCAAAGAATGGATCCATAGAATAAAGGAGGAGTTTTTCCCTCCTAGGATCTTGGATAAGTATGTATTCTCTGAGTTTGTAAAAATATTTATCGGTGCATTGATCACTTTAGGATTTTTGGCCCTTATGTCTTCCTATAGCGATATCAAAGGGGACATGGCCTCCTCCAAAGGTGGAAAGATCCACGGCTGGCTTTTCATTTTGTTCCGACTTCCCCAGATGCTGATCCAGTACATCATGAACATCGCTATATTATTTTCAGTTTCTTTCACTGTGGGTCAGTTTTCAGCGAACAAAGAATTAGTGGCAATGATGGCTGCTGGTATTTCTTTCAGAAGGATTGTGACTCCAATCGTAGCATTCAGTTGTGTTCTTTGGTTTGCTGCGTTCTTCTTAAAACAAACTGTCGTGGCTCCATTAAACGCAAGAGCGAACGAAGAACATAAAATGTTAAAAGAGGGAGACCAAAACACTTTAGTCGGAGTGGTCTACCAAAAACATTTCAAGGGCCAAGAAGGTTTTTATTATATTTATTATTACGATACAAAGGAAGAAGAGATCAAAGGTGGATTTAATTATATCTGCCTAACTCGCGAACAAACTCCTGATTATCTTTTAGTAGCTCAAAAAGCAAAGTTCGATTACCAAAAAGACGTTTGGGTCTTAAAGGGTGTAGAAGAGACCAAATTTGACGATGAACTACAAGTAGTCTCTGTGCAAAAATTTACAGAGAAGGAATATACACTTCCTGAAAAGCCAGACTATTTTAAAAAGTTAAAAGGTTCAGTAGAAGAAATGAACTTCTTTGAACTTTCAGAAGAAAAGGAAAATCGGATCCGTAAAGGATTATCTTACGGAGATGTAGATATTGCAAAACATACATTATTCGCAGAACCTTTACTGATTGTAGTATTAACTTTGGTAGGATGTGCCAGTGGATTTTTTACCAAAAGAATGGCGATTGTTTCCTCTCTTGGAGTTAGTATCGGAGTAGCCCTTCTTTATATGATCATGGATCCTTCTTTCAAATCTTTGGGAGAAAACGAAGTCATTCCTATCTGGCTTGCGAGTTGGATCACTCCTATACTTTTCCTATCCGGACTTTACGTAATTTATAAAAGGTTAAAAGTTTGACCTAAAATAAGAAAGCCTCCAATAAGGAGGCTTTCAGAATACTCTCGTAAAAAGAGAATTCTATTTTTTTAATATTATTTTCCACCCTTAGGTGTAACAGTCGCTTTTGGTACAATCACTCTTATATTATTCTTTTGGATCTTATATCCTCCGGAAACAGTAATAATCCCTTTGAATAGATCAGAAGTATCAGTAATTTTTGCCATGAACCAGCTTCCGGTCCTGGCTTCTTCTTTGGATTCAGGCGCCCTGTAGCCGTCTTCTGTTCCCATATCGAACATGATCACTTTTACTCCTAACTTCAGATCTTTGTCTGTAGCAAGTCGGGTCATGTAAAAGTTTTTGGTCCAATACTTCTTACCGTCAGTCACTTGTAAGAATTCACCTTCTCCTTTTGTTTTGGTGGCAGAAGCAGGAGTCATTTCCTTAGCAATATATACGTTGATATAAGTTTGATCGTTATATTCTTCCCTGGAAACAAAATAGTCGTCTGGCTGGATATAATGATCATCCTCTTCTGCAAACGCCCCAGTAGAAAATAAACTTAAATACAAGGCAAAGATGGATACTACCTTGAAGATATCGGTTCTTTTTTTCATCGTTCAACTCCGTGTAAACCTATTCAATTTTTATCCCGAAAAACCTTTTACGAGACAAAATGTGAATAATTTATTTCATATAGGAGATGTCAACGTTTCCAAAGCGGCTAGAATATAAGGGAAGAAGGCGAGCAAGACCATTTAAACCATAAAACGCCCAGTTATTCCTATTCGGATTTTTTTCTAAAAAAACTGAATATTTTGAAAAAAATTCATTGGTTCTCTAAAGTTTGACCGATACTTAGTACAGATATGCCTAGGGAGTAACCGCTTAGATGCGACATAAACTCTTTGGAAAATGAAGAATCGGGTTTATCTACCGATCTTTCCAAGGGTTCGCGGATTACACCGAAAGGAGGGTAAAGAACATGGACGTTCAACTTACGAATCTAGTCTCATCAGCAGAGAAACTTCTCCGCGACAAGAGATCTTCCGTTCCAGGAAAGACGGGAGTACCCTCGGAAGCCCAAAACGCAGCCGACAAAACCGAGTTTTCTAGCAGCTTGACTTCTAGATACTTGAAAGTTCAAGAAACCTTGGGGACTCTCCAAGAACAACTTTCTAAAGAACAAATGAAACTCGGAGTACTGAGCGAAGCTAAGAGCACGCCTAAAGATGATCTAATCAATATTCTTTTTGGTGAAACTCCTTTGTTCAGAGAATTGGTAGAGAACCCAAATCAGGATCTAAACCAATTAAGAGAGCAGGTTCAAGTGAAGAAGGACCAACTAATGGATTCTATCCGCAAATACGAAGTGGAATCCGAAAATGTGCTCTCAGTCGGAATGCTTAAGAACCCTGAAAATTTCCGGAAATCGATCGAGAACCTTTCCGGCAAAGATATTCAGATGAAGCAGCTATCCGAGAAAACGATAGAAAGACTGATCCAAGATTAAAAAGCTCTTGCGGGCCCGGATCTTAAAACGATGCTGTGGCTGCAATGGCGCTTAAATTCCGGATCTTATTAGTATTACTTCTACCTCCATTGTATCTTTCTTTGGTCGCTCAGACCTCAGATCCATATCACTATGTTCTAATCACCTCAGGCGTGTTAAACGTTAGAGAGACTCCTGAAACCGGAAAGATCGTCTTTACCCTAAACAGGGGAAATAAGGTCAAAATCCTTCCCGATGAAACAAAAGGTCCTATCGATTGGGCTAAGATCAAATCTGAAGACGGTAGAACAGGTTTTGTTTCCAGAAAATATTTAGGACTCACCCCACCAGACACATTAGATGAATATAAACTGATTGGATTTGTTTGGTCCGGATATGATCCAAAGGATCTTCCCATCTTTGTTCCGCTTGCATTCTTCAGTCCAAAAGGTTGGCAAGAAGCAAAAGACGAATACGAATTTGATTATAAATTCAGGAGTGGTGTGAATACTTCTCTTCCTTCTTTTTCATTATTAGAAGGAGATAAGGGACCTTCTTTTTCCGCGGCCTCGCCTACTACTTACGGATGCCAAGAATTCCCCGCATTAAAAGTAAAACCTGCAGGAGATATTAAAGCCAAAAAAGATTGGTTGGTATATTCTCCAGATCTAGGACTACAATCTATTCCTCTCCAAGAATTATCTAAGACAGATACAGATTATACTCTTTTCAAAAGTTTAGCAGAAACTACTTGGAAAGCGAGAGGATATCCTGAAACCGAATGGCTTCATTCCACAATGGAAGAAGTGTATTCTTTCAAAAATAATAAAAAGGAAACCTTCATTTCCGGTAGGATTGCCTATCATAAAAAAGGTGCGGAAAGAAGGTATCTCTATCTATTAGGACGCAAGTTTGGGACAGACAGAATTTTGATCTCTTACGAAAAATCCGAAAAACTCACTGAAGAATTAGGATTTTACGGCGGTTCTTATCATTTGATTGGAGTCATTTATAGAGAAGAAGATCCGGTTCCTATATTATTATTTACTGATATAGGTTATGACTCTTCTATCAAATCTTTATACGAATTAAAGAATGGGACCTTGCAGTTATTATTAAGAGGTGCGGGAGACGCCTGCTAATATTTTTCAGTTCCCGCCGCTAATACAAACGGCGGGATTTTGATCTTTCTTAAACTTTAGAAAGAGAAGCTATAGGATAGTCAGTATATCCTTTTTCTCCCGGAGTATAGAATGTAGAAGCATCAGGCTCAGCAAGAGGGATTCCCTTCTCCAATCTTTCCACTAAATCTGGATTCGAAATAAAGTTACGACCAAATGCAATTAGATCCGCATTTTTTTCTTTTAGATCAGAATCCGCGCGACCAGGATCATAACCACCTGAAAGAATATAAGCTCCGTTTGGATTTCCGGATTTATAAGATTCTCTGATCGAAGTAACCACTGAATCAGTCGGTTTAATCGCTCCCATGGAAGAATGGTCCACTATATGAATATAAACGAGTCCAAGTTTTCCTAAAGATGTAGCGAGGTCTTTGTATTGTTCTTCTATTTCATTATGAATTTCTAAATCGTTAAATACACCGTAAGGAGAAAGTCTAATCGCTACTTTATCTGCTCCGATTGCTTCCACAACTGCGGTCGCAACTTCTACGGCGAATCTATTTCTCTTCTTCCAATCTCCGCCGTATTCATCGGTTCTATGATTTGCACTTGGATGTAAAAATTGTTCTATCAAATATCCATTGGCGCCATGAAGTTCAACTCCATCAAATCCTGCCTTGATTGCGTTCTCTGCAGCAGTCACATATTCTCGGATCGCTACTTGGATATCCTTTGAAGTCATTTCTCTTGGAGAAGAGTAAGGTTGGCTTCCTTCTGCGTCAGTCCAAACAGTTCCTTTTAATCCAATGGCAGAAGGTCCTACAAGTTCCGCACCTTCAGGAAGATTGAGATGATTCCCTACTCTTCCTGAATGCATAAGCTGTACAAATATTCTACCTTGGTTTGCATGCACTGCATCTGTAACCTTCTTCCAGGCCTGAACTTGCTCATCTGAAAAAATTCCTGGGATCCTTGCGTATCCTAAACCATTGGGAGAAGGAGAAACACCTTCTGTAATCAATAGACCGGCGCCTGCTCTTTGGGAATAATATTCCGCCATCAAATCGTTCGGAATATTTCCGATTGCTCTGGAGCGAGTCATTGGAGCCATAACGGCTCTGTTTTTTAGCTTATTCTTTCCTAATGTATATTCAGTAAATAATAGGTTCATTTCTTTCCTCGGTTCTTAGACAGGGAAATACTTCATGATTGAACCTTTTTTGCATAAAGTGATAGGAAAATATAAGAAGAAGGCGCCGAATTTTTCAGTCGACTTATGTCCAGTCGGTTGTTCGGAATCCAGACTAAGGACCGAGTAGATCTACAGTGTCTTTATAGAATTGTTTCATTCTTTGGAACGAAGTCTCAGGAAGTTTTCTTTCCTGATCATTATTTAAATATTTTTTAACAGGCAATAATCTAAACTGCGCCTTAGACCCAGTTCTGTCTATGTAAACCCAAACAGGCTCATAAGATATATCAAAAATATTTAATTTATCATTCTCTTTAGATAAGGAGAATTTTAGTATAAGTCCTCCATCCACATAACGTCTGTCTTGGCCTGAAATGAAGTTACCCAAAGAATAAATATAAAATCTCTCTTTCGAGATCCCGAATTTATCCTTAATCATTTTTTTACCAAATCTTTGGAGTGTATGAGGATGTCCGCCTAGAACAATATCCGCTCCGGAAGAAAATGCATGTTCCACCATTTCTACCTGAAAAGGATCTGGTTGATGCAGATATTCTGTTCCGTAATGATACATTACAATAATTGCATCAGGTTTGGATTTTTTGGCCAAAACAATATCAGAAGCTATTTGGTCTTTGTCGATCAGATTGATCACTGTTCCAGCAGGGATTTCCAGACCATTGGTTCCATATGTATAATCTAAAAATGCAAGATTTAGATTTCCAACAGGGACAAATAATATTCTATTTTTTTCATATTCTTCTTTGTCCTTGTACGTTCCCAAATGTTTCAGACCTAATTGATCCAACACGGAAAGGGTTCTGACTACTCCTAACTTACCTTTATCACAGGAATGGTTATTTGCAGTAGAAAGCACATCGAAACCGATATCCTTAATTGCTTTCGCAAGAGAATCTGGAGCCCCGAATTGAGGATAACCAGTATATTGTTTAGGATCTCCAGGAAGAGTGGTTTCTAAATTTCCAACGGCAAGATCTGCTTCAGAGATCATGGAAGACACTTCTTGGAATACCTCGTCGAATTTCCAGCAGTCACATTCTTTATCATAAGCTGTATCTATCTGAGTTTGATGAGACATGATATCTCCCACTGCTACAATTCGAACTGAATCAGTGGTTGAACCTGTCTTAACGTTCTGAGAAGAACAAGGAACTGCAAAAAATGCAATCCCCAAACAAAAGATAGAGCTTCTGATCATTTTTTAGGTTCCGGAGGTAATGCTTCTATTAAAGAAAATCCCTTTTCGATCGGTTTACGATTACGAAGAAGTATCGTTGTATATAGAACACTTTCTTTGGTCAGCCAAGTCTTTAGGTTATCTAAAGATTGGATATTATAATGAAAAGGAAACGCTGCGGGGAACATCTCTCCATCCGGGAATCCGTATACCTTAGCACCTTTAGTAACGGTGCGGATCACTATACTTTTAGTATCTCCGTACAGATTTAAGAAATTCTTTCTCATTCCTTCCGGATATCTAAAATATTCTTCTGCATTAGAAGTATATAAAATACGAATCGGGATCTCGAGCTCTTTCGCTTTTTCAGAAATCGAATTTATAGTCTTGTCTCCCAATAAATTCCCATCGATCGCAATTATTTTTCCATCTAATACCAGATTTCTGAGGTGATCATAATCCTTTGTATCATTATGAAAAGAGGTAAATTGAGGATACACTTTAGAGATCTTATGTAAGTCCCCTAAACGTTGAGGAACGGCTCCCTTTCTAAGAGCGATTTGGTAAGACTTTAGAATTACTTGATATTCTGGATCATTCGAAAATCTTTTTTCGATAATAGGAAGAACAGTCTCTTTATTCTTAGGATCCCAAAGTTTTTCAAATTCTGGATAAGTAGGAGAAATTTCTAGAAAATGAAGATGAAGTCTATTAATGGAAACTGTTACTGGATCAAAATCGAATAGATAAGCAAATTCACTTCTTGCCCATGCGATCAAAGTTAGATTCTGATCTGTTCCAACTCCCATATAACCACCGCCTAAACCCACTACTCTGGATTTAAACAGGTCCAATCTTCTTTCATTTGAAGAAGGATAATGTTCTGCATGAAGATGACGATCTGCTGGAGGAGTATCGATTGCTGAAAGTTGTAATCCTTCTCTAGTTAAAGAAGCTCTTCTTCCGAATACTGAATGATCCCTCTGACCTTGGCCAGCAGAACAATCGATAAGATAGAAAACCGAACAAATGAATAAAACCGTTAAGAATAAATTCTTTTTATTTTTAAGTAAAACGACCGTCTTAGGCCCTTTTTTTCTCATGAAATTCCTGCATCCCCGGACACTAAATGCCCTTGCAGACAGAACTTATTAAACGGGGCTTATACGGGAAGAACTTTACGAGGGAAGGATATAAAGCCGGTCGTCTCTCAAGAAGAACGACCGGATAGACTAAATATTAGATTACATTCCTGAGCTTGCATATAGCTTCTTTAGATCAGCAGCTATATTTTTTTGCATTGCCTCGTTTGTTCCACCACCAATGGAAAGCAAGATGGCATCTCTATGTAATCTTTCTACAGGGTATTCTCTACAATAACCGTAACCACCCAGCACTTGGATTGCATTTCTGGAAACTCTTTCCGCCATTTGAGTAGCTACAAGTTTTGCAGAAGCAGCTCCAAGTGAGTTTCGGTTTTCAGGATGTATTTTAGAAGCAACATCATATACTAAGGCTCTTGCGGCTTGATAATCTGCATAAGACTCAGCGAGCAATCTTTGGATCTGTCCAAATTCTATCAGTTTTTTATCAAAGGCTTCTCTATGAAGAATAGTATATTCGCACATTACATCTACACAACGTTTTGCAATTCCTAAAGATTGTGCAGCAAGAGTTACTCTTTCAATCTCAAGATTTCTCATCATATGAGTTAAGGCCCCGTCTTCGGCACCTATCAAATTTTCTGCTGGAACTTCTAAGTTTTCAAAAACGAGTTGAGTGGTTGGAGAAGATCTCATTCCCATCTTCTCTTCTTTTTTGCCAAAACTGAATCCAGGATAAGAACTCTCTACTATGAAGGAAGTTGTTCTGCGAGAATCCTTACTGGTTTTTGCATATACCAAGAATACCTGACCTACAATCCCATTTGTGATAAATTGTTTTCTACCATTTAACACAAATTTATCGCCTTTACGAGTAGCAACTGTTGTCATTCCAAGAACGTCCGTTCCCGCTCCTGGCTCGGTCATTCCCATTCCACCGATCCATTCTCCAGAAAGAACCTTTGGCATGTATTTAGCTCTTTGGGAAGGATTTCCACTGTGATAGAAATTGTTCACGAAAAGTACTTCATGAGCTAAATATGATAGAGTAAATCCAGGATCATATGCGGAGAATTCCTCGTGAATGATCACACTTGCAACAGGGTCCAACCCCATTCCTCCATCTTCTTGAGGAACTGTAACTCCAAAGATTCCCAGCTCCGCACCTAATCTACGAAATAGATCTTTATTAAAGGATTCTTCATCGTCATGATCCTTTGCTTGTTGATCCAAATTCTCTTTTGCGAAAGCGCTTACATTCTCTCTTAAGGAAAGATGATCATCGGTTGGATTATATAGATCTATTTTTTTTTCTTGGATTCCCTTCATTCTAATGCCCTATTCAGTTTCAACTTAAGTATTTTGGACCCACTGTAAATTGCAACCGAGTTACGAGACTTAAGTATATTTAAGAAGTGCTAAATCTTCATCTCCAAATACAAGCTTTACAAATCTAGGATAAGATATTATTTCGTATTAGGCAGTGGTTTCCTTGGTAAATTTCTTATTTTTTTTAGGTATCATCCTAAATATTTATTTTATATCGGTCATTCTTCATAAAAAAGGACTCCCACAACCCTTATCCAGAAACTTAGTCTCTTTCACCCTCTCCATTTTAATAGCCGGGTCCATCGCACTTCTTTTAGTTTCTTTCGAATCATATAAAATTCTGTATGTAGTATTGATCCAACTTTTAGTCTCCGGATCACTCATTATATACATACTCTTTCGAAAAATTGATTTTAGATTAAACCCAATTTCCGGATGGGACAGTTCCAGAAATTTACTTACGAACATTACTCTTGCATTGTTGCTTCTTAGCGCGGGAGCTATGTATTCTCTTTTTCCTATCGAATATATAAAAGGAGATAGAGACCACGGATTGTATGTAGTTTTTGGAAGTAAGATCCAGAAAACTGGTGGCCTGAACTTTGATGATTTCCGCTACCAAGACTTGACCCAAGTTTTAGGAAATAATATCATTTATGGTTATCCTGCAATCCATTCTGATTATTCCCCACAGGACCCTTCTGTTCCGATTGGTTCTCTTTCTCCCCGCTTCTATCCACTCTTACCCACTTACTTAGCCTTATCTACGGATCTATTCGGATTAGATGCAATGTTCCGAGTGAACTCAATATTCGGTGTATTGTCCTTAGTTTTTATATTTTTGATCGTAAAAAAATGGATAGGACCTTGGGGAGCATTGATGGCAGTATTTTTCTGCGCATTTAATCCGGCCCAACTTTGGAATGTTAGGACAACTTTATCCGAACCCTTAGGACAATTGCTGATCTTATTCTCTTCTTATTTAGCTCTTTATTTTTTTCGTAAGAATAATGGATGGATGTTCTTTGCAGGCGGCATATTAGGATTAAGCAGTTTCAATCGGATCGATAGCTTAATTTATTTTCCTGCAATTGTGATCTTCGTAGGTTATTTATTATTTTTAAGAAAGAAAAGTCTTTGGAGAGGATTCAATTTTCTATTCGGATATTCGGCGATTTCTATCCTGGGAGTTTTGTATGGTTATATAAATTCTAAACCATACATGATAGATCTCTGGAAAACGAAACAATTATTAAAATTAACATTCTTCTGTGTTTTCTCTTCTGTATTATTGTCCGGTCTTCTATTTTTCTCTAACTTAAAGTCTGGAAAACAATCCATTGAATCTCTACGAAATATTATCCTAAAGAATAGAAAGTTCTTAAGGATCGGGATTTTATCCTTTTTATTCCTATTGATCACTTTCGCGTATTCCATCCGACCTGTGATGACCAACGCAGAAAATCTTAGTGATTTCTTTTATTTCAAAAAGAACGGTTTCATATTCTTCTTACTTTATGTTCCTCTAATATTAGTTCTATTTGGGATTGGTGGTTACGATCGTTTGATCTTCAGAAAGAACTCCTCAGGTTCTTTGGTATTTTTGTTATTAGGTTCTCTTCTCTCTTTTGTTTATTTTTACGAACCGAGTATTTACCCAGACCATTTCTGGGCTTCGAGGCGCTGGGTCTTATTCCCTATTCCATTTGCATGTATTATGGGAGTCATAGGACTTTATTCATTACCGATCAAAAGGCAAATAATCAAATCAGCCCTGATCGTTTTCATTTTTGCAGGTTATATATATCATCTTTATAATAGAGACAGGTTGATCTTCTTCGAAAGAATGTTGTCCGGATACTCAGAAGAATTCGAAAGATTATCAATTTCTCTCCCTAGTGAAAAGGCGATTTATTTTACCAAAAAAGAAGACCTTGCGAGTCCCCTGCGTTATTTAAGCGGGAAAGACACTTATCTTATCCGCAAGACACGTCCTTTTTTAGAAAATGCAAGCCAGTTAATCAAATCTGGTTGGAATGTTTATCTAATCGACGAAGATTTTAACTTAGAAGATGGACCGGTTACTTTAGAAAAAGTAGATAATATCCATTTGGAAGGGAATTATCCTGTAGATACAGTGAATCGTTATCCGGATACTCTATTGTATAGAGGAACTTTTTTACAGGTTTATAAATTAGGATTAGATCCCAAACCTTCTTCCCAAACAAAAAAAGCAGTTTCCATAGCTCCTTCTCAATTTGCATACATGCTTAAAACAGTTAGATCGGAACGTAAAAATAATCTAAATGTTTACGAAGAAGTAAGAGCCTACGATCATTTTATCCCAAAAGATCCTAAGGGAAAGTTTAGAGCAGAATTCGAAGGCGAATCTTTAAGCCAGGCTACTTTCAGCGTGACCGCTAACCAATCTTCTTCGTTAATTTTACATGAATCCTCAGGAGCTGGGGATGATAAGAAGATGAGTATCGAATTTTCAGTGGAAAATCCTGAAACGGATGATGTTCAGATCAGGTTCCACACCAAAAAGGACAACCAAGCTGTCCTAAAATCTCTGCAATTATCTAGAATTCCCTGAAGAGGATCAATATGCTGTATTCTGTCGTATTAACTTTAATTTGCCTTCTCACTTTATTTCTCGCGATCCGCAATCTAGGAAAATTTCCTAAAAGTTTAGAAGAGATCCAATCAGAGATCGAGGCCTCATTCGCGACCCCTCTTAGCGGAAAATCTTGGATCTGGTTCTTATTTCTGATCAGCTTTTTCCTTTTACCGTTTTTCTGGGGCCTAACCTTCTTCCTTCAATCTGATGCGAATGTTTTGGTTATCATTTTGGGATTGTTTTGGATCTATTTTTGGAGCAGAACACTCATTCTGTTTCGATAGGCGAGATTTCCGGAATACGTGCAAAAAAGTAGTTTGCACTCACGCTTTTCAGAAATTTCGTGTTTATAGCACTATTAATTTGGAGAACGAAAGTTCATGAAGATCATCGTTTTAGTGAAACAGGTGCCTGACACCGAAACGAATATCAAAGTCGGGGACAAGTCCATCAATGAAGCCGGAATTAAATGGATTATCTCTCCGTACGACGAATTCGCAATTGAAGAAGGGCTTAGATTACGCGAGAAAAATGGTGGAGAGGTTATTGCAGTCTCTCTAGGACCAGATCGCGTTCAAGAGTCATTACGCCAAGCATACGCAATGGGAGCGGACCGTGCCGTTCAGATCAAAGTGGACAATTACGTTCCTTTTGATACCGTTTTAACCGCAGAATTGATCGCAAACTTCGCGAAAGCTGAAAATGCAGACATCATCATCGGCGGACGCCAATCTATCGATAGCGACAGCTCCCAAGTAGTGATCCAAGTTGCAGAAGGACTCGGAATCGCTCATATCTCTTTCGCAGTTAGCTTAGAGATCAGCGGAACATCCGTAAAAGCTACTAAAGAGGTAGAAGGTGGAACCCAAGTTGTGGAGACCAGCCTACCAGTAGCGATCACTGCTCAAAAAGGATTAAACGAACCTCGTTATCCTAACTTGAAAGGTTTGATGGCTGCTAAGAAGAAGCCTATCGAAACCAAAACGCCTGCAGATTTAGGAAATCCTGCAAGCAAGATCGAAGTAGTAGCATTGGAGCCACCTCCACCTCGTATTCCTGGTCGCAAGTTAGAAGCGGCTGATGCGAAAGGTTATGCTGAACAATTAGTAAAAGCTCTTCGCGAAGAAGCTAAGGTTATCTAAGGAGAACACCCGTGAGCAACGTTTTAATCGTAGGCGAACTCAAAAACGGAGAACTCAAAAAGATCTCCAAAGAAATCACTTCCGCTGGCCGCAAAATTGCGGACGCACTCGGAGGAAAAGTTACCGCTCTTCTCATCGGATCCGGAGTTGAAAAATTCGCAGGAGACCTGGGAGCAGTTGGAGCTGATAGCGTAGTTACTGTAAATGCAGGAGACTTCAACGCAGAAACTTGGGCGAATTTAGTAGCCGGAGTTATTAAGGAAAAAAATCCTTCTGTTGTTTTAGTTCCTCACACTTCTCAAGGAAAAGATTATTCTCCAAGAGTAGCTGTAAAAGTAGGAGCAGGGATCATTGCTGACGCAGTTGGTCTTTCTGTAGACGGCGGAAAAGTAGTGGCTAAAAAGCCAATCTACTCTGGAAAAGCATACGGTAATTTCAAAGTTACCAGCCCAATCGCTATTTTCACTGTTCGTCCAAACTCACAAGAAGTAGTACAAAAAGCTGGAGCAGGCGCTGCTGAAGCTGCAAGTCCATCCGCAGGAGACGCGAAAGTTAAAATCGTATCTTCCGATCTAAGCGGCGGGAACAAAGTTCAATTGGCAGAAGCTTCTATCATCGTTTCTGGCGGACGCGGAATTAAAGGACCTGAAAACTGGCCTGTTCTCCAAGGTTTGGCGGACATTTTAGGCGCAGCTTTAGGAGCTTCCCGTGCTGCGGTCGACGCTGGCTGGATTTCTCATAGCCATCAAGTGGGTCAAACTGGTAAAACCGTTTCCCCGAACTGCTATATCGCATGCGGAATTTCCGGAGCAATTCAGCACTTGGCCGGAATGGGCTCTTCTAAGTATATCGTGGCTATCAATAAGGACGGAGATGCTCCAATCTTTAAAGTAGCTACCTACGGAGTCGTAGGGGACCTTTTTGAAGTCGTACCGGCACTTACCGACGAGTTTAAAAAAGTACTTGGATAATTTCGTCTAATGAAGCCATAGTAGGAACGATTATGGCTTCATCCAAGGGTATATTATCCTTTTTGGGTGCCGCAGCTCTACTGGTCTGCGGCACTTCTATTTTATCCGATCCTGGCAAGGAAAGGTTAAGCGGCGTCATCGGAAAGATGGCCGAAATTTCCAGCTTTCGGGCGAGTATTACGATCAATAACGAACTCACCGGAACTCTTTCTTATCAAAGACCAAATCATATACATGTAAAATTCTCCGACGGAAGGGTCATCGCTTCCAACGGGCGTTATCTTTGGTTTTATTCCCCTTCCAGAGGAATTGTAGGAAAACAAGACGTAAAAGGTATGACCGGTGGAATGGCCGGCCTTCTTTCGGGATACGAAGAAGTAACTCCAGTGGGAGGTTCACTTCGACTAAAATCCGCAACAAGGACTTACGAAGAGATCGTAGTCACCTTAGGTCCGGATAATACTCCTCGTTCCCTCAGAATGAAGAGCAGATCCACCGGAGAATATACCTCCGTAAGTTTTTCCGGAGTCCAAACCGGTATAGGTTTACCTGCGTCTCTCTTCAATTTCGGAGCACCTTCCAACGCGCAAATTGTGGAGAACCCGCTTAACGAGAGGGAATAAGTTTGTCTACTTCTCGCACAGACGCCCATAAGGTCTTCGCGGACCTCTATCGCAAGACACGTTCTCCGGAACACCAACAGAAGATAGACGAAGTCATACAAAAATCGAACGATATATTTATACGCATCGACTTGATGAAAAAAGTGGATGAAGAGTTCGAACTAAAGAAGAAAGAAGAATCAGGCAAAAAATCTGAAGAAGAGGACAAATCTTCCAAATCATCTCAATCTTCCTCTTCTTCTAAAACAGCACCTAAGCCTGTAAAAAAACAACCGGATGCTGGACCAGGACTTGGATTCCTTGCAAACCTTTTTGGTGGAAACGCGAATATAACAAAATTTGCAAAAGACACCGGAACAGTTGAAGTCGGATTCTTAGGAAGAAATTCTAAGATTGCGCCTTCGGTAGAAAGATTATTCAAAGCATTAAAAGAAGATCAGATCATCTCCACATTACAAGCTCTCAGACTTGCGGAAAGCCAAGGCTGGAGACATTGGAGACCCTTGGTTTATAATGTGGTCTTGAATTTTAATAAGTTTTTTAATAACTTCATTTCACTAGACTCACTCTTTATAGATGAAATTTCTCCAGAGATCTTTTTGAACAGATCTCTAAAGATGCAAATGTATTATGCACGCCATCTTTCCAGAAATGACGCCAGAGATATTATCCTAGGCCATGTTCCTGAATTAGTGAAGAAGGACGAAAAATTATCCGTAAAACTTCCTTCTATCATATCCGGATTAAATTACGGATTAAATCTGGAAAACGGAAGACCTAAACTTACAGACGCGATCAGAGCATTCTATGTTGTTTCCAACAAAAAAGTGATCGGCTGGGAAGAAATATTAGATTCTTTGAATGTTCCTCCGATCAATGAGACCAAATTCCAAGGATCTCCAGACATCACCAAAGAAGTAGAAACCACTTTGATCAAATTGTCAGATGATATTCTGACAAGAATGAATAAAAAAGAAGAGCTACACGGCTTAAGACAACGTTATTTCAAAATAGATGATAATGGAAAGATCTCTTTCGACTTCTTGAACGGTGTTGTGGATGATTATTTTGCACATCATATGCCTGAGAATATGAACTCAGCTGCGTTCAAGTCTTCCTACAAAGGAATGCCTCATAAGCTGATCCATATACTTCTACGCGACTTTCAATCTTGTTACACTCCTCTCTTAGAGGGAACTGTTAAGATAGGAACCAAAAACCACAACAGAGATGTATTGGTAACACAACCAGGTTTATTCAAAACTGAGATTGAAGAGATCAATAATCTTCTCAGACAATTGGATGCGTTTAATAAGAAGTATCCAAGCTTTCAGTATACCTTCTCCAATTTTAACCAAAACACTTCCGGCGGCTCAGTCGAAGACCAGATCACAGTAAACTTATTAAGATTACTTTCAGAAGCTTCTGCCTTCATGGGAAAATTCGCCGAAAGGATCAACGTATTGGTTGAAAATCATCTTTTAGCAAAAGATTATGAAGCTAAAGGACAGTTGAACGAAAGAGTTTTAGCTTCTAAAGAAAAAGTATTAGAAGAAGTGAAAGTCCTTCACAGATTTATACCATTTTATGATTCTACGATGGTATCCGGGAACCGTTTAAATAGTAAAACTTTGGAATACGTTTTTGTGGATATGGCTCAGTTATTATTTAATTACGCGGTCATCTATAAAGACAAGTTTACTGTAAACAAACTGACTGCTCACAGAAAGTTGGATGCAGAACTCAGCGCATTAAAAGCAGAGTATGAACGCCTTTCCGGAAAAACTTTCGACGATCCACAAAACCGATTCGCTTCCTCGGAGGAACAATGAGGATATTGACCGGGGTACAACCTTCTGGTAAATTACATTTAGGAAATTACTTCTCCGTTATACGCAAGTTAGTAGATTATCAAAATAAGTCCGACCTATTCTGTTTTGTAGCTGACTTGCACGCATTAACCACTTTTAGTTCTGCAAAAAACCAAACAGAAAATACTTATGATGCAGTTTGTGATTTTTTAGCGTTAGGGATCGATCCAGACAAATGTGCATTTTGGATCCAATCAGAAGTTCCAGAAGTCACTGAACTTACTTGGTATCTGAGCATGTCCATCACAGTTCCTAAATTGGAATTGGCCCACTCTTATAAAGATAAGGTCGCTAAAGGAATTGTTCCAAGTGGCGGACTTTTCTTTTATCCAGTTTTAATGGCTGCTGATATTCTCGCATTTAATAGCGACAAGGTTCCAGTCGGAAAAGACCAAAAACAACATTTAGAATATGCAAGAGATATAGCGGAGAAGTTTAACTCACAATACGGAGAAACTTTCAAACTTCCTGAACCTGAAATAGACGAAGAGACTGCGATCGTACCTGGAGTGGACGGAGCGAAAATGTCCAAGTCTTACGGAAATACGATTAACTTTTTTGATGATGAGAAGAAGTTAAAAAAATCTGTAATGGGGATACTTACTGATTCTGCAGGAGTGGATGAAGCAAAGGATTATGAGAAAAGTATAATATATTCCATTCATTCACTTTTTTTAAATGAATCCGGCAAAAAAGATCTTCAATCCAGATTTACAAACCCAGGAACTGGTTATGGAGATCTCAAAAAAGCATTATTAGAGACTGTCTTAGATTATTTCGGCCCTTATCGAAAGGAAAGAGAGAAGATTGCAGCCGATCCTGCTTATGTAAGATCCGTAATGAAAAAAGGATCAGACAAAGCGAGAGCGGCTTCTTCTCAAATCTTAGATAATGTAAGAGGAAAACTGGGAATCGGAATCTCAAAAGTTTCCGTTTAACGGCAAAATTTATGGCGGAATGAAGATTCCGCACACAATTCAAATTTACCAAAACAGGTATTCGTATGGGCGAATACTTGGAACAAAACTACCGGGACTGGATTCCCTCCTCCTTATTTTCCTATCTAGTTTTAGGACTTTTATCCACTTTATTTTTAGATTCTTTCTTTCCAGATCTGGTCTTAGTTTGGACTTCAATACATTCAATTAATATAATACTTTTTTCTTTTTTATTCTTCGGGAAAAAGATTCCATACTTTTCTTGGGGAGTGATCTTATTTTTTGTTTTGGCGATCTGCGGTTATACCAAAAGATCCGCTCCCTTTCTGAAAGAATCCAGTACTTGGAAAAAAGAATTCTCCCAAAAAATCAATCAAGTCTTGGACAAGGCAAAGATAGAAGGCAGAGCCAGAGAAATTTCCATCGGTTTAGTTTTAGGGGACGCAAAAGGTTTAGATAAAGAATTTAAAAAGAATGCTAAAGAAGGAGGAATTTTACATTTATTCGCTGCCTCTGGCTTACATCTGGGGATTTTAATAGGATGTATGTTCGCTGTATTGAAACGAATTCCTTTCTTAGGATATTATCTTCCGAGAATACTTCCTGTATTATTCGGATTATTGTATTTAGCATGTTTAGGTTTTCCAATCTCACTTGCAAGAGCTTGGATATTTTCTGCCTGGATACTTTTACAATCTATGTTTTTCCGAAAATCCAAACCTGCGGATCTATTAATATCTTCCGCTGGATTAGTTTATCTTTGGGATCCAATTCGTTCTTTTGGAGTTTCATTTTTACTTTCCTTCGGCGCAGTTTCCGGAATTCTACTTTTGCTTCCTTGTTTTCAAAAATGTCTCCCTCCAGCTGGGGAAGATAAAACGATCTTAACTAGATTTATTGGATTCTGGAGAGAAAATCTTTTAGTTTCCTTATCTGCAGGGCTCGGGACATTACCTTCTTTAATTTACTATTTCGGGACTTATAGTTTTGGATCTCTGGGTTTAAACCTGATCTTAGTTCCAATCTGCGGGATCTTACTTCCTTTATTATATTTTTCTTTAGTATTGGAAACAATGTCTCTTTCCTTGCTTGCACGGCCCCTCTGGAAAATCGTTTTATTTCTTTTGGAAATTTTAGAAAAAACAACTCTCTATTGGGGAGAATCAGATTGGAATTTGGTACATTATTATAGAGGTAATACAAAATTTTTCGGATTAGGGATTTGGTTTTTATTCCTACTCTTCTTATCTTTTTGGAAATTACTCCCTTCAGACAAAGTCAAAAATTCCGAATTGGATCTTTCTAATCCTTTAAATAAGAAAACTCGAAAAGTCACACTATTCAAAAAGATCTGGCTTTTAGGATTTTGTATTTGTTGCGGTTTTCAATTTTTATTAGCAAATTCCGCTTCTTGGATCCAACTACCTGATGTATTTTTCGGAGATAGATTTATATTCTTCCTACAAGAAAAGAACAGAGTAGTTCTCGCAGGAAAATGTAAGTATAGTTCCAAAATTCTGTATAAGTCCTTGGGAAAAGATCCGGAAAGATTTTGTGGAAATTCTAAAACCTTTGAAATTTATATAGAACATGAGTCTTGTTTGGACTGGGTCTCAGAATGTTTGAAAAGGAATCAAAATCTTTCTCTGAAATACGGAGGAAAAGAAAAACCAAAGATCGCTAGTCTCGAAAATTGGAATTTAATTCCTAAGTTAGTAGAATTTCACCTGCCTGAGCCAGGCCAAAAGTTGATCCGATTTGATATTGAAAAAGATTCGTTAATTACTCTGTCAAATCGAACAAAAAGCGGAGAAGGGATTATACTGATCATTCCAAGATTTGGGATCAAAGAAGATCTAAGAGAATGGAATCGATTTAGAAAACAGCTTGGAATCGCTCCCGGTTGGAAGTTTATTGGAAGTGATGAGCTCCCCGGAATACCCATTTTATAAACCAAATGTGATCCGGGAATTTTTATCAGAAAGATCTTCTGCTCCTCTCAAAAAATGGGGACAAAACTTTCTAATTGATCCAAACGCTATAAAAACTTTATTCTCAAGCGCTGCACCGGAACTTCTACAAAAATCAGAACTGATCTTAGAAATCGGCCCAGGCCTCGGAGCGCTTTCCCATTTACTCTATGGACTAAGGAAAAAACTGAGATTATATGAGATTGATCCAGTATATTATAAATGGTTAAATGAGTTTCTACCTGGAACCGAGATCATTTTAGGAGATGCAAGAGATACATTATCCGAGCAGGAAAATAGCTCCTGTTTTTTATTCGGAAATCTTCCTTATTATATCACTTCCGAACTTATACTTCTTTCTTTAGAAAAATTTCCGAATTTGCAAGGAGCAGTTTTTTTAGTCCAAAAAGAATTTGCTCAAAGGATCACTAAGGAAATTTCTTCTCTTTCAATTTATGCGGGATCTTACGGAAAATTCCAAAGCAAAAAGACAATCAAGGCTGGATGTTTTTATCCTTCCCCCAATGTGGATTCAAGTGTACTTACATTTGTTTCCAACAAAAGATTTTCTAAAAAAGAGTCTTACCAAGTTTTAGAAATTTTATGCAGGACCTTATTTTGGGGAAAAAGAAAAAAGATAGGTTCTTCTATCAAAGAAGCTCCATTAGATTCTTTTTATCCGAACGGTCTTCCTATCCAAATCTCCGAAGAAAATTTAAGATCTAAATTAAAAGAATGTATAGGATCAGCCAGAATTTCTTTAGATAAAAGACCAGAAGAATTAAAGGCAGAAGATTTTTATAAGATTGTAGATCATTTTCAGATCGATTAAAAGAGCAGAGGATGTTCCCCTGCCCTTCTCAAAAACTAACGATACCTTTCTCGGTCTCGTTGTTGTTGCATTCTTTTCTGTTCTTTGTGGATAGATTTCCACTTCGCTTTTTGTTCTCTGAATTCAACTGAGTTTGGAGCGCTTAGATTCGCGGTTCTTTCCAATTCCCTTTTGAGTTTCAGATAACTTTTGAATCTTTCTTCCGAAATTTTTCCTAAGTTGATCGCAAATTTTACTCCACAATCAGGTTCACTGATATGGGAACAGTCTTGGAATCTACAATCAGAAGCAGCCTCGAAAATTTCAGGAAAGGTTTCTTCCAAACCTGAACCGTCAGACCAAAGTTGGATCTCCCTCATTCCTGGAGTGTCCAAGATCCAAGCACCTGAATCCAAACGGAACATCCATCTATTCGTAGTGGTATGTCTTCCTTTCGAATCAGATTCTCTGACTTCGTTTACTGATCTGATCTTTTCTCCGATCAATAAATTGAGAAGAGAAGATTTACCTACTCCGGAAGATCCAATAAAAGCAGAAGTGGATCCGTCTTTCCAAAACATTTCCAGTTCTTCCAAACCTTCTTGTTTATGATTGGAAACCGAAAATACTTCTACACCAGGACAAGATTTTCGAACGATCTCGATCTTCTCCCTTAGTTCTTCTTCTCTGTCCGAATACAAATCTTTCTTAGTAAGTACGACTACTGGTGTAGCCTTACTTTCCCAAATTTGTATCAGAGTTCTTTCCAATCTTCTTGGTTGGAAGTCCCCATCCAAACCATGTAAGAGAAAAATTCGATCCATGTTTGCACAGATAGGATCTGGCTTTAAAGTTTCTCCTTTGGTTTTTCGTACGAGTAAACTTCTTCTGGGAAGAACCTTATGGATTAGATATTCTTCTCCGCTTAGTTTTGTGACGAGTACCCAATCTCCTGCGACTGGTAGATCCAAACTAGAATCTGCATTAAAACGAAGTGCACCGGTTAATGTTCCGGTACCTTCTTCTTTAATACTTACTAATTCGAGACGAAACTCTTGTCCCTGTTCTCCGATAATTCTCGCAGAGACAGGGTCGGAGATACCTAGGTCCTCTGAAATTTTGATAAATTCTTTTTCTCTATCCGCATCCCATACGGATAAATTCAAAGATGGTTGTTGGTCCATTTATTTTGCCCAAACCTATAAGCATAGGTAGTCGTAAGACTAATTCATGTAACTCCCTCGTGATACGAGGGCCCTTTGGGGAAAAGGTTGTAAACAATCAGGCAATCATATGCAAACTTAAGTTTTAGACTCTCGGGCTTATCTAGAGTTGTAAAGTTTTTTTTGAGAAGAAAAGGATCAGGCAGAATATTTCTGAAAGGCTTTATATTCTTCTATAACCTTCTTACCGAACTCCAACCATTCCTCATCTTTTTTAAAGCCGAAATGTTGAAGTACTTCCCAGTGGATCGCTGCCGGATCCGCTTTTCCATCCAAACAATCTATGATCCAATCAGATAAGTAGACCGCAAATACAACATCTCTGGATTCCTTTTTGGCCATCAATGGTCTGTGATGGTATTCTGCTGCGACCTTGATCGTATCCGAGAAATTCCATTTTTCACAGATCATACCTCCTAAGGAAGTATGGGTAATACCAAGTGCGGCTTCTTCCAATCCAAGGGTAGAAGGTAAAAGTTTTTTGCCGGAGATATCGGTTAACTTTTCGATCGTATCCCCTTCTAGAGATAGTAAAAGTACAAGTCCTATATTATGAAGAAGAGCTGCACAAACCAGATTGGTCAGGAATGTTTTCTTCCAGCCCATTCTTTCCCCTAGCCTTCTGCAAATATAAGCGGAAAGACTGGACATTTCCCAAATATGCTCGAACTCTTTGTATCTTTCTTCCAAGATCTTTTTAGTTCCGAGACTCAAAAGAATATTATTTAATTCTGATAGACCAATCAGTTTGATCGCGTCTTCTAAAGTTTCTACTTTTCTTCCTTGTGCAAAAGAAGCAGAGTTTGCGAGTTTTAAAATATTGGTAGATAAGGAAACGTCTCTTCCGACCTGCTCCGTAATCTGTTGGATAGAAGAATCAGGTTTATTGATCAAGCTCATGATCTGATTTAAGTTTTCAGGAAATGTAGGAAGTTTATCTATCTCTGCGATAATTTCGACAGTACGTTGGTAGGAAACATTTCGATGTTTGAAGTCCAACGGAATTTTTATATAGGAAGAAGTGATCCCGCCTTCTGCCTTTAATTTATAAGAATCAGCACTAATTCCTTCATTCTTTAACATCAGAAGAGACATCGCAAGCCCAAGGCCAGCACCTTCCGTATCGTCAGCATGATCTGCGAAAACCTCTCCCAGGTCATTATACTCTTTGCTCTTGCCGATTCGATTTTCTACACGTTTTAATTCTTCAGGAATAATAGGAGCGTTATTGGATACTCTCATCAAAAAGCTAGTTCGGTTAAATGCTAGAGTGATCAAACAATGGAATTTCACTTTTTCCAACAAGGCAGCATATCTTTCCTTGTCCTTGATCATTTCCTTTTTGAAATTCGCCATCCCTCTCACATAGTCGTCCGGATTGGAAATGTTCAGATTGTTTTCGGCAAAAAAGATACGTTTGGAATTTGCCTTAACAGCGTTCATCGCACTTTCTCTTAAGATAGAAAAAACGGATTCTTTGAGGGTAATCGCATCCAAATAGACCAGGTACCTGTCCAAAAGAACGCTGATTAGTTTATCCACATTTTTGTTCAAAGTGGTAAACCGGATATAGAGAGGATTTAGCTTTTCAATGCGTTCGTTTACGTTACGAACGCTAAGATAGTATCCTTCCTTTTCGAAATGGTACCAGTTTATATTCATTTTCGCTCGGCGGAAGGGCCTGCTATATCCTACTGCTGAGCAGGTTTTGTCAACCCTAGATTAAATTCTCCGAATCCCTTAGGGCCTAAATCTCTTTGTGTCGAGTGCTCAACCATAGAGTGGATTTTAAAATTACGATCCATGCTCCTACTTGGACGAATGAATAAGGTCCGTAGAAATTTTTAGGGTCAACCTTCGCCGAAAAAAGCGCGTAAGAATGATAAAAAACAGTCCCGACCTGAGGGAGAACCCAGTAGATCGTTTTTAGAGCGAATTTTTTGACATCGCTCGCATCTGCAGACATATCAATATTTTGATTATAAGCTACAAAATCTAAAATGCAGCTGAAAAGTAAAAGACCGAGAGAACTTACGATCGCGAGGGATTGGTTCGAAAATAGAGTTACTAAAAGAACCAATAGAACAAAAAACGAATACACTAACATCATGGTTCCCTGATACCAAAGGAACTCCCAAGGGATTTCCAGAGAGAACGAAGAGCTGATCCCGAAAGCCAAAAGCACAAAGAGCACCACGCATATAAGCAAAGCGAGTCCCTTACTTCCTACATAAGCGTATGGATCCACAGGACGACTCAACCACAAAGTGTGGACCTGGGCGTCCATATCTTGGCGAAGAAGGTCAGAAGTCAGGATCACCAGAAAAACCAAACTCCAAAAAGAAGTTAGAATAAAATACATAGAAGAAGAAACACCATGACTAGTTTCTCCTCCTGCGGATGTGGTGCAGGTCCATTCTCCCAATAGGAAAAATCCAAGCAGAGAAAAATAAAAGAATATTGCCTTACGCCTTATAATTTGAACAAACGTTAGCCGAAGCAGAGTCCCAATTTGACGAAATGCAGAAGAGATAAAAAATTTAAAATCAGTTTGAGAACTCAATTTGATCCTCCATTTGCGGAGCCGTCAGTAAGTCTGAAGAATACATCTTCTAAAGATTCAGTCTTTCTTTCGTAGAGGAAAATTTCCGCACCCTTCTCCACTAAAATTGCAGGAAGTTTTTTCAGATCCACTTCCGGTTTCGGACGTATTTCCCAAGTTTTTCCGTCCTGCTTATGTTCCAAGGAGATCTCTTGCAAATAAGATTCAGGAGCGGATTCCAGACGGATACGTATCCTGTCTTTTCCTTGTTTTAATTCGTCCAATTTGCCCTGAGCCATTAGATTTCCTTTATGCAGGATACCAATCTCAGTACAGATCTGTTCTACTTCTAACAGACGATGGGAGTTGATTAGAATTGTAACTCCTCTCTTTTTGTTCTCTTCTATAATTAGTTCTCTGAATTCTTTATAACCTGCAGGATCTAAACCTGTGCCAGGCTCATCTAAAAGTAAAAGTTCGGGTTCTCCACCAAGTGCATTTGCAAGTCCTAATCTTTGTAACATACCTTTGGAGTAAGTGGAAATTTTTCGATCAGCAGCTTCTGCTAGTCCCAACTTTTCTAAAAACTCATTACTTTTCTTTTTTGCAATGGAAGAAGGTATCAGCGCGAGTTTGAAACTTGCTTCTAAAAACTCTCTCCCACTCAAATAAGTAGGTATCGCCATTCTTTCCGGAAGATAACCTATCTTAGTTCTTGCAAGCGGGGAAGGTTCCATACCCAAAACTTTGCAGTAACCTTCGGTTTGTTTGGAGAAACCAAGTAAGATACGGACCAAAGTAGTTTTACCGGCTCCGTTCTGACCGAGTAGACCGAAAATCCCGCCTTGCGGAATTTTCAGATCAATTCCTTGTAATGCTTTTACTTTCGGATAAAATTTGCGTAGGTGTTCTATTTCAATTGCAAATTGAGGCATTCAAAAATCCTTAGACCAGGTGCCGGAGACGATAGTTCCATTGCTTCTCGAAGCAATCCTTTTTATTAGAACGCGTATCCACAATTTTATATTTATTCTATGAAGATCATCATAGCCAGACATGGGGAAGCCGATCCCAATTCAGAAGACGGCAAAGATTCTTCCAGGGTTCTAACTCCCAAAGGAATCACAGATATAGAAAAGATGGCCCGGTTTTTTCAGACCGGTTTCAAGATCAAAAAGATCTATCATAGTCCTTATGTACGCACAAAAGCCACAGCTGAAATTTATTCCAAAATCCTAAAACCAGAATTAGAAACTGAATCAGCAGAATACCTTCTTCCTGGCGAAGATTACTTCAGGATTTGTCCTCTTCTTAAAGATAATTCAAACTCGGATGCGATCCTATTAGTGGGTCATAGTCCTGATGTAAGTGTGTTTGCAGAGACTCTATTAGGAATTTCAGGAGTAGGAAAATCTTTTCTATTCACTCCTGGTTCCGCACTTGCAGTGAATATTCCTCGTGAGAAATTCCAAGGAGGACAGATCATTTGGTTTGTATCTCCGGACTTTCTTTGTTGATCTTTTCACTCTGAAGCCAAAGTCCTTTTTTAAACTCGATTCATTCCAGACTCGGAACCTTACAACCAGCCAATTCATAAAATCTATTGATCGTTCCAGTTCTGGATCCTGATTTGTTTCGATTTAAGATAGTATAGATTATATAATCGTTTTCAGATTTGACCAAGGCAGCTTGGAACCAAAAACTTCCTTCCCAAGAACCTGTTTTTCCATACACGTTAGCCGATCTCTCAGAACATTCGGACCAAAAAAGGGTCTTTCTCCATTCTTCCGTAAGATTTTTAGGTAACCCGTAACCATTCTCAAAAATTTTAGACCAAGAAGAATGTACACTCTTAGGAGTTAATGTAATCCTTCCTCCATGCTTTAAACCTGCCAGATCGACCCACCAATCCTCTACTTTAGTATTCGATTTAGAATTTTCTAAATAACCAATTTTACGTAAGGTAAGATCCAGCTTGTCTTTTCCCAATTTAGGAAAAACTTTTTCGAAATAATCATTAGAAGAATAAAACAATGCATCTCTTAAATTCAAAAGTCTGGGAGAATTCGGAATATGTTTATCTGCACATTCTATTTTTTCTTCCGGATCAATGATTGTATTCTCAAGCAAAGATAAAACTAGATATGTTTTAAAGGTAGAAGCAGGAGAATATTCCCGTTTCAGAAATTCAGAGGCACCGTAGACCTTTTCTGATCTGGGTTTACCGGAACTTACCTCAGTTACAAGGATCAATTCCCCTGGGTTAGGTATTATAGTTTTGGAAGAAAGATTTTGGGGATGTAACGGAGTTAGAAGAAAAAGAGAAGAGAGTTGAAAGAGTAAAAAACGGCCTAGAGCGGAATTCTTTCCCTCTGAAAATCGAAACATGATCGTTTCCTATTCCAGGGGAAAAATCCGCCCATCATTTCTTTAAAAATTGTTTTAAGATATTCTCACGAATCTCTTCAATTTTAACGATTCCCCAAGCCAGAGGAACTTTGAATTTCAACGCGTTATCACTCAGGTCCTTTTCTCCCTGCGCTTTTAGCTCGTCGAATCTCTGCTCCACCTTCTCCTTTCCATCGTTTAGATCCTGGAGAAGTTTATCGAAAATCTCTTTCGAAGTCTGGACGGCCCCAATCCCGGCATTGATTATATCGTTTAGTTTTTGGTTGTCCATGCCTTGCTATTCCTTTTTAACTCCATTTTTATGCACTGCACAAAAATTGCAAGAATAAAATTCCTAATCGGGCCTTGAATCTGATTGCCAGTGCCGGATTTAAGGCAGATCTTGGGACCCCATGCGAGTTTCCATTCTAACCTTAGTATTCGCCGTTTTAGCCCCGTTTTTTAGTAATTGCTCCGGAGATATCAAAGATATCCCCTTAAAAGGCTGTTCCAAGATTTCAGGAATGCCCGGCCCAGAAGATCTGGCCATCGATAGGGATGCAGGATTATTATACGTATCTTCCCACGAAAGAAGGATCAAAGATCAGGAAGGAAAGATCTACTTTTTAGATCTGAATTCTTCTACACTTGAGCCCAAACTATTAGAGACTGAATATCCTAAAAATTTCAGACCTCATGGGATGAGCCTTTTAAATCAAAATGGAAAGTACAGACTATATGTGATCTCTCATATCACTTTATACAAAGAACATTCTATAGAAGTTTTTGAAAGAACAGAAAAACCTTCCGCGAAGGCAAAGGTCGGAAAATGGAAACATATCCAAACTCTGCAAGATCCATTAGTTACAAGTCCTAACGATCTGTCGGTCGCATCTGAGAACGAAATTTTTGTTTCTAATGATCACGGAGAAGGAGGATTTATGCTCTATCTATTCCATGATCTTTTCAGAATGAAACGTTCTGAGATCGCTTATTACGACGGAAAGTCTTGGTCCTCACTAGGAAATCCTGTCTCCTTAGGGAATGGGATCCTTTATGTAAAAAGACCGGACGGAAAAGAAATTTTATACAGATCTGCATTTAACGAAGGAACCGTTTTAAAATTCGATATCAAAAGAGAGAACGGAAAAATCGCAATAGGAGAACCTAAATCGATTTTGTTAGGAAGCGGACCAGACAATCTAGAGATTGACGAAAAAGGGACGATATTCACCGTCACTCACCCTTCTGTAATGAAGTTCCTAAAACATGCGAGTAGTGCAGACTCTCACTCTCCTACCAAAATATTTACAATTTCTCCGGATGATTCTATTTTAGAAATTTTTTCTAACTCTGGTGAATTGATCTCCGCGGGAAGCACCGCACTTTCGTATAAGGAAAGAGTTTATATCGCTCAAGTATTCAACGATTTTATTCTGCAATGCCAATTATAAGAACGTAATACTTGGATTGTTAGTCTAAACAATAGATGTCGGAAGAAATTGCAAAAACACCAAAACAATCCGCAGTGGAAACCAGGCATATAGTTATGCCTGACCATACCAATCATTATGGTACCCTTTTCGGAGGTACCTTAATGTCTTGGATAGACTCGATCGCGGTCATGGTGGCCCAAAGACATTGTGGAAGAGAAGCAGTTACTGCAAGTGTAGACAAACTGAATTTTCTGGAACCAATCTCTTTAGGTGATCATGTGATCTTAAAAGCTTCTGCAAATTATGCAGGAAGATCTTCGATGGAGATTGGTGTGCAAGTCTCTAAGGAAAATCCTTATACTGGGATTGTGACTCGCGCAACTACTGCGTATCTTACATTCGTTGCATTGGATGAGAATAAGAAACCCTGTCCTATTCCTAAAATAAAACCGGAAACGGAAACAGAGACAAGAAGATACGAAAACGCAATCCTGAGACAAGAGGCAAATCGAAATCTTGTTAAAAAGATCAAGGATAACGGAAAAGTTTAATTATCGTCTGCGATATACTTCTGCTTCTACATTTGCTACTTTTCTAAGTGTAGAAGGTTCTGCAGTAATTTTGAATTTTCTGAATTTGGAAGAATTCTCTTCTAAATAAGACTGAACGAATTCATTTCTTTTTTGACGATCCGAAAATACAAATGTATCGATTGAATCCAGGGTCTGGATAAAATCTTCTTTCGGGATAGGAAGTTCTCCAGGGATAAATTCAAGAACCTTCAGATTCGGATATTCTTTTTGAATATGGAAATAAGGATCAGGGATCGCCTGTAGATACATCTTTTTAGAACCTTTTAGTTCCGGTCCCAAAACCTCATAAAATCTATCTTTCAAATCGAATTCAGGATTTCCGAATCCTATTCTTTTATACGCATTCACTAAAATTGCAATATTTGAAAATACTAATATAGCTGCTATAAACTGCACCCTTCTACTTCTGATCCTTTCAAAAAAGAATCCTCCAAGCGCAGACAAAGGGATACATAAATACATTACGTAATAGTATTCAGTAGATAAGATCAAAAAGAATAGAATAGAAACTGTCCATGCAGAGAAAAAGAATGCTGATTTAGGTTTTTCCTTAATTTCTCCCCTTACCACCCAAAGTCCATAAGCTAACGCAAGATAAAAGAATAGTCTGAGTCCTGGAGATTCATATCCACCCAATAAAACTTTGATCTTTGTGATTGGAGAGAAGGATTGGAATAGATCTTTTTTACGTCCAAACTGAGCGCCAAACTGATAGAAAAAAATTCCCCAATCAGGATGGATCCAAATTCCCCAAGCAAGGATTGGCAAGGCGCCGCCCAACCAAAACATCCATACCTTCCATGCTTTTGCTTGGTGGATTAGAAGTAATGCTGGTACTCCAAAGATTGCGCCGAACGGATGTGATAAAAATGAGATCCCTAAAAAGAATCCGGATAAAAGAGCTTCGTATTGTTTGAGAGGAATATCTCCCTTCCATTTTGCTTTTCTTGCAAGTACTAGTAAGGATAGAAGTGCCCAAAACAAACATAGAGCTTCCATTCTTGCAGTCCAACCTACTCTTAAGAACAGAAGGTCAGTGAATAAAAGTAAAGAAGCTCCTAGTCTAGCAATTGGAGAATAATCAAATGTTTTTAGTATAAACCAAAATACCCAGACACTCGCAACAGATAAGATCGCAGCGAATAACCTTAGGACTTCGAGACCTTCTCCGCTAAATTTCAGGACCCAACCGTTTAATAAAAAGAAAACTGGAGGCATCCAAAGAGTTTTGGTTTCCATCCCTTTTACTAAACCTTCCAACACATCTGTGCGGAAGAGCCCGTTCTTTGCAAAATCTAAGGACGGAGAATAAAATAAGACCTCGTCAGGCCAAACTGGCGGGAACTCCAACCCGGAGATCCTAAATATTAAGAGTGAAAGTATAGATAAAAAGAAAAGACCGATGAGTCCGTAAATTTCGGAAGATCGGTCTTCTGTGCTAGCGGGGGAACCCATAATACAAAGCGCCCCCGGCTGGTTATTTTAAGGTAGCTAATGCTTCTTGTTCGGTTTCGTAGACTTCGAAAAGATCTAATAATTCCACAACGTCGAAAACCTTTTTAACGTTAGGCGTGATATTGCAAAGTTTAAGCTTTCGATTCTGCTTTTCTAGTTCCCGGACCATTCCTACAAATATCCTGATCCCAGAAGAAGATATATAAGAAATATTTTGCAAGTTAATAACGATATCACCAGTTCCAGCCTGGACATCGTCTAGAAGTTTTGCCTCTACCTCGTCCGAATGTGTGATATCCAGCCTGCCATCCAATTGGACTAGGGTGTGTTTCCCTACTTTTTTCGTTTTAATTTCCAAGCTAGGCTCCGAGCGACGATCCATAAGATCATATTCCGACAAAGAAAATTTCCTTTTTTAGTTACAAAAGGGGAACGGAAAGTTCGCCGTAGACTAAAATAGTGAGGAAATGGGGTTTTACAAGAATTTTTTCCCATCTCCATTATTCTCTCATAGTTGGAAAATCCTAAATTTTGAATATTATGCCGCTGAGCCGTTAATTTCCTCCAATGGAAATTTTTTGAGCGGAGCCAGTTTGGGTTTCTGCCCGAGCAAGTCTTTCAGGGATTTTTGGGAAGAAAGCCCTAACTGTTCCTGGATACTTTCCAGGTCCCAGCCTGCCTCGATCAGGTGAGAAGCCAAACTTCTCCTTAACCTAAAAACTGAAATCGTCAGCCCCGTCATTTCCTCTAACTTGGAAAACATTTTTTGAACAGTCCTGGGACGAAGTTTGCCCATTCGTCCCGAAAACAAAAAGTCCTCTCCCTGTTTGCCTTGAGAAATAAACCAAAGATCTCTTCTTAGAGAATATGGAATGGAAGGATTTCTGGAGTTTAATGTTCGAGAATGATGGATCAATATTTTATGATGGGACCAATCCAAATCCTCCACTCTTAAAGAAACCAATTCAGAAAGTTGCAGCCCGAAAGAGTATATCATTCTAAACCAAAGGTGATGATTTTCATGAGTTCTGGATGCGTTTAGAAGAAGGCGTATCTCTTCCTTACTGAATACAGGATTGTCCTCTGGCAGAATTTTGGTTCTGCTTCTTTTGTCTTTTTTCATTCAAATACCCTAATGTGATCATTCAATTTTTTTCTCGGAGAATGGGATTCGTAAAAATACCTGCAAAGTAGAATTCGACATTTCGATCACTGATTTGCGGAATAGTGGTTACCAGAGGGATGGTTGACAAGACGTCGGAACTTGGATTCTCGGTTCCCCGACTTTTCAAATCGTCATTAAATTGTTATCGGATCTTAACGAGTTCGGGTTTGGATACAAATATGAAATATTTCTGGAAGGCTGCCAAGTTTGCCCTTCATTGCCAATTACCTACTCCTCCTAAAGTCTCTGAACAAGAGATAACAGTTAGAACGGATAAATTTGAAATTCCTGCGATCCTTTATACCCCTAAAGGAAAATCCTGCGGAACCATTTTGGCAGTAAATGGGTTGGCCTATATGGGAAATAAGGACCCAAGATTTGCAGCAGTTTGTAAATCTGCAGCTGCAGTTGGTTATACAGTTATCTCTCCTTTGATGGTAGAAGTTACTCAGTTCCGAATTAAAAAAGAGACCGTAGAAAAAATAAAAGAACTTATACTTCATATCTCTTCTAATAAAGAATATTGCCCTGACCAAAAACTTTCTTATATTGCTCCGTCCTTTTCTGGAAGTATGGGACTCATTGCTGCATCTGATCCTGAAGTTGGAAAAAAGATCTCTTCTATTCTTACAATTGGTGCTTATTGTGATGTTCAATCCACTTTGGATTATGTGATGACTTCAGACGAGGGAGACGAATATGGAAGGATGATCCTTCTTTATAATTTCGTAAAGTTTGCCCTCAAGTCTGATAACCAAGAGTTAGAATTTGCATTAAAGGCATGCGTTTTGGATGGAAGTTTCTCCAGAGAAACCTTGGAACTTCCTACTGTTTTAGAAAACATTAGCCCTGAAAGCAAAGAAGTATTCTTTAAACTTAGAGAAGATAAAAGTTTCAGAGAAAAAATCTGGAAAGAGATTGTAGCGAATGCTGGATCTCAAAGTTCATTCTTACAAGAATTACAGGTAAAAGATAAACTTCATCTTTTAGATTGTCATGTTTCTATCGTTCATGGTTTAGGAGATAATGTTGTCCCTGCAAAAGAAGCTGTGATCTTAAAGGAAAATCTTCCTAATAAAAAATCTAAATTGGTGCTAACACCTTTGATCTCTCATGGAGATGTTGGAATTTCCTTAGCCCAGTTACCTGCGATCTATGATTTAATACAAGGATTTGCGTTCTTCTTTAAGAATGCTAATGTGAAAGAAAAGAAGGCAGCCTAATTTAAAAACTTTTCGTATAAAAGAATTCGATCAAGTCCCTGATCTTATAGGGTTTTTCTAGAATATCGTTAATTCCAAGTGCGAAAAGTTTTTCCTTAGTTTCATTTCCGAAATCAGTTCCGGAAACAAAAATTTTCAGATCCGGACATTCTTTCTTAATTGTTTCCAAAAATTCCAAGGAAAAAAGATTTTCAAAATCCAGATCGATCACTGTTAAAACTGCTGTAGATTTAAATTTATTTAATATTTCGTGAGCCTTTTTAGTGCTATCTGCGCTGATCAACCTAAAACCTAAAGCTAACATTTGATCTTGTAGGATTTCCGACAAGTATGGAGATTCTTCTACCACGAGCATAATACCGGTAGAAGTTTGAGAAACTTTTCCGGAACTTTCTATCAATCGAGAAGTTTTGGTTTTTGCTGCCGGGAAAAATAATCGAATACTTGTGCCCATTCCTAATTGGGAGCTAACCTGCACCATTCCTTCATGGTTTTGCATGATCCCGTAGACCATAGACATTCCAAGTCCACTTCCTTGGGTCTTAGTCTTTGTGCTGAAGAACGGCTCGAAGATCCTTTTTCTAGTCTCCTCACTCATTCCTTCTCCATTATCTGAGATCTCTATACAAAGATATTCTGCAGGTTCAGAAAGTGGAAAAGATTCTCTGATATTTGCACCTTGTACTCCGAATGCACGTATAGAGATCTCTCCCCCATCTGGAAGTGCATCTCTTGCATTCAGACAAAGATTTATAAGCACCTGCTCCAACTGAGAATAATCTCCTACGATTGTAGGAAGTCCTTCTTTACATTCTTTGATGAATTTTATTTTTTCAGAGAATGTAGGGACTAATAGGTCTACTGTTTCATTTATCAATTGGTCAGCTAAGATTGTTTTAAATCCACCTCCTCCCTTTCTGGCTAAGGAAAGAAGTCTCCGAACTATGATTGCTCCTCTTGCAGCCGCTGCGTTGATAGAACGAGACATGTCCATAAGAGAAGCAAATTTGGAAGATTCCAATTGCATTTTGGTCGCGTATCCAGAGATGATCTGCAGAATATTATTAAAATCGTGAGCGATCCCACCCGCTAAAGTTCCGATCGTTTCCAATTTTTTAGATTCTATCAATTGATCTTCTAACTTACGACGAAGAGTATCGTCCAGCAAATATCCACGGATTGAATCTATACTTCCTGACTTGTTAAATGTAGCAAAATAATTTCCAGTTGTATGGATAGGCAGCCCATTCTTTTCCTGAAAAAATTCTTCGTGAGTTTCTAATCTGGAACTGATCTGTATTTTTTGTAAGAAGAATGAGTAATCATCATAAGAAGGAAAAAGATCTGCAAAATTTTTGAGAGAGGCTTCTGATTGTGTTTCAAATCCGAACATCTTGAGGAAAGAAGAATTGGCAGCCAAAATATTGCCAGAAGGATCTGTGATAAAATTCGCTGAAAGATTTTCTTCGAAAAATTTTCGGTATTGTTCTCTGCTTTGTAGAAGTTTACCTTCTATCCTTCTTCTTTTTTGTAATTCTTTTCTGGAATCGCTTGTAGCTCTTCCTGTGATCAAAGCGACTACGCATAAAATTCCTAAGTTTACTAAAAAGATAAGTTCTTTATCATCCTTAAACCATTGGTAATGTTCGGAACGACCAAACAATACCGGAAACACCAACGTGACTATCTGCACCCAAATGTTTGCAGTCAAGGCCATAGTGATCCCGTATCTTAATGCGGCCCAAAGAACAAATAACGCAAATACGAACCAGTATTCTAAGGAAGGAATAATCGCGCCAAAAACTCCGCAGAGTACAAATACTGATATAATCTCTGCGATTCTTCTGGGTTTAAGATTTCTGAACCTGTTTCTGTCCCAGCTTGTTTCTCTATTTTCCCAGGCACCTTCTGTTCTTGCACAACCTTTGAGTTCCATCCAAGGAGTTGCCCATAATAAGGTCGGAGCAGAAACACTCAGTGTATCGAATAGTGTGGCACTCATCCCCTGCAAAGAAGATATGAGTAACTTGTCTTGAGGGAGGTCTCCGAATAATACGAGACCTTCTGCCACTAAGATCCCGTTACATATCGCCGCGGGGAAAGCTACCCAAAGTAAAAAACGAACTGTTTCTCTTAGATCGGGTAACCAAACTTTTCCTTTTCTGAATTTGATAAAGAAGAGCCAAGAAATTCCGACAGCTAAAACTTCCCAAAGACAATAGATTGGATATTTATCTACATCGTGAAGTCCCCAAAGATTTGCACTGAACAATGCATTGGCATACATTGCGGGTAACGTGCGTGCCGGCCCCCACCAAAAACATAATACAATACCAACAGGAATAGGAAGATAGGATATGGAGATCCCAGTATCCACTTGGAAGGCTAAGGATGCCTTAGAAGCGAAATGAAACAGGATTAACGGAAGGATCCAAGTCCAATAAGGTAATGCCTTATTCTCTATATAGGGAGTTCTTCCGCCGTTCTTTATGTCGGATAATAAATTCAGAACCGGCTCCCGAGTTCCAATATTCTTTATCGTTTAAAGGGAATCCACTCTTTGCAGGAAATAGAGATAAAATTAATGAGTTAGATACGCGAAACTTTTTGTTTCTTACGAGAAAAAAAATGTGCTATTCGTTGTTAAACGGATATTGATCGCGTCAAAGCAGAACTTAGTTCTGCTCTACAGGAGAAATGTCTATATGGATCCAATACTCGTCGCCATAATCGAAGAATAACTCTTCGCCTGCTTTGATCTTACGCATTGCTTCGAATCTTGCAGTCTTCCAACGAGTAGATACTACTAGTTTTACATTCGGCTTAGAGCTATGATTGATATAACGAGTATAGTTTGACTCTTTGCCTTCTCCGTAGATCCAATGATCTTTGCAGATCCAAAGTAAATATTTGGACTCACAGTATTTGGCAGAGTTTGCAGACTTATCGTTAAGCACTCTACCGGTATAAAATCCTACCGTATCACCTTTGACTAAGTCTTGTTTGGAGAATAACCCCATTCCGATCCCTGGTATCTCAGATTCCCTAATTTCGAAATCCTTCTCTGAAAATACTTGAGGTCTGCGAATTTTATATCTGACCGACATCGTAAGCAACACATCCACCTATTGGAATCGGAATATTAATCCAAAGAATCTTATGGCCTCTCTTTGTCTATCCTCAATTGATTTATCATGTTTTTCTACTAAATGCGTATTACTTTAGGTCCAAATTTTTTTATAGGCTTGTCTATCGAATATATGATGTAAATCTCTACTAAGATGGACAAACCGTATAGAAAGAACGTGGGAATGGTAGTCTTCAACTCTAAAGGAGAGGTTTTAGTAGGAGAAAGACTGAATTTTAAAGGCTCTTGGCAATTTCCTCAAGGCGGAATAGATGATGGAGAAGATCCTAACTCTGCTGCTCAAAGAGAACTTTTAGAAGAAGTAGGCATCAATGATGCTAAGATCATCTATGAATATCCTAGTTGGATCAATTATGATTTTCCTGAGTCCTTACGTTTGAGCTCTAATCTAAAGAAGTATAGAGGCCAAACTCAAAAGTGGTATCTTCTATACTGGAATGGTAAAGCAGAAGACTGCGATCTAATGGCTCATGAACAAGAGTTTGAAAGAGTTAGATTCATTCCATTTCAAGAATGCCTTTCGACCGTAGTCTCCTTTAAAAAAGATGTGTACCAAAAATTAGTCCAAGAGTTCGAACCTAAGATATTGGATTTTATGAAGAAGGGATCTTCTACATGAGTGCAACATTTTATACTCCACCTGGAGGACCTCCTCCTCCCAGTCCTCTTCTTAGAGAATTGTTCTCAAAGGTTGGAGAAAATTCTATTAGGGAACTTGTTTCTGTTTTCTATGATCAAATAGCTGTCAGTGAAATTCGTGGAATGTTTCCAGAAGATCTAGAAGAGAGCAAAGTAAAGTCAGCTGACTTTATGGTGCAAGTGCTCGGAGGTCCGCCCTATTATGTTCAAAAATATGGCCCTCCTAAAATGAGAGCTCGACATCTTCCATTTCCGATCGACGAAAAAGCTAGAAGAGTTTGGCTTTCCTGTTACCGCAAAGCGATAAAGGATTGGGAAGCAGACGAAGAATCTAAAGAGATACTTTGGCAGTTTTTGCAGGATTTCTCCTCCTGGATGGTAAATAAGGCTTCTTCTCAAGAATGAGGGAGTATAATTTAGCTGTTGGAGTTACAACGTGAATGGCCGCAAAAAACGAATTTAGAGCAAAAATTAGGATCCGAGGAACCGTACAAGGAGTTGGTTTTAGATATTTTGTGCTACAAAGAGCACAAGAATGCCGACTGAAAGGTTACACTATGAATCTTCCTACCGGCGAAGTAGAAGTTGTAGTAGAAGGAGACAAAGTTTTTATCGAAGATTTATACAAAGCAGTTCAAAGAGGACCTTCTAAAGCGAAAGTAACGGAAGCTACAATCCACTGGGAAGATGCTAAAGGTACGTTTAGGACTTTCGAGATCAAACGTTAATCTAATATCCTCTTTGGGAAATCGATCCGGGCCGATAGGATAAATTTTACTGACGAAACCTGGATTTTTTCGGAGAATGACTTTATGCGAGCGAAGGATACACTTAAAAATAAATTTCTGAACCTTGCTCTCTTACGAATCCTCGGATCTATCTTCATCATAACTATCTTACAAAATCCGATCTTCTCAGTTACTCCTACACCTGTTTCTTTTATGAGTCCTGTTTACGCAGTTCAAGAAGACAAAGGTATCTTAAGACTTATCTCTATTTCTTCTATCAACGGAAAAACTGGACTTGTTTATACGGGAACCCAAGAGAAAGGGATCCCTGTTTTTAGAAAGCAGAACTATATTCTTTTTAAAACTTCCAAAGATCTTAATTTATTAAATCTAGCGAACTCTAAAGTGAAAACAATCCATGGAACAAGAGATGCATTTCCTGGGAATAGTGGATTTTTAAAAGATAAATCCATTGTGATCTTCTCCAGAAAAAATGGAAATCGATGGGAAACAGTTTTATACGATTATGAAAAGGAGAAGGAGATAAAATCTCTTCCAGGTTACCAACCTTATGTTTCTCCCGATCAAAAAAATATAGTATTGATTGGTAATGAAGTACGTTACTCTGAACATGGAGAAGAGTCTCTCAGAGTTCCGATCCATAAATATTCTCTCGAAACTTCTGAATTAAAAACTCTAGCTTGGATAGAAAGTGGAAAATTACAGATTACTGATGTATATACAATTGCAGAAGATCTAGTTTTAGTACGTGTTGCAACAGAAAAGGAAAACAGACTTTATAAACTTCCTACTTTAACTGGAGAATTGGTCAAATTCTCTGATCCATTCTATCCTTTTCCAATAAATCCTCAGTCCAAAGAGCCAAGAGAAAATAAAGAACAGGTAAATATTAGTTTTAGTCCTGATGGAAAAGTTTTGTCCTTCACTGAAAGAGCTGATGGAAAATTGGGAAACATAGTAGTTATAGATCTAAAAACAAAACAAAGATATGATTCTTCTTTTGTGGGTTGTTTCCCTGTGGTTAAAAATGGATCCGTTTACTTTTTAGGAGATCCTGAACTCGTAAAACAATCCAAAGACCAAGAATACAGACCTTATAATAATTATACTCTATATGAATTAGATTATAAAAAAGATAAGATCCGCTCTATCACTCCAATTTCAGGAAAAGTAGAACTCCTAGAATAAGTCCTTAGAACTTCTTTAATTATGATGCGAACTCAGGTGTTTCTGAAAGTTTCCCTTCTTCTTTCTCTGTTGATACTGCAAATATCCCGAGTGCTGTGATCACACATAATGCTCCTGCAAACATAAATGCAAGATCGTATTCTCCTTGTACTGTTCGGATATAACCGGCTCCAAATGCAGCAACAGCTGCTCCGATCTGATGGAATGCAACTACCCAACCGAACATCAATCCTACTTTTTCTCTTCCGAATATTTTAGCAGTCAAAGCAACTGTAGGAGGAACAGTAGCGATCCAATCTAATCCATAAAATACTGCAAATATAGAAAGTTTATTCGATTCAGGATCAAATGCTTGAGGTAATAATAATAAGGAGATACCTCTCAATCCATAATACATAAATAACAGAATTTTATTATTCACTCTATCCGATAGCCAGCCGGAGCCAACTGTTCCGATCAAATCAAAAATTCCCATGAGTGCTAAAAGACCAGCAGCTCTTACTTCTGGAATTCCATGATCAGAACATGCAGGAACTAAATGAGTTCCTACGAGTCCGTTAGTGCTTGCTCCACATACAAAAAAACTTCCCGCAAGAAGCCAAAAATTCCTGGATCTCAATCCAACTCTTAATGCAGATATCGCTTCCATGAATGGATTTCCGGAAACAGGTAGGATACCTTCTTCTTCACTTTTCGCCCCATAAGGTAAGAGCCCGGACTGTTTAGGAGAGTCTTTCATCAAGAAGAATACTGTAGGAAGAAGTATCGCTAATATAGAAGCAACCGCATAGACTGCATTTCTCCATCCTTCTTGTTCTGTAAGCGAAGCTAAAAATGGAAGAAAGATGATCTGACCTGTAGCAGTACTCGCTGTTAAAATTCCCATGAGAAGTCCTCTATGAGAAACGAACCAACGATTGACCACTGTGGCCCCTAAGACCAAAGCAGCCATTCCGGAACCGAATCCAACCATGACTCCCCAAAGAACTACTAGTTCCCAGTTTGTCCGCATAATTGTTGTTAGCAGGATTCCTGAGATCAATAGCGCGAGTGCGAATACCATAATTCGTTTTATACCAAAACGATTCATGAGTCCTGCAGCGAATGGTCCGACTAATCCATATAATAAAAGGTTTACAGAGACCGCAAAGGAGATTGCCGATCTATTCCAACCGAACTCTTTTTCGAGGGGAACGATCAGAATTCCAGGCATGGACCTGACTCCGGCAGCAACGATCAAAGTGAAAAATGTAACGATCAAAACGATCCAAGCATAATGAAAAGAAAAACGTTTGGTCAAAGCTTAGCCCCTATGATTCAGACCGGGAGATTTTTTCAAATTCCCTATCTATGATTGGACTATACTATAGTTCAAAAGTTATAAATTCCGTTTATTCCTTTCGAGGCTTTCCAGTAGAAAAAAATCTTGCTCGTTCCTTCGAAAGACAGAAAGATCCTCTCACAGTGAAGAGGAAATCATGAAAAAAATCCTAACGTATTCTTTATCAGGAATTCTAGTAATCGTTCTAGTGTTAGTAATACTCTATTATGCAACTTCCCAACCTGGAGAGACTATGAGTTTCCAAGATCCGTATCATACAGAAAGATCCACCGCCCATGGTTCTAAATTGATGGTAGCAAGCGGTCATCCATTGGCTACCAAAGCTGCTTTGGAAATTTTGGAGAAGGGTGGGAATGCAGCGGATGCAGGAGTGGCAGCACTTTTAGTTCTGAATGTGACCCAAGGAGAAGAAGCATCTTTTCCTGGAGTTGCTCCCCTGCTTTATTATGACCAAACAGATAAAAAAGTTCATAGTTATATTGGCGTTGGGACTGCACCTGCAAAGGCAACGATAGAATATTTTAAATCTAGAGGACATGAATCCATTCCAATGTTGAAATATTCTTCTCAATTGGTTCCTGCATCTCCTGATGTGATCGTTGCATTACTCAAAAAATATGGAACAAAATCTTTTGAAGAAGTAAGTAAACCAGCAATCCAAATTGCTGAAGAAGGTTTTCCTGTTCACAGAATTTTAATGAGGAATTTGAACATAGGAGTTTTCAAAAGATTAGGTCTTAAATTTTTGCTTCCTTATAACGCAAAAATTTATGTGGGAGATAAATGGTGGAAACCACTTCAAGCCGGAGAAAGATTTAAAAGACCTGCGTTATCCGCAACATTGAAAGAGTTGGCAGAAGCAGAGAAGGCAGCTTCTTCTTCTGGAAAAAACCGCGCAGAGTCTCTCGAAGCTTTAAGAGATTATTTTTATAAGGGACCAATCGCAGATAAAATCGCAAAAGCCCACTCAGAACATGATGGTACAATGGCTAAGTCGGATCTAGTTAGATACAGCGCCGACTGGGAAATTCCCTTACAAGGCAACTATGGATCTTATACAATCTTCTCCAATCGAACTTGGAACCAAGGTGCAGTCGTTCCTATCGTTCTACAAATTTTAGAAGGTATAGATCTTAAATCCATGGGTCATAACTCTAAGGAGTACGTTCACACTGTAACCCAAGCGATTGAATTAGCAATGGCAGATCGTGAAAAATATTTTGGAGATCCAGCTTATGTTTCCGTTCCGGAGAAGGGCCTGCTCAGCAAAGAATATGCCGCAGAGAGAAGAAAACTTCTACAATCTAAAGCTTTTGGAAAAACTCCTCCATCAGGAAATCCATTCTTATTCGAATCTCCAGCTAGCGCAAAAAAGATCGCTTATCAAAAAGAAGATTCTCTCGCTATAAATGAAGAATCTTTCTTTGATCTTACTCCAAGTTTTTGGGAAAGAACGGAATCAGGAAAAATAGGAAGAGATACAACTTACCTAAGCATTATTGACTCTAAAGGAAATTCTCTCTCCTTAACGCCGAGTGATTTTCCTCAGTCTCCAATTATAGAGGGTGATATCACTTTAGGAATTAGAATGACCCAATTCCGATTAGATCCAAACCATCCATCTGCTTTGGTTCCGGGGAAAAGGCCAACGATTACGCCTAACGCGTCCATGGTATTTAAAGATGGAAAATTTTGGATGAGTTTTGGAACTCCAGGCGGAGATATGCAAACCCAAGCAGTAGTCCAAGTATTCTTAAATTTAGTAGTTTTTGGAATGGATCCACAAGAAGCAGTGAGTGCTCCTCGTTTTCGATCCTTGAACTGGCCCGACGCCTTCTCCCCTCATAAATATTATCCGGGAAGAATAGAATTAGAAGAAGATATCTATAAAAAAGAAGGAAAAGCACTCGAAACACTTGGTTACGAAGTCAAAGAAAGAGAAAAGTGGGAATATGATTTTGGGGCTCCTTGTATTTCTTTAAAAGATCCTAAAACAGGAATTTTATATGGCGGAGCCGATCCAAGAAAAGAATCCTGGGCGGAAGGAAAATAAAAGAGGTAAGAATGAAAAAAAGAAGGCTTGGAAAAACAGGGATGGTGGTCTCCGAAATTTGTATGGGGACCATGACTTTTGGCTCCAGTTGTGACGAGAAAGAAGCACATCGGATTTTGAATAAAGCCTTCGATTCGGGAATAGATTTTTATGATACTGCTGAGATCTATCCTGTTCCTCCAGAAGCAGAGTATGTTCATGAAACGGAAAAAATTTTTGGTAATTGGTTAAAGACTAAGAAGAGAGAATCCATTCTGATCGCAACGAAAGTCTGCGGCCCTGGACATGGATGGTTCACTCCTCCTGTAAGAGAAGGTAAAACCGCATTAGATCGCAGAAACATAAAAGTAGCGATCGAAGGAAGTTTGAAAAGACTTGGAACAGATTATATAGACTTATACCAAACTCATTGGCCAGATCACGATTTCGGATTCGAAGAAACATTAGAAGCTTTGACCGAATTAATCGACGAAGGTAAAGTTAGATATATAGGAAGCAGTAACGAGACTGCATGGGGAACCATGAAAAGTTTGGAAGTTTCCCGCACGAACAAACTCGCAAGATACGAATCCATCCAAAACAATTTCAGCATTTTAAACAGAAGATTCGAAGACGCTCTTTCTGATATTTGTAGAAGAGAACAGATCAGCCTTCTTCCCTACTCACCTTTAGCAGGAGGAGTATTGACCGGAAAGTATAACGGACCAACTCCGCCTGAAAACGCAAGATTCACACGTTATTCAAAACTTCCTACAGAAAGACAAAGAAGAATGGCACATCGTTTCCTGAATGAGGGAACACTTGCATCTACAAAAGAACTGATAGAAATAGCTAAGGAAGCAGGGATGAGTGTGACTACTCTATCGGTTGCTTGGTCCAAACAACATGACTATGTTGCTTCTACAATTATTGGAGCCAATACTGTAGAACAATTGGAAGAAAGTTTAAAAGCTACTGATCTAATCTTGTCCGATGATATTTTGAAAAAAATAGACGAGGTTTCTAAAAAGATCCCTTATCCTATGGGATGATCAATGACCTCTCCAAACTTCTTCTTCGGAGATGACTTCGTTTTTTTCTCCTGCGAAATTGGGAAATGATTTAAAAAAGCCGGTAATTAGATAAGGGATCACATCGAACATCGGCCCGGATCTTCCTTCTCCTTCCACGTTAGCTTTCAAAAGTACACTGGAAGGAAGTCCTCTATAACGTTTTCCATCATAGATCACTAGCTTAAAGATCACATCGTAAAAATTTTCGTAATAAGGACTTGCTCCTGAAATCCTGGAATTACCAAAATTTCCCATAAAAGCAAAAGGAGAATATCCTCCTACACTTCCCAAAATAGGAACTGCTGCTAATCTACTGGAAGTCCCGCCATAAGAATGATATCTCATCCCTCTTGCGCTGGTCCATCCACCGAACGCTCCCAGATCCGTTTTACGATCGATTACACTTCCTCTTGGAAATATTAATATATCATAATGTATTAATTGGTCTGCTCTGGAGATTTCTACTTCTTTGTAACCCTTCTCCGCTAATTTTTCCCGGATCAGATCTTCGTTTTCTCGAATAATAATAGGAGGTGCTTGGCCAAAAAAAGGAAGGAATGCGTAGGTTTTTTCGTAATAGCGAATATGATCTGATCTTTCTACCTCTACCTGGGATTTTACCTGGAGAGGAGAGCAAAAATTGCATCCTAATAATAGCAAAAGGATCAGAACTCTCATCATTATATTCTTTCGACCGGATTGAACTTGATTTTACTCCCAAATCGGATCGTTTTCATTTAAAATTTGATAGTTTTGTATAAAAGTTTTCTAAAACTTACTTAACGATTTCCGATCATCTGTTCCAGGTCTTCCGCTTTTCCGAATAGAACTAAGATATCTCCTTCTGATAATACAAGATTTGGAGAAGGAATCCCTAAAACTTCTTCGTCTTTCCGATCTGATTTTCTTCTGGTCTTTTTAGGTCTTTTGACTGTGATCAAATTTAAGTTCCAATCTTCTCTAAGTTTTGCGCCTTGAACAGTCTTTCCTTGCATATGTTTCGGGACCATAGCTTCTAAAATTCTATAATCTTGTCCAAGCAGGGTAACACCTTTTACACTACTATTTGAAAGTTGCTCTGCCATAGAATGAGCTGCTCTCTCTTCTGGATTGAATAAGTTCTCAATCCCCAACATCTGCAAAACTCTTTTGTTTAGATCGGATTGGTAACGCGCGAATATATTGATCGCACCGATCTTCTTTAATGCATCCGCGGTCACGATCAGATTTTCAAAATTATCTCCGATCGCTAAAACAACTGCATCCATTTCATCCAAACCATGTTCTTTCAATTCTGATTCGTCAGTAGAATCAATCGCAACGCAGTAAGTAGAAAATTCTCTGATACGATCTATCTTGTTTTTATCCTGATCAATTGCGGTGACTTCTTGTCCGTCTTCATAAAGTCTTTTTACGAGTTCTATCCCGAAATCTCCGAGGCCAATGACTGCGATCCTTTTCTTTCTCATTCGAACCTTCCTTTAACCGACCACGACATATTCTTCAGGATACCAATATCTTCTAGGTTTAGGTTTTGGAACAAAAGCTAATAACACTGTTAGAACTCCAACCCTTCCCACAAACATTATAACGCATAAGAGCAATTTTCCAGGAGTTTCAAACTTAGAAGTAATCCCCCGAGTTAGACCTGTAGTCCCGTAAGCAGAAACTACTTCATAACAAATATCCAGAAAAGGCAAAGGTTTCTCAAAACAGATCAGGAAGAAGATGCCCATGAATATTATAAACATAGAAAGTACGATTGCAACAGATGCTCTTGAAAGAGAATTTTCTGCGACAGTTCTCCCAAATATATCTACTCTTTCTTTCCCAGTAAAGAATTGATAAAATTGCAAAACCGCAAGTGCCAAGGTAGAAGTTTTGATCCCTCCTCCTGTTGAATTAGGAGAAGCACCCACCCACATCAAAAATAAACTCACAAACACCATCGGGATCCCCATGGTAGAAGTATCCAAGGTATTAAATCCTGCGGTCCTTGTTGTGACTGAATAGAATAAAGAATGAAATGCCTGGTCATACCAACTCAAACCCTTCAAACTAAAATTTCTTTCTAATACCCAGTAGGATATCCAACCAAAGAGTAATAAAAATAATGTAGTGACAAGGATCAGCTTTGAACCCAAAGAAAAACGATGTCTAAAAGATTCTCCGTCAAATCTAATCTTCTTTAAAAGTTGATTCACAGTAGGAAAACCTAAACCGCCGAATACGATCAAGATCATCAATATAGAAAGAAATGAATATGATCCCTTGAAATAAGGCTCTGCGAGTCCCTTAGAAAAAAGTGCAAAACCTGCATTACAAAATCCTGTTATAGAATGAAATACAGATTGAAAGATAAGTTCTTTTTGTGAAAGTCCTAATTCTTTCGGAAATGTGAAGTATAGAAAAATAGAACCGACCCCTTCTATCGCAAATGTTTGGTAGGCAACTTGTTTTAAGATGGAGCCAGCTCTTCCTATAGATTCTTGGCTAAATAGATCCTTAACGATCAGTTTTTCGGTAACGGAAACTTGTCCTTCTAAAACTAATGCAAAGAACACAGTCAAAGTCATTAGCCCTAGTCCACCGAGCTGAACAAGAACCATCAAGATCACTTGTCCTGTTCCAGTTAAATCTTGAGAAACATCAATCGTGCTTAGCCCAGTTACACAAACGGCACTTACTGCAGTAAAAAAGAGATCTACTAGTTGAATTGGCCTTGCTCCTGCTCTAGGAAGGGATAATGCAGCGGTTCCCAAAATTATCAGGATAGCGAAACTTCCAGTCATCACCAAAGATGGAGAAATTTTTCCGAGAGAAAGTCTTGCTCTTCTTAAAAAATGAGCAAACCCACCGAACGCCAATGTCAACTGACTTAAAGATAAAAATAAAAGTACAACTTCTTCTGTTCTTTGTTGGGAAAGAATAGATTCTATTTTTTCTTCAAAGAAGAATTGTAAGATCACGAGTAAGACTACAAATGTTTCTATCTTATGAAATTTTAAATAAGCCTTGTATGGACTTAATGTGAATATAAAACTTAAAAATTCATAAATTACTAAATACCAAACTATAGTTACAGTAACCAGGCGAAGTGAATGAATCCACTCGGGTGGATAATAGAATCCATATAGAAAGATCAGTATAAAAAGAGAAATAACTCCTAGAACACCAAATATAAATCTTAAGATAGGTTTAATATTTTCTTCGAAGAAGAGTGAGATCCTTCCCCATTCGGAAACTAATTTTATCCGTAAATCGGGATCTAAAAAAGGATTCATTTTATATCAGAAACGGGTGTTGAAAAATTCGAATTCCATTCTATATTCGAAATTTTTGGAATACAATCCATACCCTGGCATTAGCTTCGGATGTATTGTTTCGGAAAGTTTATCTGGTACAGTTGGATTTGGAGCAGGACTTTGCGGTTGGTTCTCCAACTTCATACGATCATAATCTCTCAAATCCAACCAAGCATTTGTAAGTGCTAGTGTAGAAGCCACACCGAAAACGATCCATCCACCCTCAAATGTTTTCTGATAACCCGGTTCTGCAGCGGATAACGCACCATATGCGACACCTGCCGCAATAGGAAGTGTCATAAAAAATATGATCGAAAAACGACGAAGTCTAGATTCCGTATACGGTTGAGGATCGTTGCCAAATTCTTCTAATTTTCTTTTACGATCTCTTGCTTGATCTTGTTGTCTTTGTAATGCCTCGGTATTTACTTCGCCGGTGATTGGATTGAAAAGCCCATCGTCATTTCTGCCCTGGACTGGGTTCGTAGTCCTTCTGGTTCCTTGGTTTCCAGAAGTAGTTGGTAAACCTGTTTGAAAAGGGATCTGCACATTCCTCGGATTTACCAAGGTTGGCTTATCCATTTTAGGAGGAAGAGAATACTCCTTAAATCCATCAGGAGATTTTTCATCTTTATAATTTCTTAAATTATAATCGTATGGATCCGAAAAATCACTTTGATTCTGAGCAAACGTTGGAAAAGAAAATGCAAAAAGTATAGAAAGGGCAAGGAACTTATTTAATCTAGAAAAAGATCTCATCTTTAGAGAATAGCTCCTTGCTCTGTTATTCTTCCGGATAGAATTTCGGAGGTGTATTGGAAAGAATTCTTCCTGATCTTTTCCAGATATTCAGCATCCAATCCTAAACTATGAGCCTTATCATATTCTTCTTTGATATTGGTCCCGAAAATCCCAGGATCATCAGTAGAGATCGTAATTTTCAGATCTTTACGAGCGAATCTAATTAAAGGATGGTGAGCCTTGTCTCTTACCATTCCAATATACTCATTGGAACTTGGACAAGACTCAATGACCGCATTCGTATTTTTGATCCGATCCATACAATACTCTTGAAATACCTTTGTTTCAGAGACCAGGTTTTCAGTAACGGAAATTTCTACCTTCTCCTTATGTCGGATCGAATCCAATTCAGATTCTAATCTTTTTTTAGGAGGTAATTCTCCGTATTTGGAAATTTCATCCCAATGATCTAATTGGAATTTGAGAGTATCTTCTCTTTCGGAGACTGGCTCTAAAACTTTTTTCCCAAGATAAGCGTTCGGATCTAATCCAACCGCGATTGCATGTCCAAGCCTATGCGCTCCCCATTCGGCTGTTTCTAAAATCCAGCGAGATGCGGATAGAAGAGTTTTATCCAAGAAAGACTCCCCCACATGATAAAGAACGGTAAGCGCTGTAGAAGTTTCTGCATTATTATCTTTCTGAATTTCTTTTAAAAATTCCTTTTTTCCCTTAGGCGGAAAACCTTCTTCAATATAACAAAAATCTAAACCGACTAGATATTTTTTGATGAGGGGATCTTTTTCCATCATCTCTTTTAACATTTCGTATTCTTTAAAAATGTCTCCGTCCCTATGTAAAGAAACTACTAAACGAGATTTTGCATTTCCGGAAAGTTCTGATTCTGCTTCTTCAAAACCTTCGCAAGCAGCTAACGTTTTAGAATAAATTCCTTGGTAAGTATCGAGCGGAGAATACATGATACGATATTCTCCAAAGACTACACCTTCTTCGTATTGATCTTTGGTGATATGTTTAGATACAAATTTAATCTCTTGAGGATCAAATTTAGAAAGTGCAATGATCAGATTGAACTTTGCCTGGAACTCAGGAAAAGGACCTTGGTGATTAAATAAATAGATCTTCTTAAAATCTTCTAAAGACTTATGATCTTCGAAGAAAGTTTCTGTATTGATGGACTTTCCATAAAGTTCCTGGAAAGGTTTTGTAAAAATTTCCCAACGAGGAGATGGATTATTCAATCCCATCTGCCTAAGAAGTTCAGGTTTCAGACTACCGTATAGATGATTATGAAGGTCAGCAAATCCTATATTCGAATCCATGTATCTTCTACGCTTTTAAGTCATCCTAACTCTATCGTTATCTGGATAAACCGTTTTTCATGGAAAAAATGTTGTTTGCACAACCCTCCTTTCAAAGCTGGAAAGTACTTGGCCTCTTTATATAAAAAAATACTCAAACTATATCGCCCTAGCCGATTAAACATTAAAATCCTTTCTTTAGCATTACCTGTTGTTTTCGGAATGTTAAGCCAATCTTTGATTTGGATTACGGATACTGTTATGGTCGGATATCTTGGCCAAAATGCGATCGCAGCGATTGGTATTGGTGGGACTAGTTATTACACTCTTGTTGCTTTCCTAATCGGATTTTCAATGGGAGTTCAGATCATAGTCGCGAGAAGGTTTGGAGAAGGAAAAAGATCCGAGATAGGAAAAGTAGGAGTTTCTACACTTTATCTTTCTTTACTCTTAGGATCTTTCTTATCAATATCCGGACCTTGGGTTTCAGAATCTCTCATGTTTTTGATCGGCCCTGAAAAAACAGTCAATACACTTGGGACCGAATATTTATATTTTAGATTTATAGGCAGTGGATTTTATTTTTTAGGATTCTGTTTCAGAGGGTTCATGGATGGTCTTGGGTTAACCAAGGCAGGTTTTGTTTCCATGGCAGTGACTACGATCGCAAATATAATCTTTAACTGGATATTTATCTACGGCAATCTAGGATTTTCTCCTATGGGACTAGGTGGTGCTGGACTTGCATCTTCTATATCTGGATTTGCTGGGCTACTTGTATTTCCTATATTCTTTTTTTATTATAAATTAGGGAAATATTTCGAAGGAGTAAACCTTCTACCAAGCAAAGAACATATAATTGAAATTTTCAAAGTAGGAATTCCTCCAGGATTTGAGGAAGGATTAGTTAACGTTGCATTCGTGATCTTCTCCAAAATACAGGGGCTGATCTCTGTGTTAGCAGTTGCTGCGTCTAATGTCCTTTTTTCAACATTAAGTTTTGCATTCTTACCTGGATACGCATTCGGAGTGGCGGCCACTACAATCTTAGGACAAGCAATGGGAGCTAAAAAATACAAATTGGCTTATCATTCTGCGTTCCGTTCCGCATTCATTTCTGCACATGTGATGGGATTCATAGGTTTATGTTTTATCTTCTTAGGAAAGATCATTGTGTATGCGATGACCAGAGACCAAGCCTTGGTAGAAGAATGTTATCCTGTGCTGTTATTATTAGGAGTCATCCAGATAGGAGACGCATATCATATGGTGATCGGTGCAGCTTTAAGAGGAGCCGGTTTGCAGAACTATGTCTTTAGGATCTATATTCTTCTCACCTATTTAGTAATGCTTCCGTTGGCTTATCTTTTCGGGATCGTATGGAAAGGTGGAACTCTTGGTATCTGGGCAGCTATATTCGTTTGGATCTCATCACTTTCCCTTATTTTCATTTACGAATTTAGAAAGAAAAATTGGATAAAAGGGACAGTTTGATCCTCTTGTTGGAAGTCCCACAAATATTGGAATTTCAGACCAGTTTGATATTCTAATCCTTCTTGCCCCAATAACAAAGCCGGGGTTTTTGGTTCCAGAATGAAAAAGGCGCTTATTACAGGGATCACTGGACAAGACGGATCCTATCTTACCGAACTTCTTTTGGAAAAAAAATACGAAGTGCACGGGATCGTCCGCAGAACCAGCTCTTTAAACCGAGATCGGATCGAACATTTAAGAGGAAACCCTCACCTTTTTCTACATTACGGAGACTTAACCGATTCCAGTAACCTAAACAGGGTTTTAGAAAAAGTCCAACCAGACGAAATTTATAATCTAGCTGCTCAATCTCACGTAGGAGTTTCTTTTGAAGTTCCTGAATACACTGCAGAAGTAGATGCAGTCGGAACTTTAAGAATTTTAGATGCAATCAAACAAACTGGAGTGAAGTCCAGATTCTACCAAGCTTCTACTTCTGAATTGTACGGAAAAGTCCAGGCTGTTCCCCAAGACGAAAAAACTCCATTCTATCCGAGATCACCTTACGCAGTCGCAAAATTATATGCATACTGGGCAGTAGTAAATTACAGAGAAGCATTTGGATTACATGCTTCTAACGGAATTTTATTTAACCACGAATCTCCGAGAAGGGGAGAAGGTTTCGTAACCAGAAAGATCACTCTTGGAGTCGCCGGACTCGTTTCTGGAAAAGGTGGTCCGATCCACTTAGGGAACATAGACGCAAAAAGAGACTGGGGTTATGCGCCAGATTATGTAAATATGATGTGGATGATGTTACAACAATCAGAACCAGACGATTATGTAGTAGCAACCAATGAAACACATACAGTCAGAGAATTTATAGAAGAATCTTTCAGACATCTAGACATCCAAGTAGAATGGAAAGGAAAAGGTGACCAAGAGAAAGGTTATAATAAGAAAGACGGAAAACTTTTAATAGAAGTAGATCCTAATTTTTACAGACCAACCGAAGTAGATCTTTTGATCGGAGATCCTGCAAAAGCAAAAGCAAAACTTGGTTGGGAGCCTAAGGTTAAGTTTAAAGAACTAGTAGAGATCATGATCAAAGCAGATTGCAAAACTGCTGGGATCAATATCTAGGCACGTTTTTTGATCTTAGCGTCTATCTGAGATTTTTTGCGGAATGCTTGTACTAATTTTTCTAATTCAACAAGATCGGTACAGGAAATTTTTCCCTGGTCCAATTTGATAAATTTGTTTTTGGAGATCAGATCCAGAACAAGATTCTCATCTTTAGGATAAGTTAATCCAACCATCTTGATCAAGTCTTTAGTACCGATCTCGAAATTGTATGTGGACTTAGGAATGACTTTAACTCTGTTTTTCTCCACAAGAGTGAGTAATGTATCAGCAACCCTTCCTTGAGGATCGGAAATAAGTAAGTTAGCTAACTGTTTATAAGCAGTCCAAATCCTTTCAGAAAGAAGAGTGATTAGCCTAGTTGCCAATTGTGGCTGTGCTTTCACCATTCCCTCAAAGTTTGCTTTGTTAATCGCGAGGAGTTGAACTTCTCCCCAGGCAATTGCAGAAGCGGATCTAGGTTTATTATCTAAAAGTGCCATTTCTCCGAAAATATCTCCGCTTTGTAAAACAGCGAGAAGCACTTCGTTAGAGTCTACGATCTTAGTGATCTTCACTCTTCCATGTTGTATGATATACAATTCTCTTCCAGGCTCGTGCTCGCAAAAGATCATCTCGTTATCGCCGTAAGCACGGTTAAACTTTGTATAATCTATCGGAGGAGGAGCGACCGGTTGATTGACAGTTTGTAATTTTAGTTTTGCCTGAGTAGCAAATTGACCATTAGGAAGATATTGCAGATATTTTTGGAAAGCGTAAGCTGCATGAAGAGTATTCTTTTGGTTAAAGTAATATTCTCCGATTGAGAACAACTGATTCGGATCTTCTTCAACTGCGGTACGGAAAGACAGACGAGTGATTGTAGAGTCGAACTGTCTGAGTTTCATAGAGAAGTAGCGAATGATCTTCATCGCTACTGGAGTATTTTTTTGGATCAGAGTTCCGAACTGATCGTAACTTACCTGAATTAAGGAAACATCAGTGAGAGCAATTGCCGATTCGATCTGAGCGTGCTGACTCATTGCAGCAACCACTCCGAAAAAATCTCCAGGTCCCAAAAGTTGATTCGGGTCTTCGCCTACTACTTGGTTTTCGCGGGTAACCCTGACCTTGCCTTGTCGGATAATAAAGAAATTATGAGCTTCTTTCTTGCCTTCGACGATGACATAGGACCCTTTCGGGTAATTCACGATTTGAAAGAAGCCGTTGGACATACTTACCAGAGATTAAAAATTTCTTCCGTGGGAATTCAACTATAAACTAGTATCGGCTCGCGATGAGGGAATTCGGACTGAAATCCGAGTATTTCCTTATTTTTCGCGGCAAGATTCCCCTTCCGGAGAAGATTCTTCCCCATCCGAAAGTAGATCGATACCAGAGAATTCCAGGGCGGCTTTTTCTGCCATTGCTCTGGAGTAAGATTGTCTGCAAATAGAAGAGAAAATCTGCTTCGCCTGGTCGATTTCTCCCATCTTGGCGAGTAGGCGCCCGGCTTCCAAGTAGGATTCTAACCCGGATTCTCCTGTCGGTTCCATTTTGTAAAGGTCCAGACTCACTTCTAAAGCTTTCTCAGGTCGATCCAACTTCAGAAAACAATCTTTGAGAAGGCCAAGCACCCTATTTTTTTTAGAATTTCCAGGATAGAGAACCAGGAAGTTACGAAGACTTTCTGCAGCCTTGTAAAAGCGACGGTCCTTATATGCTTCTTCAGCGATCCTAAATAGAATATCAGGATCAGAAGGTCCTTGTTTAGAAGGATTTTCCCCTTGGCCAAATACGGAGAAGGAGAAAGAAAAAATAAGAAGGATTAAGACTAGGATTCGGGACGGCGTCAGTGTTTTTGAAGCTGCGTTCGAGAAATAGGGAAAATTGACGCCCTTATAATAAAATCCGGAAAACAAGAGTACCTACCAGAGCTAAGCTCTATATAGATTATCAGTCGTTTTCCGGATTTTATGTATTACTTTTTTTTATCTATTTTCTTTCTGTGGAATTCGCAGAGGCGATATAATCGGCCAGTAGAAGGATTTTTTTTACCTACTTTAGTGCCGCAGACGATACAAAGACCTTCTTTCCTTCTCCTCTGGTAAAGGAGCTGAACCCTCTCCGCCCCAGACAGGTTGTATTTACTAACCTGAATGCGAAATCCTTTGTAGAGGTAATTACCTATCGCTTCAACAGCTTGAGTTTTTACCCCGGCGATGATCTTTTCCAAATCATCGTTAGTGACTTTCTTTGGTTTCATAAATGTTAACTGACGTAACAACAGTTATATTCTTACAGAGTTAGTAAAGTGTTTTTAATTTTCCGCATAACACAGCATAAAATTTTTTGACAAAACTTGTATTAGGTTACTATTTTTTTAATAAATTTCTTCGTCTGAGGGCTTCCTGTTTCGGCTAACGATTAACAATTAAAATAATCGATTATTTCGCCCGGGGCAACGTTAAGTCGTTTTACATCAATTCTCAATAAATATGGAAATTTATTTCCATAGCTCTGACATATAACGGAGAATACATTAGGCGATTATAGCAAAACAAATTGATTTAAACTAACGATAAAAAGCCGAGCCTTAAGGGATAAAGTAAGGGATTATATGCCCGAATAAAAAAATCATTACTTGAAGGCTTGAACGCCAAAATTGCATTTTTATCGATAGATTTTTTTCAGAAAATAAGTCATATTAGATGGCGGATCGGTTTTAGAATTTATTATGAAAACAATTGTTCATATATTATTAATTTCTCTGGCTTTCTTCCAATTAACATCCTGTTCTAAATCCCCTCAAGAAAAAGTAAGAACGATACTTTCTGACGCACAATTAAATGAAGAAGAAAAGATCAAAATGGCAGCGTTCGCGTTATTCGGCGAAAGGTTGAAGGAAATTGATCTAGTCAAAGTCCAAGACGAGAAAGGATCTAAATTCGAAGTTTATTTAGGATTCGGCGGAACTTCTGCACTTACCTTCTTAGGATCGGAAAAATATTCTGATCATATGAAATTGGAATTAGCTCTTGGAACTTATAAATTCCTACAATCTTTGCAAAGTTTTCGTTTTGGAAAATATAGAATGAGTCTGATCAAACCTTTCTTCATTAAAAATGGAGAGGCAAGAGGCGCAGAAGAATTTGAGATCTATAGATTCAGAGCAGAAGGAGAAGATCTAAAAAATGTAGCAGGATTCAAAGAGACTGACGCATTCTCCTCTGATAATTATGATGTTCCTTCTGAAAAGGTAGTAACAGTTTTAAAAAATATGATAGATCATTGGCAGGTAGAACTGGACCAATTTGCAAGAGTAGAAATTAAGTAAGAAGAGATCTCATTCTTTTAGGATAATTCGTAAAGATCCCATCGACTCCCAGATCTATTCCAAATTTCAGTTCTTCTTCTGTATTTAGTGTATAAACTAAAACCTTAAAACCTTCTTTCTGGATCTTGGAAACTGTTTCCTTATCTAAACCTTTTGCAGAAAGATTCAAACTGAATGCGTTCAATCTAAAACCAAGCTCCAATGCTTCCATCCAAGAAGATGTTTCATCCCCTATCAAAATACCAAGTTTTGCTTCTATGGATAATTCTCTAATACGCACCAAAGAGTCCCAGCAAAAGGAAGAGAATAATGTTTTATGGAAGAGAGAATTTTGTTTTGTATAGTCTATCAGTTCTTGTTCGATAGGAGTTTCGATCGGAATCTCTTCGTAAGCTCCTGATTTGATCTCTACATTCAGACCAATGTTTTTGGATTTTAGATAGTCCCAGACTTCCCAAAGATCCGGCACCTTCTCCCCTTTAAACCTAGGATCTTTCCAAGAGCCTGCATCCGCCTTACGGATCATATTAAATGGAAGAAGTTTCACTTCTCCTTTTTGATCAGTGGTTCTATCCAATGTGTCATCGTGAATGACTACAATCTTGCTATCAGCAGAGTGAATGATGTCTAGTTCTATCCAATCCGCCTTAAGCTCCCAGGCGTTTTGAAAGGAACTCATTGTGTTCTCAGGATATTCTCCGCTATCTCCTCTATGAGCAATTACCCAAGGTTTAGGAAGAAGGAATGGATCCGAATTCATTAGAAGGCCCAGCCTACAAAAAGATTCAAACCGAAGCTAGAACCTGGCAATCTTTCTGCATTCTGATACGCATACCTTCTATATAATAGATCTCCGATACTTGCAGTTCTATCTGAATAATAAAGATCTGAAACAGAAAATGAATTACGATAAGGAGCATACCAACTCCACACACCTTCCCAGCCGAAAAACAGACCGGAACTAGCTTGGAATCTAAATCCTACTCCGAAACCTGCGTAGTTCCTTGGGCCTGAACTATAAGAATCTTTTTCAAAACGATACGTATTACCTGCAGATTCCCAATACAAGGCAGTTTGGTTCTTTTGGTAATGTTCTCTTCCTAACCAAAGAGAAACGAAAAAAGGAGAATCTGCAATGAACCTTTGGACGAAGAATGCTCCTCCCCAATACTTCTCCTGATTGTTTCTCAATCTTCCATAAAAATCATGAGGGGGAAGATAATAAGAATATGCAGTATCATTATCAAAACGATTCACATAAGTGTTGGTATAACCGTTAAGCCCGATTGCCCATTGGGAATCTAACATTCTGGCGATTTGCAAAGAATAATATTTTTCGGAACGCCCAAATGCAAAACCACCTATCTGGTTCTTGAACTTCTCCCTAAGTTCTGCTTGGCTAGGTCCAGTTGGAGTTTTTTCAGGAGGAAGTCCATTCATAGGACTGGGCTTTTGTTCTATAATTTTATCTGGAGAAGGTTCCGAAGTTTGGGACCAACTCTGGGAAGATACGATACAAAGAAGAAGAATAGATAAGATCGGAAAAAACAGTGAGGCCAGTTTTTTTAGGGAGAACATCCCTTGCAAAGACACCTGAAAAGTGAAAATGTCAAGCAGTGGAAATTAAGAGGTAGGAAGAAATTAGCAGGCGAGGTTTCCCTTCGCCCGCTCGTCGGAAATTAAGCTTTTCCTTTTGCAGTAGCTTTGATTGTTTCAGCTACTTCGGTCAATTTAGCTTTAACAGCATCTAATTGGCCTTCTGGAACGCGTTTTTTGATCTCTTCGGAGATTTGATTGTACTTCTCAACGATCTTACCACGAGTTTCTTCGTAGTTTTTGCCAGCAACAGTGGAAACTTCTTTGATTTCGTTCAAAAGTTTATCCACAGATTCGCGAATTTTTACAGAACCTTCAGAATTGTCTGCAGCACCTTTAGCTACTAATTCTCCGTAGGTTTTTTCCAAATCCACTTTCGCTTTGTCTAATCCTTCTTGTCCAGATTTCAAAAGTCCGATTCCAGCATTAAGAATGTCCAACAGTTGTTTTTCCATTTTTCTCTCCTTTTCCGCCACACCTTTAGTGCAGCGCACAATCCATTCATATTGCACCGCACCATAGAGGTCAACCTCTAAATTACAAAAATTTAGAAAAAATTGAAAAAGAAAACTAGGTTAGATCTGGCCCGGTTGGACTTCCAGCTTAGGGTATTTGAGATCCATGTCTTCCAATTCCTTACGAACTGACTTAGCGATCAGATAATCCCTATACCATTTCTTGTCAGAAGGAACGATCACCCAAGGAAAACGCTCCTTAGAATGGGAAAATATCCACTCATACGCGTTCTGGTACTTTTTGAAATTTTTATGAGCCTCTAGATCGCTTGGATCGAACTTCCAATTCTTTTCAGGATTGGATAATCTCTCTTCTATCCTTTTGATCTGTTCTTCTTGGGAAATATGTAGGAAGAATTTGAGAATATGAGTATGATTTTCCTTAGATACAAATTCCTCGAAAGAACCTATAAACTCTAATCTTTCTTTGAGTTTATCCTTAGATAAACTTTCGGAAACAAAAGGAACCAGAATATCCTCGTAATGGGAACGATTGAAAATCTGTATCCATCCCTTCCCGGGAAGTTCTTTGTGAATTCTCCAAAGAAAATCGCGGCTCAATTCTTCTTGTGTAGGAGCCTTCCAAGCCTTGCAGGTGCAGCCCAAAGGATTTAACGCTGAGAAAAGTTTTTTGACGGACCCATCTTTTCCGGAAGCATCTACTCCCTGAAGAATGATCAGTAATGATTTCTTTTTCCCTGCAAAAAGACGGATCTGCAGCTCTTCTATCCTTTCCAATTCCTTCTGACGAAGTTCTTCCGCTTTCTCTTTGGAAAGTTCTTCGTCAGGTTCTGTGGAATATTCGGAAAGTTTAATCATTCTAATCTACCAGCGGGCGATATGATCTTCTGCCCAACCTTGTCCTCTTTCAATCCTAAATTCACTTTTTCCTATTCGGAAAACACCATCAAAACTACCGATCATTTGATTCACTTTAGAAGCAATTAAACCCATATTGGAATAAGCCTTTCTGTGAAAATCCGGAGTGAATACAAGCTCGACTGCTTTGCTTTCTTTGGAATAGATCATCCAAGGTTTTGTAGGATCTTTTTTATCGAATTCAAAAGCGACTACAGAAGGAATTTTATAAATTCTACCATTGATCAAAAGAGCATTTTCGGTAGTTCCAGTTCCATCAGTCCAGCCGCCGCCTAAATTCATTCCATAAATTTCGTTCCCGCCTGGACGATAAGACATAGAAGCCCAGTTCCATTTACTGAAATAAGGCCAGACCCCTCTTCCATAATCCAAAACTCCGAATGAATCCTTAGGATTGAACTCATAAGATTTAGAAGCAGTTGTGACTTTTCCTTTTGCTCCTAATCCGAATAATTTGTGAGTGAATTGAAAACGATTTCTATTCCAAGGAACTACAACATTCAAACTTTCCCATTGTTCAGGAATATCTAATGTAATTTCTGCTTGGATCGCTTTTTTAGTACCTTTTAAAAAATCAACTTTGATCTTGTAATTTCCATCTGCATCGATTTGGAAATCTAAAAATCCTTCTTTACCTTCGTACCGAGCTGTACTAGAAACAGTTTGTCCAAGCAAAGTTCCTTTTCCAAAAGGAGTGATTACTGTTGTTTCCTGAAATTCACCTGTCCTTCTATCCAACCAATAACAAAAGATCACCCCTGCGTAATCAATGTCCGAAACAGTAAAGGACGCCAAAAAGTTTTGATCGTAAAAACACCAGTAATTCCATTTTTTCTTACGAAGCCAATGGCCTTTTACATTACATCTATGTAAGGGAGTTTTGGACCAGCCGATCGCATTCCGATTCACTTTACCGGAAGGATCACATAAAATGGTAGGTTGTTGGATTTCTGTTTCTAAGTTCATGCTCTCAAAGGACAATACTTGGAGCCTGTACTGACCCACAATCTAAATTTCTTTCGCAATTTTTCCAAGAGTCTGGATAGCAGATATCACCTTAGGTCCCATTAGAACTCCTGCATTAATTCTAAAATTATTCACATACTTGCCCGAAAGAGAGAAAAGATTTCCTGGAACAAGACTGATCTTCTTCTTAGCCGCTTGGAATCTAAGAATTCTAGAATCTTTTCCTTTAGGAAGTTCTATCCAAAGAAGAAAACCTCCTTTCGGAATGGCGACCTTGGTCCCCTTTGGAAAATATTCCAAAAAAGAATCTGCATAAGAAAGCACCAAACCTCCCAACCTCCGTCTAAATTCTCTTAAATGTCTTTCATGAGCGAGAGATCCTATAAAATAAGAAGAAGCAAGCTGAGGAATCGCAGGCAAAGAAATTGCTTCCGCTAAACGAAGACGCCTAGCGTTCTCTACTTTTTTCTGATCACTGATCATCCAACCAATCCTAAGGCCAGGATTTACTGATTTAGAAAGAGAAGAGACCTGAGTTACAATATCTTCTGTATCCAGAGACAATAAAGAAGAAGGACGAATTCCTCCGTTATGCTGTAAGTCCCCATAAATATCGTCCTCAAGAATTTTCACACCATACTTAGAAGAAATTTTCAGAAGTTCTCTTTTAGATCCTAAAGGCATAAGACTTCCGGTAGGATTTGAAAAAGTAGGAATAGTGATTAAAAATTTAGGGGATTCTTTCTTTATTACGGAAATATAAGATTGAAGATCTAAACCAGTAAAAGGATCCGTGGGGATCTCAATCGCTTTTAATTTTAATTCGGAAAGAATTTGGTATAAAACAAAATGAAGAGGACTCTCCACAGCGACCTTATCACCCGGTTTTGTAGAAAGACTTAAGGCCAAAAATGCAGCCTCTGAACAACCTAATGTGATAAACACTTCCTCGGGACGAACTCTTCTTTCTTTACCAGAAGAACGGATCGCAATCTTTTTCCTAAGTTCTAAAATACCAGCAGCATCAGAATATTTATAAACCTGAGAGTCTTTTAAAGATTTCTTATATGATTTTTGCAAAGCAGAGTATGGCAAAAACTGTGGATCAGGAACCGCTGCACCGAAAGGAATAAAACCAGGATCTGCAAGTTCAGACATCAAAGAACTTACCTCTTCTGGGACAGAAGGATTCGGAACTCTTACAGGTTTTTCTAATTTGTATTTAGGATAAAGTTCCGGCCGAGGAAGAACAAAATATCCAGACCTTTCTCTCCCACTGATAAAACCCCTTTCCTGAAGAATACCAAAAGCCTCCACCGCAGTAGAAAGATTACATTCCTCAAATAAACAGATCTTTCTAAGAGAAGGCAATTTGGAACCAGGAGGAAATTCTCCTGATTCAATCCTTCCTATCAAAGAATTCGCGATCTTAGAATATTTAGTGAGAAGTCGATCTGTATTGGTCATAAAAACAATTTCTGTATCTGTATGGTAATCTCAATATAATGTATAAACCAAATAAGAAGATGGGCAAGTTAATTATAGAAAATAGATCTGAAATTTTCAGACCTTCTGCGAGGACTGAAAGAACTCCTGCTTCTGTGACTAGAGATATATTAAAGGTGATAGATACTCCTGGAATGATCTCATTCGCAGGCGGGCTTCCGGATGATTCTTTGTTTCCAATAGAAGATCTAAAAAATATTTTCGAAACTTCTGTTTCTAAAAAAGGTTCAAAACTATTTCAATATTCAGACACGCAGGGACATTCCGACTTACGTGCTTGGATTGCGGATCGATATTATCCAGGCTCTTCTGCGGACGAAATTCTTTTAACATCTGGTTCCCAACAAGCATTGGATCTACTCAGCCGTTACTTTATAGAGGAAGATTCTCCCATTCTTTTAGAAAGACCAAGTTATCTAGGAGCAATACAAGTATTCTCTTCTTACGCTCCAACTTTCATCGGGATCAATTATGGAGAAGAAGGTCCGGATATGGAAGAATTAAAATATGTGCTGACTAATTCTTCCGAAAAACCTAAATTCTTTTACTGTATACCAGATTTCCAAAATCCTTCCTCATATTCTTATTCTTTGGAGATTCGAAATTCTATTTCTAAGTTACTCTTAGAAAATGGAGTTCCAATTTTGGAAGATACTGCTTATAGAGAATTATACTTCAAAGAGGAACTTCCGATCTCCTTATGCGAATTAGGACCGGAGCATACAATCTCCATTGGAACATTCTCCAAAACGCTTGCACCTGGCTTAAGAGTTGGATGGATAAGAGCGCCTAAAAAAATCCTAAAAGATCTAATCATACAAAAACAATCCATGGATTTGCATTCCCCCACTCTAAATCAGGAGTTGGTGTATGGATTTGTATCTTCTTCAAAATACGAAGAACATCTTTCCTTAATCCGAAAAACCTACCAAAGAAAATCTGAGCATACATTCAATTGTTTTCAAAATAATTTTGGAGACTCTCTTCCTTTACAAATTTCTAAAGGAGGGCTATTCTATTGGTTGGAATTCCCACAAGAGATCAATACAGACCTTCTTTTCCAAAAATGTTTGGAGAAGGGACTCGCTGCAGTTCCTGGATCTTCCTTCTTCGTTGGTAAACCTGAAAGAAATCATTTAAGATGGAACTTCTCCAACGCGTCGGAAGAAGAAACAAAACTCGGAGTGAAAAGGTTATTCGAAGTTTATAAAAGTATACAGAAATAAACCTTCTTTTTATTCTTCAAACTCAATGTTAAAAGGTTCACCCAGACTATTTTTCATTTCTCCGAGGCCCCGTTTTAAATTGTTATCTTTATACATGGTATAACCAAAAATACAAAGTTTTCCTTCCAACTTACCTGCGACAATTTGCTCTCTATAATAGTCTTTCTTTCTTCGAACCGCATCCAATACTAAAAAATTAATATCGCTTCCGTTAAATTCAGAAAACTTCCACGTCGTACTTTCGTGTACGATGTTCGCCCTTGCACCGACCTGGTTTATGCGAGAAAACATTTTTTCTACTTTTTTACGCTCCGGACTGAAAAGCACATGTTCGCAGACCATCTTTTCTGCATTTAAAGCATTTCCGAGATATACTTCTTTCCTGAAAGAGTGTATCAACCTTCTTTCTTCTTCGCCGGAACCGCTCATCCGGCAATCTGCAATGAAAACGAGAAAGAGAATTACAGAGGTAATTTTATTCATTAGGAATTTTATCGGGGCTCATAACTGAGGGAAGAAAGAAGAAGGAAAAATTTTCGGCGGGAGGAATCCCCCGCCGATATGGAGGTTCAAAAGGCTTTTATTAAGCAGTTTTTTTAGTTGGAGCAGCAGTCTTTTTAACTGTCTCAGTAACTTCGCTAAATTTTGCCTTGATAGCTTCGATTTGTTCAGCAGGAACTAATTTCTTAGCTTCTTCTGCAATCTGGTTATAAACTTCAAGTGCCTTAGCGCGAGAATCTTCGTAAGTTTTAGTAGCAGCAGTAGATAATTCTTTAGCTTCGTTTAAGAATTTGTCTACAAACTCGCGAACACGAACAGATGCTTCGGAATTGTCGGAAGCGCCTTTAGCTGCGAGTTCTTGAAAACTCTTAGTTAATTCTGCTTTCGCTTTATCCAGACCTTCTTGTCCACTTTTAACCAAACCAAGACCTGCGTTCAGTACATCTAGAATTTGTTTTTCCATTTTTAGCTCCTTGGCACACCGTTGTGCGGCGCACAATCCATTTGTAGTGCGTAGCACAAATGGAGTCAACCAAAAAACGAAAAAAAGTTTCAAAGGTGGATTTTTAGTCTAGTTGTGCAATAAGACGACATTATGGCATATTTTTACTTGGATTTGGATAAAATCCGTTGTGTAAGGAGGATTTAGGCAGGGTTATTTACAAGTTATGCACAATTGCGAACCTCCGAATCAACTCTTTGCAGAAAACATAGATGATCTTATTTCCTCACTTTGGAAAATTGTGCCCAAATAAAATGAGAAGATCTCTATTTTACTTATTAATACTTTTCTGTTTTTCGTCCTGCTTTCTTCACCATGTGAATATTGAAGGAGATATCTATGGGGCAAAATCCATTTTTCATAGTACTCCTTCAAACAAAGAAATCCTTCCAGTCAGACTCGATTTTAACCCTCCTACAAGAGAAGAGGTTATTAAAATGCTGCATGATAAAGGATCGAATCAAACTCCGACAGATGAATTTGACGGATACCTTTCGACGGAGATTATCTCAAAATTCCAAAAAAGCCAAAAGTTCCTAATATCATCAAATTCTAATATAAAAATCAAGATCGTTCCCATGGTGGATGACGTAAAACCTCCATTATTGACTATGCTCGGTTTTTTCTTCACTGTAGGAACGTTTCCTGCAATTTATAGGACTTACGGATCTGTCTCTTTCGAATTGTATGATCAGGAAAAACATAAGACTATAAGAACATACAAGTATTCCGTAAATCATAGAATATTGTTCGGTTTAGCTCCCATACTATTGGGTCCCATTCTTTCAACGTTTACGGATAGATTCGATCACTCTACATCGGATAAGACCTATGCGATTATGAGAGTGGTATTTGCTCAGTTCGAATATGATCTATTCAAGGACATTCGAGAATCGAAAGAACTTGCTTCCCGTTTTTTTTCGACGAATGAGTATAATCACGCTCTTATTGTTACTTCTAAATCCGCTAAAGATGAGCCTCTTACCTCTTCAATTTATTCCGAGCTTAATAAGATTTTTTTAAAAAATGGAATTTCAATATTGGAAAGGAGAAGGCTGGATCAAGTTATAAATGAGGTCCAGCTTTCCTTGGTCGGAATAACACAAGGACGCGAATATTCAAGATTGGGAAAACTTTTGCAGGCTGATAGACTGATTTTAGTCGAAGATTTGGATTTTACCTCCGCCACCCCTAGCGTTTCTGGAAAGATCAATTTTAGTATCCGTTGTGTGGATTCCGATACCGGAAAAGTTATTTGGTCAGAGAAAATAGCCGAAAGTATGCTACTTTCTGAGACGATTGATATAGTACTAAATTCTGCGGCTCGAAAACTGTTGCAAAGATTAAAACAAAGTGGAGAAATTTGATCTTACGATCGAAAACGTTTCACTGCTTTATTTATAAGCTGTAGATTCATTTCCGTACTTTTTTTCAGCCCGGAATAGAGAAGAAGGCTTTTCTTTGCGACTGCAAGTCTTTCGTTCTTCTTTTCTTCTAATGTGAGTTCTGTATCATATCCTTCTGTAATTGCCAAGATCACTCTTTGTAAACTAATCCCCAAAAATTCAGTAAGGCCTTTTTTAGAACTGATACGATCATCTATTACAGAAATCTCATGTAACGCTTTTCGAATGGATTCTTTGTCCTTCTCTCCATTCTGGATGAGATTGTATATTTTTTCGGAAAGAATTTCCCCCGTAGAGACTTGTATTCCAAATTCTTTTAACTCTTTACAGATCTTGTTTAATTCTTCCGATACTTTTTTTCCATTGATCTTAGAAGATAGAAGAAGCCGGATCTTCTCTTTGATCTCTGAAACTTGGTTTGTATCTGAGGGGTTTTGTTTAAACCATTCTTTAAACGTACTATTCTGGATCCCTTCTAATTTAGCTCCGTCCTTTCCAAGATTGGCCCATGGGCGATCCTTTGATCTTTCTTCGAACCATTTTTTGAAGATCAGAAGTTTTTCGTTTGTCCTGATTTTTTTTCCTTCTATAGATTCGATCCACTTGGGAGGCAAAGCGGTCATTTGTTTATAATTATGATGTTCTCTTCTTTGAGTCCGACATTCCAGAAAGTTCAATCTTTCTTCTAAGATCGCGCCCTTACAATGGGCCTGAGAACCTGGGAAAGAAAGATCTTGTCCCAAAAGTAAAATGGATCTTGCTTCCATCTTCTCCGCAAGACTGGCCGCATTTGTAGAAACGGAACCTCCAAAGTCTACGGCTCCCAGCCCGCTTTCGGAAGCATTCTCTAAAAGTTTGATCCAGGGAAAAGGAGAAGAAGTCAGAAAATGGTTTTTACCTATATAAGGCATTCTTAATGAATGATAAGAAGTGGTTGGGTCAAATATGAATTTTGCCTTTCCGGAATATCCTTCTAAATATTTTGAATTTAAAGGCTGGGGATCCACACTAAATACAAGATCCGGATCTATTCCGGACTTTTGAAGAATGAGAAGTGCAGTATCTACTGCGATCAATATAAAGTTTTCTCTATATTCTTTCAGTTCTTGCAAGGATAGATAAAGTGAAGGTCCGGCCCCACAAACAACTACATCCACTTTGGATTTGCATAAACCGAATAATTCGTTTATAGGCTGCATATCCACAAGTTCTGGAAGGTTTCTGATAAAATTTCCGGTCCAGACCTTCTCAAATCTAGTTAATGTAGCAGTGTTTACATCTTTCTTATGAAAGAATGTTTCGGCCAAAAATCTAAGTTCTTGGTATTCTTCCTTTTTCCATTGAAGACTTCCTCTATGAGGAATAAAACTTACAGGATATCCTGAAATTCCTTTAAAACCTTCGTAAAATGCAGATTCTTCATATGGTGGAAGAAAGATCCTTAACTTCCCGGAAAGTATCATACCGGAAAAATCGAAAAGTGAAAACGCAGCCTTGATGATCTCTGGAAAAGGCTCCATCCATACGCAGATTATTTTATCAAATCCTAATGTATATTGTATGGAATAACCAAGGCCAGCCCCAAAAAAAAGAAATGCTCTTTCTTCATCCCCTTTTTTAAGATCCGCAAGCTGCCTTTCGGCTTCTTTGCGAGGATCCATGGAACTATGTAAAAGAACATTACCGATCCTTAAACTAGGATCTTCAGTTTTTGTAGGAACGATCTCAAAATTGATTTGAGAAGATGCAATCCTTTCGGAGGCTTCCGGCGCGAAGCTACGAAGTGAGGCCAAATTTTTTTCGAGTAAATCCGACCTAAATTCTTTCATTGGAAGAATACGTTTATCCTTTTACCCTCATAAGAAGAACCAGGAGAAGGATCTTGTTCATAACAGAAACCGCTTCCATGAAGTTTATAAGGAACTCCCAAAGGAGCTAATAACTCTACTACTTCTCTCTTACTTCTTCCGACTAGATCGGGAATACGCTCTGATTTTCCTGTTAGCGGTTTTCTGTTCAGTTTAGGAAGATTAACGTTAACCGTTCTTTCTCCCTGCTCTATGATAGGAATAATATTCTCTACTACTTCTCTAAATACAGGTGCAGCGAGTCCCCCACCAGTATGACTGTCCCCTTTAGGTTCATCAAAAAGGATAAGACCGACTACTTTGGGTTTGTCTGCAGGAAAAAATCCTAAAAAGGAAGCAGACCATAATCCGTCTTGGTAACCTCTACCAGAAACTGCCTTTTGTCCTGTGCCTGTTTTTCCTGCAATAGAATACTCTTGTATGTATGCGTTCTTTCCAGTTCCAGCTTGGACAACTCTAGTCATCGCTTTCAATAATCTTTCGGTAGAATATTCTTTAATACCTACTGGAGTTTCTTCGGATTGGAATTCCTGAAGAACTTCTCCATAAGAATCAGTGATATGAGAAACTACTCTAGGTGTGATGAATCTTCCTCCGTTTACAATGGAAGCAGCGGATGCAACTAACTGTATTGGAGTTACTGAAATTCCTTGGCCAATCGCCATGAACATTGGAGTTGTAGGGGTCCATTTATTCAAGATAGGCATATAACCCACCGATTCGTTAGGTAAAAGTCCGGCTCTATCTCCGAATCGGAATCGTTTCATATATTCGTAAAGTATATCATTCGGGATCTTGGCTGCCGCTTTGATAATTCCAGCATTACAAGAATATTGCAGAATTTCCTCCAGATTCACTTTTCCGTGAACATGGGTACATTTGATCCTGGTCTTCCCGTAGTCCACATACCCTGGACAATCAAATTTTTCGTTTGGATGTATTAAGTTTTCATTAAGGAGAATACTAGCTAAGAAAATTTTCATAGTAGATCCAGGCTCGTATACATGCCGGATCGCCCAGTTAGTATGCGAATATTCTTCAAATGAAGAATAACGATTTGGATCAAAGGAAGGAAAACTGGCCATCGCCAATATTCTTCCAGTATGGATCTCCATTAAGAGCCCAACTGCTCTTTTTGCTCCTGCTTCTTCGAATCTTTTTCCTAGAGATTTTTCTAATTTGAATTGGATAAGTCCATCTAAAGTCAAATGAACATTTGCACCTCTTGCAGAATCTGCTTCAGTAGGTGTCATCAATGCTTGGTTATAATAATATTCTAAACCGGAGAGAGCTTTATCATCATCCATTCCGGTAAATCCAACGAGACTTGCGGCCAGACTTCCATGAGGATAAACTCTTTTAAATTCTCTTTCCCTTCTTACTCCAGGAAGGGCCATCTCCATGATACGGCTTGCAGTTGTATCATCAATCTCCCTCTTCAAAAGGAAATATCTACTTTTTTCACGGATCAACGATTCTATCTTTTCGGGAGGAATGTCTAGATACGGTGAAATTTGAACTGCAGTAAAATTCGGATCGTAAACATTTCCGGGATAGATCCCAATCGTAGAAGAGTCAATGGACAATGCCAATTCAATTCCTCTTCTATCGTAGATGGCTCCTCTTAAGATCCTTTCTCCATTCTTGAATGCAATCTCTCTATCGTTAAAAAATACTAGATAGCCTACTCGGACCAAAAGACCAGAGAAGAATACACATAATAGAATAAATAAGATGGTGAATCTTTTTCGATTGAGAAGGTTATAATCCATCGATGAGTGAGCCGCTTTTATAAATTTCGGTCTTTTTCAGAATGATTAAAGAGCTTTTCTAGTACAAGTGAAATCCGAGTTGGAATAATGGTTTAAAAGCTGGTGATTACCTTTCCTCTCAACTTTTTGAAAGGAATTAGGCCATAATTTCTGGAATCTGTGGAGAATTCTCGGTTATCTCCCAAGACTAAAACATAACCAGGAGGGATCCTTCCTGAATCTCCTATGCCAATATTTCCAGAGACTCCAATAACAGGTAGAATGGATGCAGATGGAGCTTGGGTCTTATAGCCTGAATTCAAGAAAGGTTCCGCTAAGGAAGAATCGTTTATCAAAATTCTACCTTCTGAAAATCTGAAAAAATCTCCGGGAAGCCCTACTACTCTTTTTAAACTTAGTTCTGCTCCGATCCCATCCAAAACCAATACGTCGAATCTATCAACGTCTGGTTCTAAGATATATAAAACCCAAGGACCGATTTGTGCAGGAAAGCCCCATTTTTTGACTAAGACCCAATCGTTTTCTTTATAGCTAGGCATCATACTTGTGCCGCTGATCAAATAGAATTGGATCACGAAAATCCTAAAATATAATATGAAGAATATTGCAAATAAGATCGGAAAAGAAAGTTTGATCCATCGAAATGTGGACTTTCTAATCAAACGAATTAATTCCGAATCAAATTTCATAATGAAGAGGTTTTGCTTCCTGAATTGAATTAAAAACTTTCCAGGTATCTTCTATCAAGAAATAAATCCGGATAATCCTAGGGCCGAAGTTACGATTTCATGGATATGATACGAAAAGAGCAGTATTTGTCTTGCTTACAAAGAAATTCCGGATCATTCTTCTATACATGACTTCGAATAGCCCGATATCTCAATATGTTTCCAGATTCAAAGTGGAAAAAGGAAAAATCTTATCCTTTCTCTCTGCATTTCCTTTTTATGGAGAAGTTTTAAAGAACCATCAATATTACGAAGCGGATAGGATTGCTCGAAATGAATTATCCAAAAAATTAGATTCTCTTAAGGAACCAATTCGTAGGGTCGAAGAAAATTTCGTCCGAGAAAGAAGAATGGACCTAATCGGTTCCACTGAGGTCTTACTCTCAATCATAGAAAGACTCAAAAACGAAATTATTGGAGCAAGTTACGGTTTAAACGGATTGGGCACTGGGTTCAAAGCCACCGAATCTGAATTGGAAGCTTTGGCAGAATGGGATTATTCTTTGATCCATCATGCGGAAGAATTATCCACAAAAGTAAAATCCCAGAACTTCCCTCCAGAAGTTTCAGTAGACACAGTGAGGAATTGGGTTAGTAGTTTTAGATCGGAATTGGATGAGTTCGATTCTGCATTAAAAAGCAGAAAGGACGTATTCTTAAAACGATAGTCTTATTTTTGATTTGCCGAATGTTGAGTAGTGAATAATATATTTCCAAGGAGTTCTTATGGCATTAATAGACGTAATAAAATACGAAGGGAAACCGGGCGAAATTGTATGGAAATTTCCGCGTAACGATATCAGTACCTTCGGACAATTGGTAGTGAACGAAAGCCAGGAAGCGATCTTCTTCAAAGAAGGTAAGGCTCTGGATATTTTCGGACCTGGAACTCATACTTTAAAAACAGGGAACGTTCCAATTTTAGAAAAATTAGTGAACCTTCCTTTTGGAGGACAAACTCCTTTTACTGCCGAAGTAGTTTATATTAATAAGGCACTCATCCAATTAAAATGGGGAACTCCTGCACCCATCCAAGTAGAAGACCCTAAATACACAATCACGTTAGGAGTAAGAGCGAACGGCGCTTATAATATCAAGATTGTAGATTCCAAAGCATTTGCAGTTGGAGTAGTCGGTTCAAGAGGAGCTTATTCACAAGACGAGGTGGATGGTTTCTTAAGACCAATGATCATAACTAGACTAAGCGATTTCTTAGCCGAAGTTGTTTTAAAATCTGGAGAACCGATCACTCGACTCAACCAACATTTGGAAGAAGCTTCTTCTGCAGGAAAAACAAAGATCCAACCTGACTTCTCCAAATACGGGATAGAAGTTTTAGATTTTTTTGTTCAATCCATCAACTTCGACCAGAATGATCCTAACTTCCAAAAGATCCAGAAGATCCTTACAGACAAATTCGAGATCGATGCTTTGGGTGGAATGTACCAACAAAAAAGAATGTTGGATATTGGAGAAGCGGCAGCCAAGAACGAAGGCGGAAACGCAGGTCAAGGAATGTCTGCTGGTATGGGACTTGGAATGGGAATGAATATGGGCAATATGATGGCCGGTATGATGGGACAAAACAATGCCGGCGGGAATTCCAACCAGAATGATGCGACCGCAAGACTCACAAAACTCAAGAGTATGTTGGACCAGGGCCTGATTTCTCAGGAAGAATTTGATGCCAAAAAAAAGGACATTCTAAATTCTATCTAAAGTATGAGCCTTACCTTCACCAAGTTGAAAGCGGAATTCCGCTGTATCAACGATTCTTGCGGAGCAACTTACGATCTGAATGATATCGTATACGAATGTCGTAAATGTGGAAGTCTTCTTCAGGTTTCCCATGATATGGGAGCTCTTAAAGAAAAATCAGGTAAGGAATGGAAGGACCTATTCGATTCCAGATTGGGTTCGGTAAAATTTCCGAATAGTTCAGGTATCTGGAATAAAAGAGAATGGGTTCTTCCACATGTAGAAGACTCTGAGATCATAAGCTCAGGCGAAGGTCTTTCTCATCTATTTAATTCTGAAAGACTTACAAAACATTTTGGTCTTGGTGGTCTTTGGATCAAACAATGTGGGATTTCCCACACGGGTTCATTTAAGGACCTGGGTATGACAGTTCTTCTCTCCCAAGTGAAACATATGTTGAATAAGGGAGCTAAGATCAGAGCAGTAGCTTGTGCAAGTTCAGGAGATACTTCTGCAGCGCTTGCTTCTTATGCAGCTAAGGCTGGTATACCTGCGATCATTTTTCTTCCTGCAGGAAAAGTTTCCCAAGCACAATTAATACAACCAGTTTCTAACGGCGCAAAAGTAATCGCACTGGAGACAGACTTTGACGGTTGTATGAAGATCGTTAAAGAAGTTACTAAAGAAGCCGGGATCTATCTTGCAAACTCAATGAACAGTCTTCGTATTGAAGGCCAAAAAACAATCGCACCTGAGATCGTTCAACAATTGGAATGGAAAGTTCCTGACTGGGTCATCATCCCTGGTGGAAATTTAGGAAACGTTTCCGCTCTCGGAGCAGGTTTCGAGATGGCAAAAGAATTAGGACTGATAGACAGACTTCCTAGGATCGTTTTGGCCCAAGCAGAAAATGCAAATCCACTCTATCTTTCTTATCTTAAAAATTTCGAAGAGTTCAGTCCTGTGGATGCGAAGCCTACTCTTGCTTCTGCAATACAGATCGGAAATCCTGTATCAGTCCAAAAGGCAATTCGTACATTAAAAAAATTCAATGGAATAGTAGAACAAGCAAGCGAAGCAGAACTTTCGGAAGCTTCTGCCAAAACAGATCTATTTGGATTGTACAATGACCCTCATACAGGAGTGGCACTCGCTGCTTTATACAAACTTATGGGCAAGGGGACCATTGCAAAAGGTGATCAAGTGGTCGTAATCTCTACCGCCCACGGTTTAAAATTCACAGAATTTAAACTCAAATTCCATGAAGGAAAGATCCCCGGAACCGATCAAAAACTGGTTAACGTTATTCGATCCTGCAAACCTGAAGTGGGAGCCGTCATGGACGAAATCAGCGGTTTTCTACAAATGAAAGGTTAAAATTTTTCATTTCCCATCGGAAATTCCCGTTCTTTTTTCCCGGACGTTTTTCGTTTTTTTCTCGTAAGCCCGCCGGGGTCCATATAATCGAGAATCCAAATGTACGAGGGAATCGAGGAACTTCCTCAGGAATTCCTCTTCGAGGTCGAGACGGCCGTAAAAAAAGAAGAGCCAATTTCTATCATTACCTACGTCCTGAGTACCCGGGGCGAAAATAAGCTCAAACATATCATCCAAACCGTCCTTTCTAAATACAAAAGAGAGGATCTGACCGAACTTATATTTACTTCCGCAAAAGAGCTGATCGTAAATGCGACTAAAGCAGCAATTAAACGAGTTCTATTTAAGGAACTGGGACTGAATATCGCAGATCCTTCTCAGTATGATTTGGGAATGGAGTCTTTTAAGGAAAATTTAGTCAGCAGAAAGTTTCCCTATTATCGTAGGAAAATGAAAGAGCATGGTCTATTCGTAAAAGTTACTCTCAGCTTCAGTTCAGACCGGATCATTCTGTTCGTACAAAATAATTTCACTCTCGCAGTCCGTGAAGAGAAAAGGATTCGGGAGAAGTTCGTTCATTCTAAAGAATTTGACAATCTATTCGAATACTATATGAAATATGGTGATACCACAGAAGGTGCAGGTATGGGTATCACAATGGTGGAAATACTGGTAGCCCAAAGCGGCTATGACCGCCATTTGTTTACGATCTATAGTCGCCAGGCCGAAAATAGAACAGTAGCTAGAGTCGAAATCCCCTTGGATCAGAATTATGTGCCCAGAAGGCAAAGATACCAAAAATGGTTACAAGAAAAGGCTAGCGGCCTAACATGACCTAAAGTTCTCCTTACTTCAGTTAGGTCTTTAGCAATATGGAACAGAATCCTCAGACAAGTAAACTCCAAGAGCAGGCAAATCAAATGAACCTTGCCTTGGAATCCGTTCATACAGAAGAACAAGCGATAGAACTTATCCAAGGAAAAATCAAAGACGCCTATCTTCTAAAATTAAGGATCGATGTTGAGAACAAAGCAGGCGTAGTTTTAGGATTATTATCCAGATATAAAAACGAATTTTTAGAATTATATTCCTTATTCTCCAATTCTTCTGTGATCCGCAAGATCAGAACTTTCGAAGATTTTGGTCAGATCTCGCACGATATTGCGGAAGCCGCTAGACAAGAAGCTCCAGATCCAGGTTTGACAGATCAAGTTGCGAGAATCCTTCATACTAAATTAACAAAACAAATATTAGAACAATATTATCCAATGTGGGATCGTAATGATACTGCTGCTCTAGTTAACTTGTTAGAGAATCAGATCAAAACTAGTATGAAGATCAATATGATCCGTGTCCAAGCTGACGTAGAATATGTATCTAGTTTGAAATGTAGAGGCAAAAGTTTTTTTGCGGGTATTATTCAATCTATCCCTAAACCACCTGAAGACCCTCCAGAAGGTACTGCTCCTGTAGAAAATTTAGATCCAGAAAAAGCTGCGGTAATGCGTCAGATCGAAACCATTCGAAAAGGTTTCGGAAGAGTTGTGTTAGCAAAAACGATCTTATCTCCAGTAAATGGAATAGATTTCGACGATTTGAACGAAGGTGATAAGATACTATTACAACTCCCTTCTGTTTCTCCTGAAGAAAAAGCTTTAGCTAAAACTTTAGGTGCTATGGACAAAGATGGAAACGTAAAACCTGTGATCGGTTCTTTCGTCGCAATCGCTTCAGGTAAAAACGAATATCATATTTTTGCAAAAGGTCCTGCAGGAGTTCTTTTACAAGCATTCGAAGAAAGACCAGTTCGTTTAGCTAGACCTAAAACTGCTGCAAACGCTCCTCGACCTGCGGGTATGGGCTCAAAACAATCCGAAAGCAATAATACTCTCAACTATGCAATTTTAGTTGGAGTAGTTCTGCTTGTTGGATTGCTCGCGTTTATTCTTCTTAAATAAGTTGAGCGATCTGGATCAGATTCCCACAAGTATCATTTAAGACTGCGAGTTTTACCGGCCCCATTTGTGTGGGTTTCATCGTAAACTCAACGCCTAGTTTCGTAAGTTTCTCATATTCCTTATCCACATCATCTACACCGAAAGAAGTCCAAGGAATTCCAGCTTCCTTTAAAGCTTTTTGAAATGGTTTAGCTGGAGCGAAACCCATTGGCTCCAGCAATATTTCCACACCATCTCTTTGTTCCGGAGAAACTACAGTAAGCCATCTTGCTTCTCCCATAGGAATATCAGTTTTCTTTTCGAATCCTAAAATTTCAGTATAAAATTTGAGAGCCTTTTCTTGGTCTTCTACCATCACGCTCATTACTGTTATTTTCATATTCTACTCTTTTCAGGGATTACTTTTTACTTTTCTAATATAGATTTTAATCGGACCAGATTATCTCTCATGTCCTTACCTAGATCACCGCATATAATTGGGATCATGAGGTTCATTGGGTACATCATCTTACCGTTAAATCTATTGATCAGTTTGGTTTTATTTTCAGAGATAGTTTCCAGTTTTGTAAAAGCAGAGTCATTGGAAACAAAAGGCCATTCGAATCTGATCTGAACTTCCAGATATTCGCCTTCTATCTTTTTTATGATCTCTTGTTCTCCGATCCCCACGTTCTCATTCTTACTTTTCCAAGAATGTATAAAACCAATTTCTCCATCAGTACCCTTAGAAGAAAATTCTGTCTCCGGATCTAGCATAAACCATTTAGCATACTTGGTTTGATTATTTAGATTTTTAATATAATCGAAAACTACCTGTTTAGGTTTATCGATCACGATCTCTTCTTGTACTTGGAAATCTTTAGAAGTAAAAGCCGCAGCAATAAGTAATACCGCAACTATCCCGATAATGGAGAAGATTATAATTTTAAAAGCCTTCATTCTGCATATCTTAAGGATATTACAGAAATTAGGTCAATTTTAATGAAGAAGATCTACTTCTCTAAAATTGCTTTTTTATATTTGGATTGAAAAGAAGAAGGGCTTAACCCGGTGAATTTTTTGAATAATCCGGCAAAAGAACTCGGACTTTCAAATCCTACTCCAGCACAAACCTCAGATACTGAAGCTTCTTTCAAAAGTAATTCTTTTGCATTTCTCAATCGAACAGAGATCAGATATTGGTGAGGTGTTACTCCGTAACAGGATTTAAATAATCTGATATAATGGAATTTAGAAAGGAATGTTGTCCCTACAACAAAATCTAGATCCAATTTTGTATGGAAGTTTTGATCCATATATTGTTTGGATCGGATTACTCTGTTTACGATCTCTTTTCTAGGATATAATTTTTGATCTAATCTCTGGACTTCTTGATTGTAAAAAAGCTCAGATCCCATTATCCAACTACTAGATTCACCAGTTTTCCAGGAACATAGATCTCTTTTCGGATCTGTTTTCCATCTAAGAAAATTTGCACCTTATCCAAGGATTTTGCAATCTTAATTGCTTCGTCACCTGCAATCTCTTTTGCTGCTTTGAATTCCGCTCTTAACTTTCCATTTACCTGGACTACGATCAGTATCTCGTCATCAGTCAGATACTTCTCCTCATAACCAGGAAAACCTTGGTAGGTTAAAGAATCAGATTTTCCAGCTAAGGACCAAAGTTCTTCCGCTAAGTGAGGAGCAAATGGAGCGATCAAAAGCAAAAATGGTTCTAGGATCTTGCGAGATCTACGAGTACTTGGAGTTAACTCATTCACAAAGATCATTAGCTGAGAAATAGCAGTATTGAATGAGAAATTATTAATATCATCATCCACTTTTTTGATAGTTCTATGAAGGATCTTTAATTCGTCTTCGTTCGGTTCAATATCTTCCAAGCGGAAAGATTCTTCTGCGCCTGAATGATATAATCTCCAAACACGATTTAAGAATCGGAATACACCTTCTACACCTCTGGTGCTCCAAGGTTTTACCATTTCGAATGGTCCCATGAACATTTCAAAAAGACGTAAACTATCTGCTCCGAAATTTGTAACAACTTCGTCCGGATTGATCACATTCCCTAAAGACTTGGACATTTTTCTTTTGTCCTCGCCTAAGATCAAACCTTGGTGAACCAATTTTTTAAAAGGTTCTGGAGTAGTTACATAACCTAGATCGAATAATACCTTATGCCAAAAACGTGAATAAAGTAAGTGAAGAACCGCATGTTCTGCTCCACCCACGTATAGATCCACAGGCATCCATGTTTTTTCCAAATCTGCATCTACAAACCTGTCTGGATTTTCAGGATCTATATAACGCAGATAATACCAACAAGAACCAGCCCATTGAGGCATAGTGTTTGTTTCTCTAGTTCCGATCTCACCTGTTTCAGGATCTTTATATTTTAACCAATCTCCCGCTAAAGCAAGGGGAGATTCTCCAGTTCCAGAAGGTTTAAATTCAGATAAATTAGGAAGTTCTAATGGAAGTTCAGACTCAGAGATCGCCTTTGTAACTCCAGAAGGATAATGAACTAAAGGAATAGGTTCTCCCCAATATCTTTGGCGAGCGAACAACCAATCTCTTAATTTGAATTGTGTTTTTCTTCTTCCAATTCCTTTTTTCTCTGCCCAATCAGCAGTTTTGGAAAATGCTTCTTTATACTTCAGACCATTGATAGATACTTCGGAAGAAGAAGAGTTGATACAAACTGATTCTTTAGAATCGAAAGCACCCTGAGAAAGATCTCCTTCGATTACAGGTAGGATATCCAATCCAAAAGCTTTTGCAAATTCATAGTCTCTTTGGTCATGAGCAGGAACCGCCATGATTGCACCAGTTCCATAACCATATAAAACATAATCACCGATCCACACTGGGATCTTTTTAGAAGGATCTGCTGGATTTAAAACATATGCTCCAGTGAATACACCAGATTTCTCTTTAGAAAGTTCTGTTCTATCCAGATCACTCTTTAAAGCGGAAACCTTTTTGTATTCCTGAACCTTCTCCCATTGTTCTTTGGTAGTGATTGAATCCACTAAAGGATGTTCCGGAGCAAGCACCATATAACTTACCCCAAATACAGTATCAGGACGAGTAGTATACACCTTGATCCCGTTTTGTGGAGAAGATACATCAAAAGGAAAGATTAACTCTAGACCTTCACTCTTTCCGATCCAGTTCTTCTGCATTTCAAGAGTAGAGCCTGGCCAAGAAACTAAAGATAGATCCTCTAACAGTCTCTCTGCATATGCAGTGATACGCATCATGTACTGCCTCATCGGTTTACGAACTACTTCGTAACCTTTACCAACCCATTCTTCTACTTCTTCGTTTGCGAGAACTGTTCCAAGACCTGGGCACCAGTTTACTGGTATTTCTGCCTGATATACTAAACGAAATCCTGAAAGAATGGTTTCCTTCTTTACGTTTGAAAATTCTTTCCAATCTTTTGCGGAGAAGGTTTCGAGGTCCTCAAACCCTTCTGAGCCCTTAGATTCGAATATTTGCACCAATTCAGAGATTGATTTAGCTTTAGAAGTCTTGGAATCATACCAGGAATCGTATAATTTCAGGAAGATCCACTGGGTAAATTTGTAATATTTCGGGTCTGTGGTAGAGATTTCTCTGTCCCAATCATAGGAAAGACCGATCAATTTGATCTGTCTTCTGAAATTGTCCACATTCTGCTTTGTAGTGACTGCAGGATGGATCCCATGCTGCATTGCATATCTTTCTGCAGGAAGACCAAATGCATCCCAGCCCATTGGATGCAAAACTTCGAAACCTTTCATTCTCTTATAACGAGAAATTATGTCTGTGGCTGTATAACCTTCAGGGTGACCGACGTGCAATCCCGCGCCCGAGGGATAAGGAAACATATCTAAACAATAGAACTTTGGTTTAGAAGAGCGTAGATCCGTTCGAAAGGAAGAATTCTTTTCCCAATAATCTTGCCATTTTGATTCAATTTTCCGAAACGGATAGTCCATACCGTGAAGTTTTTTCCTCAGGCCTAGAATCCAATTCTTTTTTGTTATACTGGAAGCTGATTATAGAGCTGAAAATTCTAGAATCAGTGGTTTCTTTCCTTTTAGGAAGAAAAAAGGCATTATAAATTGTTACTAGAAGAAGTGTTTTTAAATTCTCGGGAACCAAAGATATCAATTCGGGTCCGAAATGAAGAAAGCCGGAGGGAAACCGGCTTTCTCTGGGAGTGAAATTCTAAGCTCTTGCTTAGAAAACGGACAAAAATATTGGATAAGAATCTGACTTATTTACGTACTGAGTCAATAACCTTGATAAGTCGACGAAATGTTAAGTTCAAACAATCTCGACAGAGGTCGTACTGAAAGAGATTCGGTGTTTCTTTACCGCATCCTTTGCATGTATATTGCTTACTTTGCGCTTGTGTAAGTTCCGCTTCTTCTTCGTTCAAATCCGTCACTGCTAATAATTGCATTTTGCTCCCAGAAAATTCCATCGATTGTCTTTTTATTTACGGAGTGTAAATAAGTCCGAAGATTGATTCTTGCTTTCGGAACTTCTCTCCGTACGTCGAGAGTTACTTTATAAAATCGGCTCACTCTAGAGTCAAAAAAAATTAGGTTGGAAGTTTGTGAAAATGACTGCAATTTTTTTGAAAAAAATTCTGAGCGCGCTTTTATTTGGAATAGATTTTCAAGTGTGGTTTTTTTCAGGTAAAAATTAATTTCCTGTCAAGTGCCGAGTTTAGGTCAGTCAAAACATAAGGAAGGTGATAATTTGTTATCTATATCAGGCTTAAACAAGTCTTACACAGTTGCAGACCAAACATTTAATGTATTAAAAGATGTTTCATTCCAGGTAAAGTCTGGAGAATTCGTTGCTGTGATCGGACCTTCCGGTTCAGGCAAGTCCACGTTACTCGCAGTTTCAGCTGGATTAGACAAAGCTGATTCAGGAACGGTACTTTTAGATGGAATATCTCTCTTTGATAAATCAGAAGATGAATTGGCGAAGATCAGAGGAGAACACATCGGCTTTGTATTCCAAAATTTTCAATTGATCAAGACATTAAATGCTTTAGAAAACGTTTCTCTTCCTCTTGCTTTGACAACAAATCTTTCAGAAAAAGTGATACATGAAAAAGCTATGTATTGGTTGGAGAAGGTTGGCATCGCTCATAGAGCACATAACTTTCCAAGCCAACTTTCGGGCGGAGAAGAGCAAAGAGTAGCGATTGCTCGTTCTTTTATACATGAACCTAAACTTCTTTTCGCAGATGAACCTACCGCAAACTTAGATAAGAAGAATGGTGAGAATATAATGTCTCTCCTCAAACAACTAAATAGGGATCGTAAATCTACTTTGTTAGTTGTTACTCATGATCCTAAGGTTGCTTCTATGGCAGATAGGATCTTAGAAATGAGAGATGGAGTCATCTTAAACGGTGTAAAACCAAAAGTAACTGCTAAGAAGTCTGCATCCAGGAAGAAAAAATGAATATTAGGTTCTTTCTAAGGGTAATGTTCAGAGAAATCTTTTCTAAAAAGACTTCTTCCTTACAGATCATACTTGCAATCACCATAGGAACTGGAGCTGTTCTCGCAGTTCATTCTTATAGGGACCAATTTACTTCTTCTATCATCAGAGAAGCCAAAAACATCATGGGTTCTGATCTTGTGGTTACGAGCCCTTCTCCACTTACCTCTGAACAAACAGCGTTTCTTTCGAAGGAATTGCCAAAAGGAAGCAAATTATCCGAATTAGTGCAATTCCCTTCTATGTTGCGAAACCCTGATTCGCAGGATTCAAGCTTATCATTGATCAAAGCGATCCAAGGTGATTATCCTTATTTTGGCGAATTAGAAACGGAACCAAAAGGCCTTTTTCGTAGATTAAAACCTGGAGAAATACTCTTAGAAAGTGGGCTGATCAAAAATTTAAAACTTAAGATCGGTTCAAAGGTTCAATTAGGAGAAAGTAACTTCGTATTAAAAGGAAGTATCTTAAAGGAACCAGGAATGGCAGGGAATTTTCTCTCCATGGCGCCTAGTTCCATTATAAAAAAAGAATCTTTAGCTGAAACAGGATTAGAACAAAGAGGTTCTCGGATCAGTTATCAAGTTCCGATCCTTCTTCCTAACGGAACAGATGCAAATGTATTCAAAAAAAGTAAATTTTCAGAATTCGCAAAGAATGATCTGATCTTATACGAAAGCACGGAAGCAAATTCAGGATCGCAAAAATTCCTTACAAACACATTGGATTTCTTTTCCTTATTGGCATTATGCGCATTTTTTTTAGGAGGGATCTCGATTCTTCTTACAAGCAGAGCAGTCGTAAGATCAAAATCCACTACATTCGCAGTTTATAAATGTTTAGGAGCAGGACCGAATCTAGTTTTAGGTCTTGTTCTTTCTGAACTTTTAATATTATCCACTATAGGTGCTATATTTGGATTTTTATTCGGAAGTTTTTTACAAACTCAGATCCCGAATATGGCAGACAAAGAATTCCTTTTTGAACCAAAATTAATCCCAGATCTAAAAGCATTCTTATGGGCATTTGTTTTAGCTTGGGTAGTCCCATTAGTTTCTGCTTGGGAAAGCCTTTCCACTACTCGAAACCTGAGTCCAATGTATGCTCTTAAATCAGATTTTGCAAATGAACTTTCTTCTGTTCCAAAACTGAAATTAAAACAATCCATCTCATTCATTGCAGTGTTTGGATTATTTTTTGTATTAGCTTGGTGGGAAACTGGAGATTGGATCAAAGGATTAATACTTTGTGCAACTCTACTTTTCTTACCTGTTGTTGTTTATCTCGGTATTTTAGGAATTCGTTTTGCGATCAGATTCCTTTTGCAAAGATCTGAATTTTCTGCAAGTGTAAGAATGGCATTACGAAAATTAGATAGACCTAGAACAGGATTATCTTGGGTATCCGTAGGACTTGGCTCTTCCGTTTTCGTTCTATTACTCAGTATTTTTCTAAGCGATAGCTTATTAGAGTATAGCGGAGCAAAAGACAAGGAAAGAAGACCGAATATGTTCGTGTTGGACATACGACCAGAACAACTAGAAAGCTTCCAACAAACAGCAGAGAAGTATAAAGTAGAAAAACTTTTAACTGCACCTGTGATCGGAGCGAGACTCACTCATGTAAACGGAGAACTTGTTAAAAAAGAAGATATGGAACTTTCCGCTCTCAGAAGAGATTGGAGATCTACTGCAAGGACCAGAGAATATTTCTTATCTTATAGAGAGAATTTATATCCTACAGAAAAAGTCACTGACGGTGATTTTTGGAGAAAAGGAGAAGAAGACCAAATCTCAGTCGAAAAGGAATTCTCCAAAAACTTAAAAGTGGATTTAGGAGATAAACTTTCCTTCTCCATTGGCGGGGTAGAAGTCACCGGAACCATTCGAAATTTCAGAACAGTCAATTGGTCGGACATGAGACCGAACTTCGTGGTCTTGTTTTCAAAAGGAATATTGGAAAAAGCTCCTAAGTTTTATTTGAGTTCGTTTTTATTAGATTCTTCTGATTCCAGATATTCTCTACAAAAAGAATTATCGAATGAATTTCCGAATCTTACGATCGTAGATACTGAAAAAGCAGTTCAATCCTTCTTGGGAATTTTAGAAAAGATGTCTTTTGCGATCCGTTGGATGACAGGACTGATCGTTTTATCTTCTCTGCTTTTGATACTTTCTTCTTTGGAACTGAGCAGAAAGGAAAGATTAGAAGAGACTTCCCTTCTTAGGATCATCGGTGGGACAAAAACATTCTTACGAAAATACTTTTTGGCTGAGTCTTTACTTTTAGCGAACTTATCTTTCGTTTTGGCTTTTGTTTTGGTTTGGGGAGTTTCTTCTTATATGTCTGAGATGATATTCGAGATACAAGCAAGCGTTCCTTGGTTGGAAATAGGGATCTTTTATATTTCTCTGAATATTGCAGTAGTAGGAATGTATTTCGGAGCTCTAAGAGGCGAATGGAGAAGAAGCCCCACTTTATATCTGAAAGAAGTTTAAATTATTTCGAGCGGCCAGCAAACAAATATTCAAACTTAGAATCCAATCTCACAGAACAAACCTTATAATTGGAAGCGGTCGGACAGGCCGCTGTTCCAGTGATCTTACATCCTTTAGTTTCACAACGTTTCCTTGTGTCGAAAGAATCAGATCCAGAAAATCTACAATAATCCCGGCAAACATCTGCACTATTTACGGAACAAAGATAACAACCGTCTGCAGAAAGACTTTGGGTAAATCCGGCAAAACCTAAAAAGAATATGATAGAAAGAGAATATAAAACCTTTTTCAAATGAAACTCCTATCTTTTGGAGGAAGGGCTATCCGACTTCTTCTCCACTTTATCTTCCAGAAATTCTGCAAATTCTATCTGGCCTTGGATAAAGTTTAAATTATAACGGCTTTCGTACAGCAAAAGACTACTTGCGATAAACAAGAAAATCCCACCTACCAAAGCCAGCCCAGTTGCAACCCAAGACGCAGGACTCGCAATTGCGACTATGATCCCCAGACTCAAACTGGAAGAAACAAAAAACAAAGTCGCAGTATAAAGCGCGGCCATGGATCTTTGGATCAGATTTGCTCTTTTCTTTTGGATCTTTAATTGTCTTCTGAGATAAGCTTGTCGCTCTTCAGGAAAGGAAAGTTTTCCGTCCACGACACCTTCTATCTCATTTTTGAGTAAATTAACTCGATCGAATATTCTACCCAATCGATTTGCAGTGGAAAAAATTAAACTAGCACTGGCCGAAATCAAAACGGCCGGAGTAATCATACCTGCTAAAATTTCAGTTCCGATCAAAGAAGAGATCATAATTGCTAGTTTGGATAAAATCAGGTAAATGTAAATTGAATTATATGCTTGCTAAGTTAGGCAAACTTTCAAGGATTTGGATGGGGAAAATTAGAGTTATAACTCTATTCCTGGGTTTGTAATACCCGGAGGTGCGTTCGGATATATCCGATACGTATACCGAATATAAAAATCGATTTTCTCCACGGGTTCGAATCCCACTTGCTTAAGGCGCAAAATAGCTCAATGGACGAGCAGTAGACTGTTAATCTACCGGGCGAAAGCCCACCAATCAAATTCAAAAGGAGGTATTCGGGAGTTCGATATTTTGGAACCATATTCCAAAAATTCAACTGATCTTAGCACTTTGCGGAATCTTGGATACCGTATGAAAATTTTTAAGATTTTTTTGTCTTTCGTTCTGTTTTACGGAATATAACTAAAGATAAAGAATGAAATAGAAAGATTCCTACTCAAAAGGTTCCCCGTCAAATTTCGGGAACAAACGGATACCTCTCTTTACTTACTGTTATGACTAGAATACTAAAACACCAAAGAGGCCTTCTCTTTCATAGAGGAGATTATAAAAAACTATTATTACCTGGAAACCATTTTGTTTCTCCTTTTGACTTTGTGAAAATCCTAGATGCAAGCCTTCCATTTACACCGGATCAAAGGCAGAATATTTATCTAGAAGACGCAGAATTAAAATCTCAATTGGAAATTTTCGAGGTAAAAGATAATGAAATCGTTATTCTTTATGCTGAAGGGATTTTTAAAAAAGTTTTAGAACCTGGAAACCATTTCTATTGGAAGGGATTACATAATTATACCTTTCAGAAATTTGATTTAAACCAGGGTGAAATACCTCAGAATTTAGATAAGAATGTTTTAGCGAAGCCTGAACTTTCCAAATTTGTTTCTGCATTCACTGTGGAACCTCATGAGATCGGCGGTTTATTCATAGAGAAAATTTTCTCTAAATTATTAGAGCCGGGAACATATTATTTCTGGAAAGGGATCAATTCAGTTTCTGTTCCAAAATTAGATCTTCGCAGAATACAGCATGAGATTAGCGGCCAAGAATTGATGACTAAGGATAAGATCAATCTTCGTCTCAATTTTGTGTTTCATTATAGGATAGTAAATTCAGAGAAAATTTTTAAAGAGATTAAAGACTTCTCAGAACAAATCTATATCTTCTTGCAACTTGCTTTAAGAGAATATATTGGAAATCTAACTCTTGATGAAATTCTCACTAAAAAAGAGGAAATTGGTTCCTTTGTTTTAGAAAAAGCAAAATCAAATGCTGAAAATTTAGGTTTAGAAATTTTATTTGCAGGGGTTAAGGATATCATCCTTCCAGGAGAGATAAAAGATATCCTAAATCAGGTTTTGATCGCTGAGAAAAAGGCGCAGGCGAATATTATTACTAGAAGAGAAGAAACTGCTTCTACCAGAAGTTTACTGAATACAGCAAAACTAATGGAAGAGAATCAAGTATTGTTCAAACTAAAAGAGTTGGAGTATATCGAAAGATTGAGTGAAAAAATCAATCAGATCCAACTAGTAGGGGGAGGACATATATTAGATCAGTTAAAAGGGCTTCTGATCCCTAAATCACCGAAAGAACCTTCTTGAAAAGGAAGGTTCTTTCTTTAGTCAAAAGTCCTAGTTTAACATTGGGTCTTTAGTATGTTCCACGAAATACTTATACAATCCGCCTTTGCTCTTTAAGGCTTCTTGCCAAGTTGCTTCAGGATCTTCTGTAAAGATCCACTCTGCATTCGGATCGTGAACCACCCAAGATTTACGTTCCATCTCACCTTCTAGTTGAGAAGCTCCCCAACCAGAATATCCTTGGTATACGTTAAACTTTGTTTTATCAGGATGTTCTAATAGTTCCACCAGAGCTTCGAAACTTCTGGCGAGAAACACACCAGGGATAACTTCGATCCCAGGTTGTTTTAATTTAGGATTATCGTGAAGAATGGAGACAAATGTAGGATCTACAGGACCTCCGGAATAGATAGGTGAAGAACCATCTATTCCTTCCGGAATCCCTTGGATCACTTCACTTAATGCGACATCCATCTTTTTATTCAGTACAAGACCGAATGCACCCGATTGATCGTGTTCCACCATTAGGATCACTGTACGATTGAAATAATCCGTTACGATAGATGAATTAGAGATTAATACTTTTCCGCTGAATCCGTTTTCCATACTACCCGATCAGTTTTTATGTATCTCTTTCAAAATTTTGTACGCGATCTCCAGAGTTTGGATATCGGATCTTCCATCCACTAAAGGTTCCGTTTCTTTCAGGATACATTTTACAAAATGTTCATGTTCCTGTTTTAAAGGGTTATCCTTGTGAACAAAGATCTTCTCAACAATGGATTCTTGGCGATACTTGATCTCTCCGGTCCTAAGTAGAATATCCGAAGTTGCTTGTCTATGAAGCTCGATCTCTTGGTCGCTAAAATCCAATGTGATATACACATCTTTCTGAGTGATATTCAGGGTCCGAATTTTGGATTGTGTATTTCTGCTCGCGGAAATATTCGCGATCGCGCCATTCTCAAAATGAAGAACAACGGAAGCAATATCCTCGTGAGCGGAAACCACTTTGGTCCCAACTGCACTTAGATATTTGACGGGAGATTTTACAAGATTCAAAACGATATCTATATCGTGGATCATCATATCTAGAACTACACCCACATCCTTAATCCTAGGATTAAAAGGGGCTAATCTTCTGGATTCGATCAATAAAGGTTCAGTTACGATCTTTCCGAGTTCAAGAACTGCTCCGTTAAATCGTTCAACGTGACCTACTTGTAAGACCAAATTGTTTTTAGAAGCAAGGTCCACTAGTTCTTTTGCTTGTTCTAAAGTTTCTGCAATTGGTTTCTCTACTAAAACATGTTTGCCTGCAAGGAGCGCCTTCTTACCTATTTCATGATGTAAGAATGTAGGAACCGCAATGATCACTGAATCAGTATGTTTGATCAGATCGTCTACAGTGGAGAAGGCGGAAGTTTTATGTTTTTCCGCCATCTGAGAGGCTCTTTCGGAGTCGGAGTCGTAAATACCGATCAACTCCGCATCGCTTAATGTTTTTGCCACGTTAACGTGGTATTGGCCCATATGGCCTGTTCCGATTACTCCGATCTTGACTTTGTTAGTCATGAAACTTCCTTTTTGTGGATATTACTTGTTCGTAAAAATTTTACCCTTAGAACCGGAAACAGACTCTCCGGACTCGCGGGCAAATTCTTCGATCAATTCTCTTTGTCGTCTAGTCAGTTTTTTAGGGATCTCAATGCGAACGATCACATGTTGGTCCCCTTTTCCATATCCGCCTAGATACGGAATACCATGACCTTTCAGACGGAACACTTGGCCTGATTCAGTTCCTTCCGGAATTTTCATCTTCACCTTTTTGCCGTCTATGGTTGGGACTTCAATGTCTCCGCCTAAAATTGCTTGTGTTAGGCTGATCTTTTTATTCAAGATCAAGTCGTTCGCTTGGCGTTCGAATAATTCATGTTTCTTAATATGTGTTACCACATATAGATCGCCATGAGGACCACCGTTAGGTCCTGCTTCCCCTTCTCCGGAAACTTTTAGTCTGCTGCCGGATTCGATACCAGGTGGGATCTTAATATTGATGGTACGTCTTTTTTCTACTAGGCCTTGTCCATGACAGGTCTTACATGGGTTAGAGATGATTGTACCTTTTCCACGACAAGTACCGCAGGTAGTAGCAACGGAGAAGAAGCCCTGAGTTCTACGGATCTGTCCTGAACCACCGCAGTCCGGACAAGTAGCAGGAGTGCTTCCTTTGTTCGCACCGGAACCTCCGCAATCTACGCAGGTTTCTAGTCTTGGAATTTCGATTTTATATTCCCTGCCTAGAGCCGCGTCTTCGAGGGAAACTTCTAGATTATAACGAAGATCTGAACCGCGCCCTGGACCTGATCTGCGAGCACCGCCGCCAGCTCCTCTTCCTCCTCCGAAGAAGTCGCCAAAGATATCTCCGAAATCACCGAAGATATCGGAGAAGTCAGTATATGCTCCTCCACCAAATCCGCCTTGTGCGCCTGCACCCACTCCGGCCTTACCGTATTGGTCGTACATGCGACGTTTATTGGCGTCTCTTAAAACTTCGTAGGCCTCGGTAGCTTCCTTAAACTTCTCTTCAGCAGCTTTATCACCCTGATTCTTATCAGGGTGATATTTGATAGCTAACTTCCGATACGCAGACTTGATCTCTTCATCAGTCGCGGATTTGGAAACTCCGAGGATATCGTAGTAACTTTTGTCACTCATGTCTTAGTTACTTTTTCTCATCGTCCACTACGGTATAGTCGGCGTCCACGACCTTTTCTTCCTTAGCTTGGGAATTGTCTGCGCCTTCTCCTGGTCCCGCACCGTTAGGTCCTGGACCTGCTTCCTGACCTGGAGCACCTTGGGAATAAATTTTAGAACCTATTTCCGAAGCTCTCTTAGTGATGGATTCTTTCGCAGCGTTGATACGGCCGATCTCACCTGACTCGATCGCTTCTCTTGCACGTTTGATCTCATCATTCGCCAATTGTTTTTCGCTGTCAGAAAGTTTGTCACCGGCATCAGTAACCGCTTTTTCCAAAGAATAAGTGATTGTATCTAGCTCGTTCTTAGCTTCTACAAGTTCTCTCGCGGCCTTATCAGCAGCAGCATGAGCTTCCGCATCTTTTACCATTTTAGAGATCTCGTCTTCGCTTAGTCCGGAAGAAGATTCAATACGTATCTTTTGTTCTTTGCTAGTTCCCAGATCTTTTGCAGAAACATGCACGATTCCGTTCGCATCGATATCGAATGTAACTTCGATTTGAGGAACTCCTCTAGGTGCAGGTGGAATTCCGATTAGATCGAATCTTCCGAGTGTACGGTTTCCTGCAGCCATATCTCTTTCTCCTTGGAGAACATGGATAGACACTGCATTTTGATTATCTGCAGCAGTAGAGAACACTTGAGATTTTTTAGTTGGGATCGTAGTGTTTCTTTCAATCAACTTGGTCATCACACCACCCAAAGTCTCGATACCGAGTGAAAGTGGAGTTACATCCAATAAAAGAACGTCAGAAACTTCTCCCGCTAAAACTCCACCTTGGATAGCAGCACCGATTGCTACTACTTCGTCAGGGTTTACGGAACGATTTGGTTCTTTTCCAAAAATTCCTTTTACAAGTTCTTGGACCGCAGGGATACGAGTGGATCCTCCCACTAATATTACTTCGTCGATATCGGAAGCTTTTAAGCCAGCATCACGTAGCGCGTTCTCACACGGGATACGAGTTCTGTCTACTAAACGGCCAGTCAACTGATCAAACTTAGCTCTAGTAAGATTCATATCCAAGTGTTTTGGTCCAGTTGCATCAGCAGTGATGAATGGAAGGTTCACTTGAGTAGACATGGTTCCGGAAAGTTCGATCTTCGCCTTCTCCGCAGCTTCTTTCAAACGTTGAACTGTATTTTTATCTTGAGAGATATCGATCCCGTATTGTTTTTTGAATTCTTCGATCATCCATTCCATGATGACCATATCGAAATCATCCCCGCCTAAGTGAGTGTCACCATTAGTGGATTTTACTTCGAATACACCATCTCCCAACTCAAGGATAGAAACGTCGAAGGTTCCTCCTCCCAAGTCGTACACAGCGATCTTTGCATTACTCTTCTTCTTATCGAAACCGTAAGCAAGTGCAGCAGCAGTAGGTTCATTAATAATCCTTTCTACTTCTAAACCTGCAATTCTACCTGCGTCTTTAGTTGCCTGACGTTGTTCGTCATTGAAATAAGCAGGAACAGTAATTACTGCCTTGGTTACTTTTTGACCAAGATAATCTTCTGCAGTTTGTTTCATCTTTTGAAGAACACGAGCAGAGATCTCTTGAGCAGTGAACTCTCCAGTAGCAGTTTCAAATTTTAATCCGTCGTTTCCACTTTTGATCACTTTATAGGAAACGTGCTTCAACTCTTGTTCGGTCTCGTTGAATCTGCGTCCTATAAATCTTTTTGCAGAACGGATTGTATTTACCGCATTCGTAATTGCTTGGTTCTTTGCGAACTGGCCTACTAAAGTTTCTCCCTTAGCGGTAAAAGCAACGATAGACGGAGTAGTTCTAGCACCTTCGGAGTTTTGGATTACTACCGGGTCTCCACCTTCCATTACGGAAACGCAAGAGTTTGTGGTTCCTAAGTCGATTCCGATAATCTTCTCTTTTGACATTTTGGTTTCTCCTTCCGCCCTTGGATCCTTCCCGGCGGTTATTCATGATTTAATTCGTTCTATTCAAGGTGCCAACGCACCTAAGGTCCAAAGCTTAAGCTTTGGGTTTTCCGATCCTTACCCTTGCAGGTCTTAAGGAGAACTTATCTTCATTTTCCTTAATATAAAATCCTGCCTGATAAACTTCGATCACAGTTTCCTCTTTGTATTGATCCCCTTCTTCAGAAGACAATGCTTCCATTAAAGTTGGATCAAACGATTCTCCCTGTGGATATTGCCTGAATACATTGGATCTTTCTAATACGGAATAAAATTCCTTTTGGATCATTGATACACCGTCCACGAAAGGTTTTAATTCTTCCGTAACGTTTACGCCCGAAGCTACACGATCCAAATTATCAATAGGATTCAAAAATTCTGTTACCAGAGATTTGACTGCTTCCCTTTTAATATTAGAAAATTCTTGTGCGGATCTTCTTTTATAATTCTGGAACTCAGCTCTTTCTCTGGTCCAAGAATCTTTTAAGGATTCGATCTCTTTTTTCGCAATATCCAATTCCTTACGTAAAGTTTCCTCTACACTTTCCGGTTTTTGGGAATCATCCAAATTTTCCCCGGTAGGCGTTGCGACCGCTTCTTCTTGACTCATCTCTCTATCATTTCCTTGCATGGTTCATTACTACTTACTAATACGCGTGATCATCTCCGAAACTAATTTCGAAGTAAAATCCACAAGTGGAAGTGCTCTATGGTAATCCATTCTCTGAGGACCTATGATCCCCATAGCACCTATCCGTTTTTCTCCCATTCTATATCCGGAAGTGATGATACTCACACCACCCATTCTTCCGTCCCCGTCCTTTCCTATAACAGTATACACTCCATCATGTTCAGGATAGTCCCCGAACATTCCGGTGAGGAATCTTTTATCATCCAGCAGGGAGAGAACCTGGTTGAGTTGTTCCTCTTCGTCCTTAAATCTTCCGTATAAATTTTTGAGACCATCTATATATAAAGAAACTTCTGAATTATCCGGTGTCATTGCAGAAGAGATCACTTCAGATACTTTATAAAAATCTAATGGTCCGTCTTTTCTCAACAGAAGAGAAGGGATTACCTTCTCTTGGATCTCGAACATATCATAACCTTTCGCGTTATCGTTCAGATACTTTGAGATCTGGTATAATTCCTCTTGGCTATAATTCCTATCTAAGAAAACGCTCCGGTTTAATACCGCTCCGGATCTCATTACCATGATCATCAGGACCTCGTCCCCATGAACATGGATCAATTCCACATGTTTGAGGGTGTCCAAACTTTTGGCTGGTCCTAAAACCACACCCGCAGAATTAGAAAGACTTGCGAGAACACTTGCAGTCGCCTTCAGGATCTGATCCAGTTTGAACTGCATTTTCAGATATTCTTCCTGGATCCTTTGTTTTTCCTTAATGGTTAACTCATAAAGAACCACTAATGAATCCACATAGAATCGGTAGCCTATCTCTGTTGGGATCCTTCCCCCGGAAGTATGGCGAGAAGCAAGATACCCCATCTCTTCCAATTCTTTAAGAACTGTACGTATAGATGCCGGGGATAAACCTATATCATGTTTATCGAATAAGGTTTTAGAGCCGACTGGACGGTTTTCTTGTATAAACTCATCCACAGTGGCCTTAAGGATCATCCTATGTCTTTGGGATAGTTCCATATCTATTCTTATTGGCACTCTGCAAGTTAGAGTGCCAAAGTATCTCTCAAGTTTCCGTAAGATTCTAAAAAAGTCAAGAATTTTGGATTTTAAGCAATCCCGGCGCCTGTCTGACAGAAAAAATAAACATAAAATATCCCATAAGGGATATAAATAAGGTTTCCAAACAGTGAAACTTCTCCCCTTATACTTTTAAAAGAAAAGAAGAAGGTCCCGAGGATTCGGATCTATTTTCAATTTAAGACTGACTTAGAATAGGTTCCAAAATAAGTTCTCCGTCCTATACAGAAAGGAATCTCAATGTTATTCAAACTTAGGCTTTATTATTTTTTCTCTTACTCCATTTTCACTTCTTTGGTTTTAGGTTCTATACTCGGAACATTCTATTTTTTAGGAATTCTTCCTGCGGAAAAATTCGGACTCGCTGCTTCTATCTCAGCGGGAATAGGAGTTTTCTTTTCTCTCTGCATGGGAATTTTTTCAGGCACCTGGCTTGCTAGTACATTCCAAACTATACAAGATTCATTCAAGAAGGTCAGTAAAGGTGACCTAACTGCCAGAATAGAAACAAATTCAAAAGATCTACTTTTTGATTTTTACGAAAGTTTTCATAGAATGTTACAAGGCCAATCTGAGTTGATCGGATTGATCAGAAGCACCGCAGAAAATCTTTCTACAGAATCTGGAGAAATGAGAACTGTTGTTTTGGACTTCGGCTCTAATATACAATCTCAATCAGCCGCAACGGAAGAAGTCTCCGCCTCTATCGAAGAAATTTCTGGAGTAGCAACTTCAATCTCTTCTATCGCGGGAGAAAATGCAAACAGTATGGGGAGTTTGGTTTCAGAAGTAGAAAAACTTTCTTCTGCAATTGAAAAAACAAAAGGCCAAGTAGACGAGACCTTAGTTTCTTTTGAAGATATTTCAAAGCGTGCGGAGAAGGGTTCCCAATCTTTAAATTATATGGGACAGGCCATAGACAATCTTTCTAAAAGTTCGAAAGAGATTACTAAAACTATCGGGAATATTGCAGATATCAGCGAAAAAATCAATATGTTAGCGCTTAACGCATCAATTGAAGCAGCAAGAGCTGGTGAAGCAGGAAGAGGTTTTGCTGTAGTTGCCGACGAGGTTTCTAAACTTGCAGAAAGAACCGCTTTAAGTGTAAGAAGTATCAATGAATTGGTGAAAAAAAACCAAGACGATATGTCCCAAGGTTTGGAAAGGATCCAGATCACTACAAAAGAGATCCAAGAAATTATAGAAACAATTGATAGAATGTCCGCGCAGATTACAGAAGTGAAAGCCGCGGTCAATTCTCAGCAAGAACTCAGGAACTCAGTTTTAAAAGAAGCTGATTTTGTTCTTAAACGTTCAGATGAGATCAGAAATGCAGTTACAGAGCATAATACTGCAACAAGGGAAGTTGTGGATTCAGTTTCTTCTATTAGTAATTTAGCTGTAAGTAACTCAGAAAACAGTGACTCTTTGGCGGAAAGAATTTTAGAAATCTCTAATACTGCAAACAAGCTCGGAAGCACAGTAGAAATGTTCCGAATTGCTGCAAAAGCAAAAGTAGCTGAAAAGACCTTTGATTCCAAAACCCACGAGCTAAAATTCACGGCTGCGATCGGAAAACTATATTATGTTAAAAAACATGATCTGGTTGAGATCGTATGGACCGAAAATTTCAGTTACGAAGGTTACAGAGAAATGTTGGAGAAGGGCCTGGAGCTTGTAAGGGAAAAGCAAGTTACCAAATGGATGGCAGACACATCTAATATGGGAATTGTTTCTTCAGAAGCACAAACCTGGGTAAACGAAACCTGGTTCCCAAAAGCAATTGCTTCTCCTTTGAGAAAGATTGCAATCGTGATACCTCAATCAGTATTATCCGAACTTTCTATAGATACTAAGTCCATGAAAGCTGGGAATATAGATCTGATCAATACTCCTTCAAGAGAAGAAGGAATGCGTTGGTTGACCTCCAAATAAGAAATTATTTTGTATCGTTCTATGCTCCGTTCTAAATTTTAGCATCGGAGCTTGATTCTATAATGCAACAATTCGAGAACGTAACAGTAATCAAAAAAGCAAACGTATACTTTGACGGCAAAGTCACCAGTAGAACTGTATTATTCTCTAACGGAGAAAAAAAGACACTAGGTATTTTAATGCCTGGAGAATACGAGTTCGGAACAGACGATAAAGAAATTATGGAAATTTTAGATGGAGATCTTTTGGTACAATTACCTGGAAATCCTGAATGGAAGGAAATCAAAGGCGGCCAATCTTTTGAAGTTCCTGCAAATTCCAAATTCAAACTGAACGTTAAAAAGCTCAGCGACTATTGCTGTTCTTATCTTGAGTAATTAACGAAAGTTAGATTAAACCCGAGTTTATTTACGCTACTTGTCTTGTAGTAGTTATATAATCACTTCAATCTACTACTTGACAAATTCGTTTTTCCAGCTACACTTCAATCAGAGTCTGCTTAATCCGACAGAAGTCGGAGCGGAGGAACCAAATTTTGGGGCTAACCGTTTCTAACGGGGGAAATCTCTCTTTCCTAGCCCGTCAGCTAACTTCGTAAGCATGGAGAGAAGACAGGAGTAACCTTCCAATCTTCCCGGCTCATTCTGACCCTGGGATTTTTTCATCCAGTGAAATAGTTCCGGGGAAATTATAACCTAGGAGGCGAAAATGAAAGTTCTAATTTCTTTTGCCAATCCCAAGATGGGAGCAAAACTTTTCGGGCTAACAAGGGCCCTATTCTCCAAATCCAAAGAGAATCTTTCTATAGTAGCATTACATGTCGTTTCGGTGGAATCTAAATCAGAAGGATTTCCCATATTAGAAGAAGATGAAATTTTCCAAGCAGTTCGAGAAGAAGCTGCAGGTTCCGAATTCAGTTTTGAAACTGTAGGATTTCCTTCCGATTGGATTGTTCCAGGAATAGTAGAGATCGCAAAAAGTAAGGAGATCGACTTACTTCTATTAGGTGCTGCTCGTTCTTTATTCTCTGATGATTTGTTGGGTGGAAAGGTAGGAGATGTTCTTAGACATTTATCTGAACTTGATATTGCAGTTCTTGCAGATAACGGACTTATCTCTCCAATAGAACCGATTATCTATTCTCCTGGTTTGGATTCTGCTCCACTTTTTCCATTCTCTAGCGGTCTTTCTACTTTTATAGAAAAACCGATCCCTGTTCTTTCGGGAGTAAACCAGTCAGAGTTTGGACTAAACCAAACAAATCTGTTCAAACCTTGGATCCCTTTCTCATTAAACGCTGCTGCGGACCAAACCAAGAACCTAGCGATTTTGGATTATAGTACATATAAATCATTCCATTCGGTTCTATTAGATAGGCAGGGACTCTCCTTTTTAATTTTAAGAAAAGGGAATTAAAGATCGAACCTAAGTTTAAAGAATTTATACTCCGTGTATATTTTTTTTTGAATAAGGTTTATTAATTCGAAGCGTTATTTGTATTTGCCGCCTTACTTAAAATAGGCGGCCTTTCTTTATAATATTATCTTTTCCTTGCTGAAATTATAGAGAGTTTGATCCTTTCCGAAACCGGAAGGCGCAATTGAAGTCTAAATTTTTAAATCCTGTTCTAATCCTATTCATTCTATCCATAGTTTCCGCAATATCTATATTCATTTTTGTGGTGACTTATTCTTCTCCCACTTTGAGAAGCCAGGCATCTGCAACAAATACTGAGATTATAGGACTAATCTGGTTAGTAATTACTGTATTAATTTTATATAATGCAGGAATTGCTTCTTTTCGGAATTTATTCCTGGAAAAGTTTTCAGAAGAGCAAGAAGGTTTAAGAAGTGTTGAAGCTTTACTTTTCAGTTTTGTAAGCCTTGTTTTATTTCTGATCGGCTCCAAACTTGGAAGTTTGTTTAAGACAGATATCAGCACTCCAGAACTTCTAATGGCTATTCCTATAATCCTTGTTGCAAGCTGGGAAAATTATCTGACTAGAACAATTGGTTTAAAATTCAGATCCATTTATTTGATCTCTACTGCAGCATTTCAAATTATAGTTTATATAAGTTTTATGCTCTCTTTTCTAGCGCTGGCAAGCTTGGACGGATTCGACTGAAATCTGGTCGAACGTTATTTTAGAACGACTCATCAAAATTGATCTGTGAAAAAATTCGGATCTGGTTTGGATATGTAGGATTTTTGCCGTCTTACATAAAATGCCGACCATTTTAGATTTCGTTCATAGTGTTTTTACCCGGGTTTATCCCAAAGATTCCTTCATATTCAAAGAAGGAGAAGAATCCGATGGAAACATGTATTTTCTTTTCCAAGGGCATTTAAAGGTCAGCAAAAATCGCCCGGACGCAGGGGACAAATCCATCAAAGAAGTTTTTCCTGGAGAATTTTTCGGAGAGATCGCTTTGATTTCAGGAAGAGCAAGAGCAATGTCGGTCCAAGTTCTTTCTCCTTCTGCAAAACTTGGAGTCCTAAATAAGGGCGTTTTCGAAAAGTTAGAAAAAACAAGTCCTCAATTCCTTCTTTTACTTCTTAAAAACACTTTCGAAAAACTGAATCGAGCGGAGATGAAACTCGAAGCTCTTTATACAGAGATCCACAAAAAAGAAGAAGAATCCAAACCAGCTGTAGAACCTGGCTCAGAAAATGAAACAGTTGTTTCAGAAACTTCCGAAACAACAAACTCTGAAACTACACAAGAAGAAACTTCTGCAGAAGCGGTAGTAAATAAGGAAGTATAAGATGGGAATTAATATTTTAGAATTCATTAATAACGTATCCGTTAAAACCTATCTTGCAGGAGAAGATGTCTTTAAAGAAAAAGATCCTTCTAACGGAATGATGTATTTTGTTTTCACAGGTGCTCTGGAAATCAGGAAGTCTTATGACGGAGAAGAAAGAGTGATCCGCAATTTAGAACCTGGATCCTTTTTCGGAGAGATCGCATTAATTAATAATGTACCAAGAGCTGCAACCGCAAGAGTGATCACTGAAAAAGCAAAAATAGGTATCTTGGATCAGGAAATGTTCTATAGGATCGGACAAACGAATCCTAAATTCTTTTCGCTCCTTCTAAATACTACAATCCATAGATTGGTTTCTGTAGAAGATGAAATTGCAAAATTAAGTTCAGGACAACCTATTCATCCGATCCGTAGCAGAGATTAAATTTTGATCAGGCAACCTTCTTCTTTTTGAAAATCTCCAAAGGAGAATTCGAAAAGTATCTATTTAATAAAAACGTAAACAAATAACACTTAGAAACTCCGTGTTTTCTTGCATAGTTTCCTAATAGATTCCAATCTTGCAGGTCGGGTCTGAAATTAAGTCGACTCCAGTCCTTCTGCTTGCCTCTACCTTCTTCCTTTTTTTGGTACATCATCATAGTAGAATCTGGATTTAGTTTCTCTTGAAACTGAAGATCCGGTCCGTACAATTCCAATAAGTCTTTGAGACATGTTGCTCCCGGTCTGGATCCTTTCCAATTTTTCAGATAATTTTTATACAACCTATCTGGTAGGATCAAAGTGCAGGTTGGCATAGATTCTCTGGGAGATTTTGCCTTCCAAGATTTATTTTTGATCGGTTTGGGGTTTAATATTAGTTTGAACTTCATGCTCGTCCCGGTCTCAGTCCTTGCTTTCTGCTTACGTTTTTTCGGAAGAAATTCGGAAAAATGTTTCCTTCATCCGACTTTCTGACCGGAATCCAATCTAATAAGAGCCTGTCCCAAAAGGTCCAGGCTCTTGAAGCCCGTGGCTTATTATTCGCCTATAACCTATATTTTGGGACGGACTATAAGAAAGGAGGATGGAATGTCGGAACAAAAAGATCTGGAATACGCAGTTTTAGGTGGAGGATGTTTTTGGTGCGTCGAAGCGATCTACCAATTGGTAGATGGAGTAGAATCCATTGTCTCCGGTTACGCGGGAGGACATGATCCTGCACCAAATTATAAATCAATTTGTACAGGACTCACAGGTCATGCAGAAGTGATCCGAGTTGGATTCAATCCAAGTAAGATCTCCTACAAAAATATTTTAGAAATTTTCTGGGAAGCTCACGACCCTACTACAAGAAACAAACAAGGAAACGACGAAGGGCCTCAATATAGAAGTATCATCTTATATGAAAACCAAAACCAAAAAGATATTGCAGAAACTTCCAGATCAGAGGCTGGGCCTAAGTTTGCTTCTCCTATCGTGACTGAGATTGTTGCACTAGAGAAATTTTTCCCAGCGGAAAATTATCACCAAAATTATTTCAGATTAAATCCAGGACAGCCTTACTGTCATTATGTGATCCGTCCTAAGATTGAAAAATTTCTAAAAAAGAAAACTCACTGAGGCAATATAACTAAGAACGCAGTACCTTCAGGAGAAGTTTCGAATCCGATTGTTCCGCCGTGGTTTTCCACGATACGTTTTACTATATCCAAACCGAGTCCGGAACCTTCTCCTGGAGCTTTGGTTGTGAAAAATGGTTCGAATATTCTCTCTTGGATGGATTCAGGAATCCCAGGACCGTTATCTGAAATCTTAATGCAGATCTTATCTTTTTCTCTATTGCCTACGTTTATTTTTAGAATTCCTTTGAACCCCATCGCTTGGGCTGAATTATAAATTAAGTTAGTCCATACATGTAATAGATCATCAGCGTATCCTGGAACGATGAGAGTTCCTGCTTCATATTCTTTAATGATCTCTATTCCAGACTTTAATTGGTTTTGGTAGATTGTAAGAACTGTATCTATACTTTCTCTGATATCGACTGGAGCTTTAGGCCCACCATTACTAAAATGAGAAAAGTTTTTAAGTGCATATACAATCTTAGAAGTCCTGTCTACAGACATATCCACCAATTTGGAACTTCTACTTGCTTGGATCTCATCCAAAGCATACTGAATGACTTGTTGGATTTTTTCTCCGATAAATAGTTTTGGGAAATCTTCTAACGCAGCTTCTAATCCTGCTTCTACCAAACCTTCTGCTAGATTTCTTGCTTCTGAAATTCCAAGTTCCTTCAATCTAGATTCTAAAATTTTAGTTTTAGCTCTTACTTCTTTAGGAGGAATAATTTCTTGGTAAGCCCTTCCCTTCTTTAATAAGGTTTGGAATTCTAGCTTTGCTTCATTGCCTAGATTTTCCAAGACGGAAGCAGCCTCTTGCATTCTATCTAAGACACGATCAAAATGGTTTTTAACAGATTCGTTCGCGGCACGGATCACTCCGATCGGATTATTGATCTCATGTGCTATCCCTGCAACAAGCTGTCCGAGTGAAGCCATCTTTTCGGAGACTATCAATTGGTTTTGGGTTTTTTGAAGATACTCAAGTGTAGATTCTAATTCTGCTTTTTGTTTTTCGATCAATTCATTCTGAGTAGAGATTTCATTATTTAAGATCCTTAATTCTGCTGCTTCTTTTTTGGAAGAAATATCTTTTACCATATTGATCATACGTGTTTCTCCGTCGATCATCGCAAATCTGGTGGAAAATTCCACCTGGAGCAAACGTCCATCCTTTCTTCTGAAGGTTACTTCTTCATTATATAAGAATCCGTCTTTTTTGATCTTTTCCTTAAAATTTTCTCTTTCAGTTTCATGCAACCAAATACCCAACTCTACGCTAGTTCGGCCGATCGCTTCCTCTCTTGTGAAACCAAGTAATTCGGTAAATCCGTCGTTGATATCAACATATCTTCCATCTTCGAAGTTGGAGATAGAAGTAGCATAAGGGCTTAATTTGAATACTTTAGAGAATAATTCCTGGCTGGCCTTGATCTCTTCGCCCGCGATATGTTTTTCAGTAATATCTTGGCCAGTTCCATAACCTATTATGGAATCCTTATATTTCCCTTTAGCCAAAATATATCTGGTTTTTCCATCATCTCCTTTGGCTCTAAAAATAAATTCAGTGGAATAAGAAGGATCATTAAAATGTTTTGCTCCTTCTGTAAGTGCGGCCACAATCCTTTCCTTATCATCTCCTTCTACATATTTTTCCAAAAACTGATCCATAAACATTGTCCTGGACTCTTTTGCAGCTTTGTCTCCAAGCATAATACGATATTCTTTGGTTAAGGTTACTTCCTTAGTCTCTAAATTAAGAGTGATCCCGCCTAACTTGGCATGGATCTGTGCTCTGGACAATTCTTCTCGTATTTTAGATAATCCCGATAGACCGAATTTCATCAGGATCCAAGACATAAATAAGCCCACTGAATTTCCTATAAATACGGACCATTCTCCTGTGGGATAATTTGGAGCAGGTATCATACCCTTGGATTTTAAATAAATACTTAAGAGTCCAGTAAAGAAGGAAAGAAGCGCATAGAATAAGGAGCCAGCTTGTCCCAAAACCAAAGAGGCAAGTACAACAATGATCATAAACTGAGTGAATGATGTAGCATAAACTCCACCTTCTCTCAAAGACACGATACAAAGTGCCAGCCATTGTAAAAAGATCATGATATTTGCACCAAGCTTAACCCTTCCCGATTTAGCAAGAAGGTGGCAAAGTATCACTGCAGAAGGAATAATATAGAAAGAATAATAGGTATTCTTAGGTTTTTCAGAGACGAGCGGATGAATAATCCTATATAAAACCGCAACTGTGAAGGTGATATACATCAGACCATAAAGAAGTTTGATCGAAACGTCTTTTTCAGGATCAGCGGATAATGGTGGATAAATAAATCTTTTAAGACGTCGTAAAATCATACTTAATGCTGCGGACTTTCAAATATGGATTTCTTAGGCGAGATTGGAAAGCGGGATTTAAAAATCCGAATAAAATTCAAAGAATCGAGAACTTTCCATTAATCCAAAATATCTAAATTCTTAATCGATTTGTCTCTTATGTATCGGTTTTAAAACGGTCCTTTTTTCTACTGAGTTAACAGATCAGGCAAAAAAAATTTTGCAAACCGAAACATAGCATATAAATAATAACTATGAACTTCCTGAGAATTTTATTCCCTTCTCCTTTTAAGATCCATAGACTCGTGGAAGTTCTAAGTATCTTCTTATTCTTAGTTTTTTCAGGACTATGTCTGTATGAGTTCGGAATATTATTTTTATCGGTTCTTCAGGATTCTCCCTGGATATTCTTATCTGGACTTGTAGTTCTCTTATTCATAGCTTATATTACTGCAGACTTTCTTTCCGGTTTTGTTCATTTTTTAGGAGATAGTTTCGGGAACGAATTCACTCCTTATATTGGACCCGCTTTTATTTTTCCTTTTAGAGATCATCATGTGGACCCAAAAGGGATCACTCGACATGATTTTGTGGAGACTAACGGGAACAATTGTCTAGTATCACTTCCCATTCTTCTGTATTGTTTTTATGCTCCTTTAGAGAACGGGAATTTTCCTTGGGCCAGAACATTTTGGATACTTGTGCTAGTCGGGATCTTCTTCACTAATCAGATCCATAAATGGGCCCACCAAGACGAGCCGAATAAACTTATTAAATATATGCAAAAAAAGCGTTGGATACTTTCTCCAGAGCATCATAAAATACATCATACGGCTCCATACGATACGTATTTTTGTATTACGACTGGTTGGTGGAATCCGTTACTTCATAAGATCCGATTTTTTCCAACTGTGAAGAAGTCAGTGGACTCCTTTCTAAATTTTCTCCGTATCAACTAATACGAACATCGTTCTTTACTTAAAATTAAGTTTTGAATTTTCCTTGATTCCATTTCGGCAAGAAGGAGGATCGCGGGTATGCTTCGTTTTCTTTTCGCATTCTTCGTATGCTTACCGCTAATCGTTTCTTGTTCCGCGAATATCGCGTTAAAAGGAGAGATCCTTCATCCAAAGACCTCAGATGGCTGGGACATCACTCTAGAACATTTTCCTCCTCTGCAAGGAACCGCTAATAAAAAATATCCTGTGATACTCTGTCACGGATTTATAGCGAATCGTATCTATCTTAAGATCAATGAAAAGTCATCCATAGTAGCACATCTTCAAAAAGAAGGTTACGATGTTTGGCTTTTAGAGTTAAGAGGAAAACAAGAAGCTGGATCTCCTTCTTTATTCTGGGGAGATAAAACTTTTGATTATTCGATCGACGATTATATCAAACAAGATGCAGATGCTGCGATCCAATATGTTCTTAAGAGCACAGGCAAAGAAAAAGTAAACTGGATCGGTCATAGTATGGGAGGAATGCTCCAATACGCAAGACTCGGAAGTTTAGGTGAGAACAGAGTAGCTAACTTCGTAGCGATCGGCTCACCTGCGATCATGGATCCTCCATCTGATGCTTTAAAATTATGGTCCAGTTTTACTTGGGCGCTAAATTTATGGCCTGCTGTTCCTACAGAAACTTGGTCTGGAGTCAGAGGAGGAACTGGGTTCCCTATCTTTCCTAAAAGAAGTTTCGAAGAAGTATTCTGGCACGCACCAAATATAGAACCTAAAATTGTATCCGGGATCTTCACTGATTCCATCGCAACAGTTTCTAAAAGAGAAGCAAGGCAGATGGATAAGATCGTAGAGACAGGACAATTTCGCTCCGAAGATGGAAAACTTATCTATTCACAAGCTTTCGGAAATATTAAGATCCCTGTATTACTCGTTGCGGGTAGAAGGGACAAATTGGGATTCACATATTCTCTCAGATATGTTTATGACCAATTGGGTTCTGCAGATAAAACTTTATTCGTATTATCTAAAGGAAAAGGTTTTTCAGAAGACTACGGTCACACTGACCTAGTAGTAGGAAAGAAGGCGGATGACGAAGTGTTTCCTACGATCATCCATTGGTTAAACAAAAGAAATTAATTCCGGATCATAAAATGAAATTCAAAAATAAAATCATATTCTTCTTATTTTCCATTTTTCTACTTTTCTCCTGCACTCGATATGCAGTGATCACAGAAGAAACTTTTAAGAATCAAACTGCAAATATAGCATCTAACGTTTATCTCACAAACTTTTTAAAACATAGTTCTGATTATCCACCGGTTCTACTTTTGGATCCGATCCTTGTGAATAAAAAGTCTTTGTATCTCGGAGATTATAACGGACTAATCGGAGTGTTAAGTGGAAACGGGTTTTCAGTTTTCCTTTTACATTTCGAAGTATATCCAGGATTAGATCTGAAAGAAGTGGGAGAAAAGCTGATCCCTCAAGCAGTCTCTCAGGTCCAGGGTTTAAGCAATCGTAAAGATTATATTTTAGGCGGGGTCTCAGTTGGAGGCCAGGCAATCCTTCATTATATCCGATCCAAAAAAGATCCAGCAATCTCTAAGGTTTTCTTTTTAGGAACTGGAATGGATTATAAGTATAACGATAGTTTCATAGATGATATGAAAAAAGAGAAACGATTCGGAACTGATCTATCCAATTCTTGTAAGAACAAAGATAGTTTCTGTTCTAGATTTATCTCTTTAGATGAAGATAATCCTACAACCTTATATCTTTACCAAACATTATGGAATTATCTTCCTTCCTTAGAGGAAAATCCAAAAGTTTGGGCAGACTTCGAGTTAATGGACTTTCCTACTCTATTCGTCGCAGGCAAGTTAGACAATGTTGCAACTTCAGAATCTATTCATCCAGTTTATCGCAGAAAAAGAGGATTCACTCAATTCTTCGAAGCAGGACGTGATAATGGTGGAAAGATAGACTACGATCACCTTTCTTTATTCGCACATGAATCCGCTCCTTCTGATATCTATCAGAAGATCGCAGATTGGTTAGCTAAGAAGAAGGGAGAATAATACAAAACCTAGTTTTGAAAATGCGATGTTGGAGTTCCGACATCGCTTAAAAAGTAAATCTGATAGTTTATCCCGGACGTTTCCAATCTAGTTTGTCCAAGACCTTCTTTATATCTTCCCAAACATCTCTTTTTAAGGGGCTATTCTCCCCACCGTTGCGGATGACGTAGCTTGGATGATAAGTAGGCATAACAGGGATTCCATGAAAATCTCCCCAATGCCCTCTGAGTTTAGTAATCCCTTCTTTTGTTCTTAAAATGAATCTAGTGGAAGGGTTTCCTAAGGTAATGATCACTTTAGGTTGTATGATAGAAATTTGTCTGAGTAAAAAAGGAGAACATGCGATTACTTCATCATCTTCGGGCGGTCTGTCTTTTTCGAATTTTAGATCTACTGTAGGCCTGCACTTAGTGACGTTCGCAATATAAACACTGTCCCTTGAAACTCCCATCCCTCTTTCTATAATTCTAGTTAATAATTCTCCTGCTTTTCCTACGAATGGTCTGCCTGTCAGGTCCTCTTGTTTGCCTGGACCTTCTCCTATGAACATGACTTCAGCGTTCGGATTTCCTTCTCCGAAAACGGTTTGGGTCCGAGTCGTATTCAATTTACATCGAACGCAAGGAGCCACTTCTCTTGCGATGATCGCAAGCTCTTGTTCTTTTGAATTTTCACTCATACCAGCTCTTATCGATAAAGAGAACCCGTTATCCTGCAACCAATTTCTAAAAAAGTGACTGGAAGAATTTTCACATGTTCTTTATTTTAGATCCATGCACGGGCACCATCATCATTCTCACGATGATCATCATGGACACTCTCATTCACACTCGGGTGATCCTCATTCTAGTTCTATGCCTGAAAATTCCCGTGCATTCTTATTTGCATTCCTATTAAACTTTGGGTTTGCAGGGATAGAATTTGTAGGCGGATATCTTTTCGACAGTTTAGCAATTCTTTCTGATTCTCTACATGATCTGGGAGATAGTGGTTTCTTAGCTCTTGCTTGGATCTTCCAAAAGATTGCTGCAAAACCAAGAACACAAACCTTCACATTCGGCTACAGAAGATTAAGTCTTTCTGCTGCATTAGTAAATTCTTTTGTTCTATTTTTAGGATCATTTGCGATCTTATTCTTTGCGGTTAGCAAATTAAACGAACCAGGTTCTCCTAATGGTTGGGGGATGTTAGGACTTTCTATTTTAGGTGTGATCGTAAACGGAGCTGCATTATTCAAATTAAAGAATAGTTCAGGTCTGAATGCAAAGACTGCATTCCTTCATCTTCTGGAAGATGTGTTAGGATGGGTCGCAGTATTCTTCGGTAGTATTGCTTTGATCGTATTCGGTTGGTCTTGGGTAGATCCAGTTTTATCTATCGCAATTTCTCTTTGGGTTGGGATCCAATCCTTCCGCAATTTAAGAAAGATACTTCTTTTACATCTTCAATCTTCTCCAGAAGGGATCGATACAAAAGAATTAGAAAATCGGATCTTAAAATTGAAAGGGGTTCGTTCAGTTCATGATCTTCATCTTTGGTCCATGGACGGAGATTATCATGTTCTAACTCTTCATGTAGGTGTTCAGGAAACTTCTATTGTTCAAGCTCAGAAGTTAAAAGAGAAGATCCGTAATATCACTAAAGAATTCCATATCCCTCATGCAACTGTGGAAGTAGAACCCGCAGGAGCAGAATGTCCTTACCAAGAATGCTAAAACTACAATTCTGTATTCTTTTTGGCTCGCAAAGCCGCTAAGGTAAAAAGAGTTTTTTAGAGAATCATAAAATCTAAAACGAATGCCTTCTCTTCTTAGCGCCTTCGCGTGAAAATGTAAAGATCCGACAAAATCAAAAAATCAGATAACGTGAGGAATAAGATCTAAGCGGTCGTTTCCTCGCTCCCTAGGGTCGCTGCGGAAGGGATACGCAGGGCTTTAGTCCGGGCGAGGCCCGGATGAGCAATAGCGAACCCGAAGTAGCCCGGTCCGAACGAAGTGAGGAGCCGCCCCCTCACTTATTGGAACTCCAATAATACTTATAAACAATGTCATATATAACGAGACATAATCATACAGTCCCATTTCCTCCAATAACAAGGCCCACTTCCTATGGCGTCTACTTGTCAGCAGTCTATACTTGACAGTGGGGAAACGGCCCGGATTTTGGTTGGTATGAACCAAAAAACAGCTAAACTTCTCAAAAAATACGCGGAAGCAAAAGGTATTAACGAGAAACAAATCAAACGTGAGTGGCTGGTATTAAACGAATTTCAGAAGGACCAGAAAAAACAGGAAATCCTGAAAGAACTGGTTAAAAAGTAATCCGCTACTGATCTTTCTTGACCGACTTTACAAAGTCGGTCCGCGTATTTCCCGGATCGGTACTCCGAAACCGGACTTTCATTTTTCAGAATCAATCATTCGTCCAACATCTAAATGGAAGAAATAGAACTTACTAAAGAATTTCGTTTCGATGCCGCTCACTTCTTACCGAATGTTCCGGAAGGTCATAAGTGTAGAAGGATGCATGGCCACAGCTTTCGATTCAAATTACATCTAAAAGGTACGGTAGACGAAAAAACTGGTTGGTTGATGGACTTCGCAGAAGTCAGCAAGGTTGTTAAACCTTTACTCGAAAACTATTTAGATCATTATCTTCTAAACGAAATCGAAGGTTTAGAAAATCCAACCAGCGAGAATATCAGCATCTGGTTGTGGAAAAAACTGAAACCTCAACTTTCTCTTTTATACAAGATCACTTTAAACGAAACCTGCACGAGTGCATGTGTTTATAACGGACCTTCTGAGAAATAAAAGATGAGATCTTCTTCTAAGTCGAACAGCGTTCGAACGAAATCTCATTCTAAAAATCCAAAAGCTATCGTTCTTTTCTCAGGTGGATTAGATTCTACGACTTGTTTGTACCAAGCCATCCAAGATGGTTATTCCCCTATCGCTCTTTCCTTCGATTATAATCAAAAACATAAACAAGAACTCAAATCTGCCAAAAAGATCACAAAACTTTTAGAAGTACCTCATTTAATCCAAAAATTGAGTCCTGAATTTTTCCAAGGTTCTTCTCTTACTGAAAAGAAGATCAAGGTGCCTAAAAATTCTTTAGGTCATTCTGAGATCCCAAACACTTATGTTCCCGGAAGGAATATTTTGTTTTTATCTTTCGGAGTTTCTTTGGCAGAAGGTATCGGAGCCCAAAGACTCTATATTGGTGTGAATGCTTTGGATTATTCCGGTTATCCAGATTGCAGACCTGAATTTATAAAAGCGTATTCTGACGCGATCCGTATAGGGACCAAAACAGGATCAGAAGGTCATCCTCTAGAAATATGCACACCTTTGCAGTTCTTAGATAAAAAAGAGATCGTGTTACTAGGCTCTAAATTAGGCGTTCCGTTTTCTATGACTCATTCTTGTTATGATCCCGTGGGAGGCAAACCCTGCGGAAAATGCGACTCCTGCTTGCTTCGAAAAAAGGGTTTTCAGGAAGCAGGCGTCCCGGAAAAGTGAACGAACAGATTTTAAGGCATCGGTTTTGAGGATTTTTCCCTGCCGCCGTCCATAGGAAGCTAATATGGAACAGTTCGTAAGCTACCTGACGATATTTCTAATCGCAGTGTTTGTAGGAATCGAGGTCATCAACCGTATTCCACCTTTATTACATACCCCTCTTATGTCAGGCTCTAACGCCATTTCGGGTATCACAGTCATCGGAGCGATCTTAACTCTTCATACTACAAATCATTGGATTATTCAAGTATTAGGATTTATCGCAATCGTTGCAGCAACCGTCAACGTGATCGGAGGGTTCGTAGTAACTCACCGCATGTTGGGAATGTTCAAGAAAAAGGATTAATACATAAATGGAAAAAGCGTATATCAACCTCATTTATCTAGTTTCAAGTATCCTTTTTATCGTTGGATTAAAGTTACTTTCTCATCCTAAAACTGCAGTAAAAGGGAACTTTACCGGAGCTTTCGGTATGTTCCTCGCGGTTGTAGGAGTATTCTTCGAATACGGAACGATCAATCAAAGTGATATCATCATTATCGGTGCAGCGCTCTTAGTAGGAACTGCAATCGGAACGTTTATCGCTCTTAAAGTAGAAATGACTGGAATGCCTCAGCTCGTGGCACTTCTGAACGGACTTGGAGGACTTGCTTCCTTCTTAGTTGGTGGAAACTCTTTGATGGAGATCCTACAACCGGGTCATGATACTGCACAACTTGCAGATTATCAGTTCACAATCTCTACTGCAGCAACTGGTATTATCGGAGCTGTAACTCTTACAGGAAGTTTGATCGCTTTCGGAAAACTACAAGGTTTGATCTCAGAAAAAGCGGTTCGTTACTTCGGAGACCAGATCGTAAAAGTTTTATTCTTAATTGGTTCTCTTTACTTAGGTTATTTAAACGTAACCGAGCCTACTAAGATTGATTGGTACTGGTACATCGTACTTGTTGCTTCTATCCTTGGAGTTCTGTTAGTAATTCCGATCGGTGGAGCGGACATGCCAGTGGTAATCGCTCTTCTTAACTCTTATTCAGGACTTGCAGCTTCTGCAACTGGATTCGTTTTAGGAAACAATGTTCTTATCATCTCCGGATCTCTTGTAGGAGCTTCCGGTATCCTTCTCACTCAGATCATGTGTAAGGCGATGAACCGTTCTCTTCCAAACGTTCTTTTTGGTGGGCTCGGTGCTGCTCCTTCTTCCGCAGATTCTGGCGACATCTATACTGGAAAAACAAAAGCAACTTCTGCTGAAGAAGTGGCAATGTTACTGGATATGGCTCAGAGAGTAGTTATCGTTCCTGGTTATGGAATGGCAGTTGCTCAAGCGCAACACGCGGTTCGCGAGCTTTACAACCAACTTACTGATAAGAACATCGAAGTTGAGTTTGCTATCCACCCAGTTGCTGGAAGGATGCCTGGTCACATGAACGTTCTATTAGCAGAAGCTGATATTCCTTACGACAAAATGAAAGAAATGGATGAGATCAATCCTACTTTCAACACTGTAGACGTAGTAATCATCAATGGTGCGAACGACGTGGTAAACCCTCTGGCAAAAACAGATCCAGGTTCTCCAATCGCTGGAATGCCGATCTTAGATGTGGATAAAGCAAAAACCATTATCGTGATCAAACGTTCCTTGAGCCCAGGATTTGCAGGAGTTCCTAACCCACTCTTCATCCAAGAAAACTGCCTCATGTATTTCCAAGATGGTAAAAAAGCCACCCAAGAAATCGTGACAGCACTCAAGGATACCTAATCCAGATTTTCCGAAAAATTCAGGAAATGATTCTTGCAAAAGGGAGGCTTTGGCCTCCCTTTTTTATTTTCAGCGCAAATTGAAAACGAAACAACTTTGGGTTGAGAAGTAGAGGTATTCCATTGGCAGAAAAAAAGGATTATAGCCACGAAGTAAAACTTCATAGATATGGATTCGTTCGTTATTTATTGATCATAATAGGGACCATATCCTTGATTTTGGGAATTATCGGGATCTTCACCCCGGTTCTTCCTACTACTCCATTCTTACTTTTAACTGCTGCTTGTTATGCAAGGGCTTCTCAGAAGTTCTATAACTGGCTGATGAATAATAAATATTTCGGAAGTTTTATCAGAGATTGGAGGATCCATAAGGCGATACCTCTTAAAGCAAAGATCATTTCTGTTTCTACGATAGTGATCACAATGACTATCAGCGCAATTTTTGCACCGATCATTTATGTAAGAATTGGAATGGCAGTGATTGGAATATGCGTAATCTTTTATATTCTTCGCTTTCCCACTAAAAAGGAAGAAGTTGTCGAATAATCAGTTATAAGGCGATCTCGAAGGAAGCATATGATACACTTTCGGATCGTTCTCTCTCAAAAGTTCCGCTGTATCCAAAGCTTCTTGGATCTTTAATTTTTTTTCGGGCTCTTCTAACATCCAAGAAGCTACAAAAGTTTCTAATCTTCTGTAATCCTTAATATACACTAAAGATCTAAGATAATTTACTCTATCTTCTTCTATAAGTATCTTAGAACCTGAAACGATTGAATAAATATTTGCAGCAGCCCTGTAATTCGAAGTGTGAAAGTAAGCATGGGCTAAAAATCTTTTTTCGTTAAAAGGAAGGTCAGGAAACTGATTATAAAGTTTGATCGCTTTACGGAAATTTTTATCTATATCCATTGCAAGTCTTGCATAGATATATGCAAATTCTCTGTGAACAAAACCTTCTTTTGCAAATTCCTTACACTGAGCCAAAGCATCCGCTTTATTTCCCAAAAGAAAATTCACTTTTAGTAAGATCAGTTTTAAGTTTCTGTAATTAGGTTTAAGTTCTATCCCCTTCTCCGCTTCCGCTTTTGCTTTTAGATATTGACCTGTTTCAAAATAAGCCAGAGCCATATTCAATCTGTAAAAAGGATTATAATTCGCAAGCTCCACTGCTTTTTGGAAGTATTGAACAGAAGATTCCCATTTACTTCTTCTTACAAAGATCATTCCAAGAAGATAATAGGATGGATCATGGCTTGGATTGATCTCCACAGCTTTCAAAAGTGCTTTTTTAGATTGTGGATACCTTCCTATCACGTATAAATACGCGCCGTTCAGATAATGATATTCTAAACAATCAGGATCCAACTTTTTCAAACGTTCTATATTTGCTTGGGCACGGGCTATAGCATTGGATCTTAATAGATTGATTGTCTCTGTATTTAAAGCTAGGATCTGGTATTTTCTTCTAGAAACTTCACTTTGATCTGTAGGTTGAGGAGGAAGAGGTAATTCCCCTTCAGGCGAAGGGGCAAGTATAGATTGGTTTTCGTCGGAAGTTTCAGTTTCCTTAGATCCTAGGCCAACTCCGAATAGAAGTATAAAACCTAGGATTAGTGCAGAAAGTTTCTTCCGACAAATAATCATTCGGGAGCAGGACCTAATTTTTTATAAACTTCTGTATTGTTCAGGTCTGGATTCAATAGTTCTAGAGTTTCTTTATCCGCTTTTTTCACGATATAACGAATATCAAATCCTAGATTCAAAAATCTAAATATAAGCTCAGGCTCTCTGGACTTGGTTTCTTTTTCGTAAAACTCATATTCAATCTTGCGTTGGTTTTCAGGATCTTCCGGATTTTCGTAGATCGCAAGCCCAGGTCTGAAGATAGAAAGTTTAGGAGCCTTTCCTGGCTCTGGATTTTTGCACTGCCCGTCTGCTGCACAAACGGAAGTTCTTTCCCATATACCTAAGATTCTCTCCTGAAGAGGAGCTTGGCAACCAATGAGTAAGGATAAGACCGCTAAGGAAAAAAGAATTTTTTTCATGGAAGCCAAGCTATACTGCGTAGTAAGGATGTCCAGGGAATTCCAGACACTCTTAAGCATGTAAAGAGTCAGCACGGGGATCTGATCTTGCAAATTTTAGATTCGCTGAAAGTATTCGTCTATCTTGAGAACTTCGAAAGTTTTCATTAGATCAGGATGTATCTCTCTTATATCGATCTCTATCCCTTCTAACTTAGCGTTTTTACAAAACCAAACCAGGGAACTGATGGAAATAGAATTCATCACAGGAATTTTCCCCAGATCCAGGACGATTTTAACCGGTTTTTTAGCGATTGCGTCCATCAACTGGTTTCGAAATGCGTAATAGTCGTTAAAAAGGGCAGTCAGCTCCGGCTTGATCTCGATAATCTCCGAATTTTCACCCATTTTCGATTTGAGTCCTTTTTTGGCCTTTTCTGAGAAATTTTCGGCCAGATTTCTTTTTTTATCTTTGGGAATTTTGAAATTCAACCGAAATTTTAAATGGGAGAGCTTTATGTTCCAAAAAACACATTTCATGAAGACTCAGGACTTATTAGAGAAGGGAATGAACGCCGCCTCTATGAAAAGAAAAGTCCTCGCAGACAATATCGCAAATGCGGATGTTCCCCATTTTAAAAGAAGTGAAGTACTTTTCGAATCCATGATCAAAAGAGCATTAGAATCGGAAAAGATAGAAGCTTCTAAAGCGATCCCGACCAGGATCGAAGACGAACGTCATATTTCCTTTTTTACTCCATTAGATTATAAATCTGTAAAGCCTAAGGCAAACATAGATTATCTGACTACAGTCAGAGCAGACGGAAATAACGTAGATCCTGAGAAAGAAGTAATGGAAGCTTCCAACTCTCAAATGCAATACATGATGATGGTCGAAAGAATGAATGCGAACTTCCGCGATTTGAAGAACGTAATGAGGTTGGCTTAATCTCAAGAGAGACATAGCTAAGATTTAGAGGAAGAAGATGGGACTATTTAGCGCAGTTAATATCTCCGCCACTGGACTTTCCGCTCAAAGACTCCGTATGGATGTGATCGGAAACAATATCGCGAACGCAACTACTACCAGAAATACAAATGGAGATGGTCCTTTCCGCAGGGATAGAGTGATCCTTACCCCTGTAAATCTTAGAACCAAATGGAAAAGCCCAGTTTATCCTTTTGGTCTTTCTCCTGGAGAAGGTAAAGGTGTGAAAGTAATGAAAATTGAAAAGGATATGAGTCCTTTACGATTAACTTATGATCCAACCCACCCTGACGCAATCCAGATCGGACCTAAAAAAGGCTATGTAGAAATGCCGAACGTAAATATAGTCACCGAAATGACAGACATGATCTCTGCTTCCAGATCCTACGAAGCAAACGTCCAGATGATCAATGGATCCAAGGCAATGTTTAACAAAGCCTTAGAGATCGGAAGAGCTTAATAGGAGAGAAGAATGAACGTAGATTTTAATTCCAAACTTTGGTACAATTATAACTCAGGTTATTCAGATTCTCGTTTTCCACTTTCTCCTAAAGGTGATAAAGTGTCCGTAAAGATAGATGACCAACGTCATTACGGCGATGTAAAAGAGCCGGTAGCTCCTGACTATGTTGCTGAAAGTTTTTCAGAAGCAATGAGAAACGCATTCAAATCTGTAAACGACCTACAGGTAGAAGCAGACGAACTTACTCAAAAAATGGTATATGATCCAAATAGTGTAGATGCTCACGAAGTAATGGTCGCTTCTGAAAAAGCAAGAGTGGCACTCACATTCACTAAAACTTTAGCTGATGGAGTTGTAAGAGCTTATAGAGATCTTACTTCCATGAGATAATTTTTCTAATTAGAATTTCGATTCGACTAATCTATTCCTAAAATACAATAAGACCATGCCTGAGTTATTGGGATGGTTTTCAGACGGGATGATCCTCTTCGGAGGATTTCTTTCTTTTTTACTCGCAATCGGAGAATTTCCTTCCGACAGAAAACATAAATTCCAAGTTTACCTCTCTCTTACTCTAGTCTCTTTAGGATTTATGCAACTTTCCGGTTCTTTGGTTTTAAATCCAAATGCTGGTCAGGATCTAAACCTAAAACTCTGGAATCTTCCTCTTTTATATCTTCCACCTGCTTTTGCTTTTTTAGCTCTTCTCGCCTTTTTGGAAGAAGATTTCAGATATAAGTTTGTACATTCTCTCTTCTTTCTTCCATTCTTACTTTGTTTGGGAGTTATTTTATTTTTCAGATTAGGAGAATACGCCGGATCTCCAGATTCTAACCAGATTTATTGGAATATCCAAGATCCGATTTCTGGAACTGGGTTCTTATACTTAGGAGCTGGGATTTTTTCTTTCAGTTTTGTTTTTCCGATCTTTAAGATACTTCCTCAGATCTCTGAACTGAAATTTAAGATCTTATTCGGTATATTTGCGTTAGATTGTTTGATCGTTTCTGTTTTTGGAATGATCGGGCTGATATACAATCCTATCTTTCTAAAACTTGCACTTTTAACTGTGACACTTGCAGTCTCACTTGTATATTATATCCGCAGGAAATATTTCGATTTTCCGGAAGCCGTTCGTTCCGATTTAGCAAAGGTAAAATATTCTAGGACCAGGTTAGAAGGCCTGAAACTTGATTCTATATTAGAAAAATTAAACTTTCTATTCGAATCAGAAAAAATCCATCGCAGAGAAGATCTGTCCTTAGCAGAACTTGCAAAAGAATTATCCCTAACCACTCATCAATTTTCAGAACTGATCAATAATAGAATGGGAAAAGGATATTTTTCTCTGATCAACCACCATAGGATAGAAGATGCAAAACAACTTCTGTCCGAAACGGATAAAACTGTTTTGGAAATCGCAATGACAGTGGGTTTTAATAATCGTTCTTCTTTTAATGAGGCTTTTTTGAAACTTACTCAAAAAACTCCGATTTCTTACAGAAAAATGTGTAAGCCTTTATAACGCCGGACGACTGTCTTCCGGAAACGGTGTATCTTCTTCTCATCCCAAACGAGAGGACAAAAATGCAAACTCATTCACTTTCAGATCAAACTGGTTCACTTATATATTGGATCACTAAAATTTTTCTGGCTTTAAACTTGGCAGTGTATGCCGGATTTACTGTGGCCTTCCTTTTCTTTCCGATCCCTTTGGCAAATGCGATTGGTTATACAATCCACTCAAGTGCGGCGCTCGCTGACTTCAGGGCAATGTATTCAGGTCTATGTTTCGGAGTTGGACTTATTGTATATTACGGTTTAGTAAAACAAGAGTTCAAAACCCAAGCAATCCTTCTTTCGGTTACAAGTGCGGCAGGATTGTTTGTAGCAAGACTATACACCCTGTTCTTGGACGGGCCAGGAAATGAATATATTTATATGAGCATGGCTACTGAAATTGTTTCCGTATTCTTAGGTGCTTGGCTTTTAAGAAAAAACTAAGACAAACGATCCATTCCTCAGAAATAAAAAAGGCGGGTGCAAGCCCGCCTTCTCTTCTTAATAATCAGCTAATCTTAAGGTTTGATCTTTTTGATCAATTTCAGATCGGCTTTGCTGAACACAGCGATTTCCGTTTTTCCGGAACCTTCTTCCTTACCTGTAACGTAAATTTTTTCGCCGAAGAAAGTTACGTTTGAGTTCGGGCTGATCTCTTCTTCAGTTCCAGCAGTTTTCTTTAAACCTTTGTCGTAACGGCTTAAATAATATTTTCCGTTTCTTTCTTCAAAGGCGTAGATCTCTTCTCCTTTGACGATCATTGGAGTTCGCCAGAATACTGAATCACCAGACCAAACAGCAGGTTTTAAAGTTTCTTGATCGATCAGTATAAGTTTGTGTGCAGCAGAGTGATCAGACTCGTAACCTACTACGAGAGCTTTTCCATCCACTACTTCGAATGTGCGTCCGCAAATCTTGTTAAAATCACCTTTGAAGATTGTATCATCTTTAGCAGGATCTAACGCGTGAAGTTCGTTGCTATAATGTCCGTCTGAAGTGTATTTTAAAGTTTTGAGGAACAGAATTTTACCTCCGACAACGTTCTTGTCGAAGTCTTCTTTTTTCTTCTGTTCTTCTTTAACTGTTTCTAACTCTTTTTTAGTTTCCTTCAACTCTTGTTTGATCTCTTCCTTGGACTTATTGTCGTCGGACTTAGCTTCGGACTTTTTAGAGTCTCCGGAAGAAGAACTTTTGGAATCAGAAGAGGATGAGGAAGATTTAGAATCCGATTTACGAGATTCTTCTTTTTTAGCGATCTCCTTCTCTTTTTCCTTTAGTTGTTGCTCTTCTTTTTTGGCCTTTTGTTGTTCTTGTTGGGCCTGTTTACGTTCCTCTTGTTTTTGAGTGATCTTTTGTTTATTCTTGACAGGATCCTTGTTTAGTTCCTGGATCTCTCTTTCTGCATTCCTTTCTTTGCTGGAAGCATCATCTTGTTTTTTTCTATTCTCTTCTTGTTTATCTTTAAGTTTACGTTTTTCTTCTTCTGCCTTCTCGTTTTGAAGGTCGTTCATTTTTTTCTTATCGTCTTGACCTTCTTTCTTTTTATCAAGATCTCTATTGACTTCTTTTTCAAGCTCGTCAGTATCCAGATCTTTTCCATCATCTGAAAGAATATTGGTTACGATAGGGATAATGATCTGAGTTTTTCCAGGCCATTCCGTATAACGTCTGCCGATACCGATCTTATCGTTTTGTGAATTTTTTACAACTTCGGTATTGTATTTACGTTTAACATAATCTGCGCCCTTACGATGGATCGCATTATAATAAAGTATATAAGTTGCTAATGTATCTGAGTTTGCTTCTGAATATCCGAAGTTAGCTTTCACATATCCGGAAAGTATCCTTTGGATTGAGTTAATATGTCCGTAATCTGCATCTTTACCAATGCTGATCAGATCTGCTCCGAACTTTTTCTCTTTTTCATCTGGAAGAATACGGAGCGCAGTGATCCCATCTGCAGAAGCTGCTGATTTTGGATCTTTTTTTAATGCTTCGGATAACCCAGCACCGGTTCTTGCATTACTTCCTTTTGTTTCTTCATCTGCTCTTGCAGCAGACCTATTGACGAAGTTCACTTTTCCAGAAGAACGAACTTCCTTTTCTCCAAGTTTAGGCCCCTCTTGGGCAAAGATCGGAAAGCTAAAACTTCCGAAGAAGATTAGAAATACGGCCAGTCGAATCCGTGACATTATGGAACTCCTTTGAAAAACGAACCCCCCAAACTTGGGAGAGACGAATGGCTATCTTATGATTCTAGATAGGACTCTGCCAAGGATTTTTCAATTCTCCATGAATGTTGGAACAGTAAGAAGTTGCCTCCCAAGACCTGGTTTTTACCCTAACCTCATGAGCAAATTTGAGCGCCGAATCTATAATTTTTGCGCAGGTCCTGCGATGTTACCTAGTCCAGTCATGGAGAAGGCTGCTTCCGAGTTTCTGAACTACCGCGGGTCCGGTATGTCCATCATGGAAGATAGCCATAGGGGAAAACTTTTTGAAGAAGTCCTCGATACTTCCCTTTCCTTGCTCAGAGAATTATTATCTGTTCCGGAAAATTACGAAATTATGTTTCTTTCCGGAGGAGCTAGCCTCCACTTCTCCGCCCTGCCCTTAAATCTTCTGAAAGATGGAGAGTCTGCTGACTTTGCGGTCACAGGTATCTGGGCTAAGAAGGCCATGGAAGAAGCACTTAGATTCAATCCTGTCAAAAAGATTTACGACGGAGAAGATCATAAGTATACAGAGTCTCCTGAACTAAATGACTCCATGGTAAATCCTGGAGCGGCATACGTATATATCACTTCTAATAATACTTTATTAGGAACTCGTTATGTAACTATTCCGAATATCACCAAGGCTCCTCTAATCGCGGACATGACTTCTGAAATTCTTTCTAGAAAGATAGATGTAAGTAAATTCGGTGCGATCTTTGCGGGAGCACAAAAGAATATCGGGCCTTCTGGCTTAAGCGTTCTGATCATTCGTAAGGATTTACTTGGACGTTCGGGCAGAACTGTTCCTATATTGCTGGATTATGCTTTAACTGCAAAAAATAAATCCATGTATAATACTCCTCCTACATATTCTATATACATGGCTAAACTTGTATTTGAATGGTTAAAGGATCTGGGTGGCGTGGAGAAGATCGAAAAGATCAATGAAGAGAAAGCCAAAATTCTTTATGATTATTTGGAAACTACTTCCTTCTATAATGCTCCAGTAAAACCGAATTCAAGATCTGTAATGAATGTTGTTTTCACTATTCATGATAAAAATTTAGAATCTAAGTTTTTAGCAGGAGCAGAAGAAAAAGGACTTCATGGGTTAGAAGGTCACAGACTTGTAGGTGGACTAAGAGCTTCTATCTATAATTCTATGCCTAAAGAAGGTGTAATTGCCTTGGTAGAATATATGAAGGAATTCGAGAAGAAGGCTTAAATCTTCTGGAAGAATAGAATGAAGCATATTCTACTTATCTTAATATTCTTATGTGCGGGTATCTTTCAGATATCCGCTTCTCCTTTATTCTTCCCTACAAAATTGAAGATAGGTCATTGCTTATCCCAAGGAGGAAGTTATAAAGAATTAAAGGAATTTTATACTTCTAAACTTTCTCCAGAAGAAAGAACCAAGATCGCAGAAAATCTTGCCTTACAAGAAGCAAAATCTGCTCACCAAAGTTTAGAATGTATTCGTATGTCAGGGCTGACTAAAGAAGAACAAATGACCTTGCTAGCTGACCATTCTCATCATAGAGAAACCAAAGAGCTTATGTTTTCTTATTACGAAAATTTTTTGCTCTCTGACGAGAAGACCATTCGTCTATCCGCTTTCGAAGAGAAAAACCTACGCAGCTTTCTAGAGGCTAAAAAAGAACTTTTATCGAGATTATACCAGGCAGAATATCAATCCTTATCAGAGAAACTTCTACCCTTATCTACTTTCCAAAATACCTATATGGCCCTCTTCTTCCAACATTGGGAATTCTACCAGACCGCTCCCGATTTCCTGAAAGAAGGACTCTTCGATTAAGAAACTTTTCCTTATTTTCCGATCCTTGCTGTAAATTGCTTGAATCAGAGAATTCACGTAGGTACGGTACCTTTAGAACATGAAAAAAATTGGCATCGCTTCCGATCACGGTGGATTCGAACTTAAAGAATACCTTCGCAAAGAATTAGCTGACTCAATTGAGATCCTTGACTTCGGCACAAAGGATGAATCCTCTGTGGATTACCCTTTGATTATCGCTGAGGCCTGCAAAAAAGTTCTATCTAAAGAAGTGGATGGACTGATCGCACTTTGCGGAACAGGTATCGGAGCTTCGATCGCTGCAAATCGCCATAAAGGTATTAGAGCTGCTCTATGCCATGACGAATTCACTGCAGAATTGTCCCGTCGTCATAACAATGCAAATGTGTTGGTATTAGGCGGAAGAGTTTTAGGTAAAGAACTTGCGATCCGCATCGCTCAGAAATGGCTGAATACTTCTTTCGAAGCAGGACGTCATGAAAGAAGAGTGGGTCAGTTAGACACCATCGTTTAACAAACGGAAAATCTTTTTAAGAATGCGAAACAAGATCCTTTATCCGGTCTATCTCTTAGGTTTGGTCGGTCTTGTTTCCTTTTTCTCCGGCTCTATTTCAGCCGAATCCAATTCATTCTCTCTAAGCGCATTCGTTCTTAAATATGTTCGTTTAGGAAGTACCGAAAACGGAGCTTCTAAATTAGAATTAAGTCCTCGCGATCGTAAAGAAGGTTCAGATCTTTTCTTAGATTTTGAAGAGAAGGAAGCCGCCGATCTAAACGATAAGGCTGGCGGTTACAGAATATTAACTTCTTCTTATCTTCCTGATGCAGCAAAAGCACATTCCGGAAAAAGATCCGCAGGTTTTGTGGGTAAAAGATCCGGGATCAAAGTTTCAGGAAAAACAAAAGGAATCCTTACTAGCCCAGATATTAAAGAAGAATTTTATATCTCCTTCTTCTTATTGCCTGGAAACCTAGATAAGGAAGCAATCTTACTTTCCAAAGACTTATATACCAGAGGAAAAAAATTCGGCTGGGACCTTAGAATTAAAGATGAGATCCCAATATTAGAATTTCGTAATTTTTTCCAAAAAGCGGACAAAACACATCTGTCCCTAAAACTCGCAGGGAATTCCAGACTTTCCAGATCAGATTGGAATCATTTTATCATTCACTTCAAACCTGTTCAAAGAGAGATCGTATTATATATTAACGGAAAAGAAACAGATAGAGCCTCTGTTTCCTCCAAAGAACCAATCATTCGAATTGGTTTTCATCCAGAAGACAGTACTCCATTTAAGATTGGAGAAAGTTTTTACGGTTGGTTAGACGACTTTTTAGTTTCCAAAGGAAGTCCTGATCCAGAGGTTTTATCCACCCAGTATGATGGGCAAAAATATGATCCTTCTTCCTTTACAGCAGATGCAAAGTTTGGGACTGCAATTTCTCCGGTATATAAGACCAAATTTTCTAATTCTATACCGGAAGCAGTATTATTAAAAGCGAATGTTCCTAAATCTTCTGTATTAGAATTATATTTCAGATCTTCTCCTAAAATTTTCTCCAAAACAGAAGAATATCCTGCCTGGAGATCAATTGATCTCCGAAAGATAGAAGAAGAATTTAAAGAAGATGATCCGTACAGGGAAACTGAAGAAGAAAGTTCTCCTAAAGGAAAATCTTCCAGCTATCGTATTCCATTGGATAAGGTCTGGGGGAATAAACTTTCTTATTTCAAATATTACCAAGTAAAGGTAAAATTTAAGACTGATTCAGGTTCAAAGTCCAGTCCTGAGTTAGAAGCATTAACATTTTCTTATAGAGAAACAATTCCTCCAGTCAGACCTGCCGGTCTAAAAATAGTAAACTTCGACGATTATGATCCAGAAGCGCAAGGTCCTAAAGTTTGTTTGAGCTGGACCCAAAACCCAGAAAGGAATGTGCAGCAGAAAGGCGGCTACGTCATCCATTACGGAGTCGGCCCGAATCGTATGGTTGGAATCTTAAAAGGTACTAGCAAAGAATTAGCGAAAGGAAAAATGCCCGTTCTGACCACTAAAGGTAAGACCAAACATCCAATGAGTGAATATTTGGATCCGATCTTGGGTGATGATTCCACTTGTCCTAAACGTAACGATATGAGTGGACCTAAACTTTGTCAGTGTATAGACAATAGACTCATTTCTTTAAACGCAGAAAAGCCTGAAGAGAATGATGACGAGGATGAAAATCCAAAACCCAAAAAGAAAAAGCCAAAACCTCGTAAGGATCCTTACGATAAAAAACTTTTATTCTTCCAAAAGGGACTAACGTATTATTTCAAAGTTGCCGCGTATAATTCTGTATTCGATCCAGAGAATGGACCAGATCAACTCAGCCCTTTAAGCGACTCCGTCGAGGTCTATTTCCTGAGCGAGTAGTATCTTTACTAGATTCTGCTCTTTCCATTTAGCATTCGTACATAAAATCCCATCCAAATCAGCCAAAGAAGCCGTAGCAATCTCCAGCCATTCTTTCCATTCTAAGCTCTTAGAAGAAGAAAGTCGTATCGCAAGTGAAATCTCTTCTTTTCTTACGGGAAGAAAATCCAAAAATAAATTTTTAGATTGGGTCCAGATGATCTCTCTTGTTAAAGGATCAGATTCTTTTTCAAGCACTGAATCCAAACTAGGAAGAGCCAAAACGAAAATATGATTTTTTTTGGTAAGTGATTCAATGGCGTTCGATACAGAACGGCGAGAAGAGGAATTTCCAAGCACCAATTCCTTAAAACAATCAGAAGAGACTAATAATTTCAAACTTTCGCTTCCGGATAAATTTTGGATAATTCTCTCAAGGCTTCCAATCTTTGGTAAGAATCTGATTTAAAAACTTCGTTCCTAAAGCAGGAGCGAAGTAACTCAGAAGCGGAGAGGTCTCGTTTTTCCGCTTCTGTCCTTAATAATTCGAATTCTTCCTCTGTGAGGAGCATCTGAAATCTTCTTTCGACACGGGCCATTACTCCTCTTCTTTCAGTTCCTTTTCGTTTTTCAAGTAGGTTCCGTAATAAATTTGAGAATCTAGTATTTGTCCCAGGTTTTCGTAAATGGCAGCTATATTATAATTTGCCTGATTCAAACGAAAATCATGTTTAAACGACTTCTTAAATAGCTGAATTGCCCGGTCTTCCCTACCAGCATACCATTCTGACATTGCCCATAAAAAGGTCCATTTTCCCAAATCAGGATCTCGTGGACTTACCTTTACTAAATATCCAACATTCTCTTCGAAAAGACTCGCTGCTCGGAGGTAATTGTCCCGGATCCTTCGGACCTTCTCCATTCTAGAAAACACATCTTCTGAATGACCAGGAAGTTCCAAGTCTGCTCTCCAAAAAAGAGCCCGAGCCAGATAGAGTTTATAGATCAACTCGTTCGGATTTTTTTTGACGTATTCTTCCAAGAAAGGAAGACTCTCTGCTTCTTTTCCACTCTGGTGAAGAAGTAAAACTTTTTGTTTTGCAGCCTTATTCCATTCTCTTCTATTTTCTTCTTGGGAATAAGAAGAAGATAAACTTGCACAAAATAAAATGATACAACAAAAGGCGCGCATTTCAGTTTAGATCTTATCCGATTTAGGAAAATATTAAATATAAGTGTATAAATTTTTTCCGTTTTCCGGATAAGGAAGTGGGGTAATCTTATACTCTTTACCAATCGAATCCAAGATCATTTTCAGTTCTGATTCTCTTTCTTCTCTGGACAAAACAAAAATTTCAGAAGGAGAAACTCCGAAACCGTAATCTTCCGATCCGAGTCTAGGTTGGATCTCCTCCAGAACATCCTTTCTCCATTTGTCTATAGAAGGATAATCTAAGTCACCAATACATTTAATCTTGTATAAATTACATCTGCTTCTTTCACCGTGGGTTGCCCAACGAAGAAGTAAGAATTGAATTTGGACCAAATCTCTTTTGTCCTGGATGGCATGAGAAGCCTGCTCAATCTCCAATTGTAAAAATGCATCTTCTACAGGTTCTATAGAATTTTCTACATTCTCTCTGATCTGTTCCGCTAAATCATTATTAGGTGGATCTGGAAACATTAAGAAAAATCTGAAATCTAATCCTGATCTGAAAAGTGGGAAGGAAATAATCCTCATCACTCCATCCAAGTCAGCAGTATCAAATTTTTTACGGAAGAAATGATCATTACGTCTTTCTTCAGTAACATCTATAATAGAAACATCTCCCACTTCTTTCCCTAAGAATTGATCCCCATATAAGAAGATCATATTCTGGCGGCTATAAGGTTGTAAGCCATAAGAAACTACAGGAAGATAAGCGCCTCTTCTTCTATCATAAAAATGAATACTAAAAGATTTCAAATGAAGAGAAGAGAAAATTGTAAGATAATATTTTAATAAGGAAGATATAGGAGAATCCAAACCTTGGTGGATCTCATCTAAAACTTCTAAGATCTTTCTTTTTTCGCGGATAGGTTGTTTATCTAACCAGCCTCTGAATTTTTCAGAAAGAGGAAGTTCTTCATTCGGATCTGTTTTACGAATTCCCCACCAAGCTCTCGCCCAAAGGAAAAATCTGGATTTATGCTGAGGAGCAAGACCTCTCGCTGCCTTCAGTCCAATCTCAGCAAGTCCAGTCACTCTAAGAGCTTTTGCTAAAAGACCTGAATCTTTAGGACGATCCGAAATTTCTATCTGAGGGATTTCAGGCGAAGTAGATTTAACTTTCTCCACAAGTCTTGCCAATTCATCAGTAAAGATAGAATCTCTTTTTTTCTGAAGAGCTTCTGGCATTTCCACAACAGATACAGCAGAAGGAGCAGATGCCATATCTCTTTCTACATGAATTGGCTCCTTCTTCTCTCTTAAAAATTTAGGAGTTAAAAAAGAATCTCCAGGCAGATCAAAAGGTAAAACATAGAATGTGCCGCTTGCATTTGGTTTAGTTTCCAAAACGGGAGGAACGGTTACAATCTCAGGAATATCAGCGATCTCCTGCAATTTTGCGGCTTCGACCTGTTTAAAATTAGTCTCTTCTATTCTTTTAGAAAGAACTTGGATAAGATTTGATACATCCGATTTTGCGTAAGAAGAAGAGGATTTATTCTTTCTAACAATTAGAATGCATGCATCCAATAAAAATAGAAACCCAAAAAACACAGGGAATAATATTAGAAAAATATTACGTTCAAAAGGAACTAATAACAAAATCCCTTGGACAAATCCGATTTTATCTTCGGGATAGAATGCGTAATAGGCTCTGTATAATTTATCTCCCAGACGGATCTCTTTGAAGTCATTTCCTCCATCCTTCATGGACTTCAAAATTTCTTCTGAAATTTTTCTAGGATCTGTTTTGTCTCCTTTCTCTTCCCAGTCTTGAAAGATACCAAGTCTTGGTTCAGGAACGAAGTATTCTATCTTATCGTCTAAGGAAATTTTGAATTTTTCCTTATCGAGCACTGCAAGTACAGCGACTGACTTTGAATATAATGGGACAAATAGTACAGGTTCATTCTCCAAAGAAAGAAAACGACTAGTCTTTCCTTCCCAAGCTTGTGATAATAAATACCTTTCTTTATCTCCTGAAAACTCTAGGTTGGGAGTATTCTTTAGATTTGGATCCCATGATAAAAAGTTTCGAACTGGAAGGAATAGATTGTTTGTATCCAATTCTTCCGGATCAGATTCACGGATCTTTTTTTCTAATTCTAAGATCTCTTTATTAAAGGAAGAAAATACAGATTCTAATCGGGACTTATAAAAAATCCCAGAAGGAAAGTAAGGCTCTAAAAGTAATACTGAAACGGAAAATATAAAAGATAGAGCGAGTATAAGTCTGAATTTAAAGCCGATCATTTTGTCTTTTCCCTAAATTGTCCGAGTAAACGAATCAGCTCTGTTTTCACATGGATAACTTCTTCTCTTTCAGAAAAACGATTTTCTGTCCGGATCGTGAATAATATTCTAGAAGCAAGTATCCCACAAATCAAAGCGATTAAAGAAATTCCGAAAGCACTTAAGATCAATAATAACTCTTCTGCTCTTGTTTTTCTGGGTTGTGCTAAAAAGATTTCGAGATCTTCTACAATTGTTTTTTCCCAAACAGGACGAAGCAGAATGTTTTGGGATTTAGAATTTTTATCCAGCAATGCATGTATCATCGCTTTGGATTCTTCAGAGCTTGGAACTTCTGTAATATCTGGAAGTAAAGAGCTGTTGGGATTCAAGTTTGTTTCTAGGAGTTCGGAATCTTCTTCCTTCTTCTTATATACCCAATATAAGATACCTTCTGAAAAGTCCCGCGGCAAAAATGATTTTTTTGGGCCACTTGCTTCATGTACAATTCGGTCCCCATCTTCTTTCAGTATTTGAAAATATAGATCTCCAATAGAATTTCTGTATAATAAAAATCCATCTGTATCTTCTATCCAACCTGCTTTAGGCACCTGCATTCCAAGTAATCTTAGTCCCTTATGAAACCCTGGACCTTTCGGATCAGAAGAATACATTGCTCTATAATTATAATCATAAATTCGGATCTGTTTTAATTTGATAGAAGAGCTGAAATGTTTTCCTAAAGCTTCCGCATCCTTGTCAGTCTCAAGTTTAGGAAATTCTCTCATTAAATATTCGAACCTATAACCCAGGTCATAGTACTTGTTTTGAAATCTTTCTAGGATAGAGTCTATAAATGATTCCTTTTTCAGTTTAGGGTACAAACTAAGAATTTGGATGGGAGAGAAGAAAACCGCGTCCTTCCAAGCTCCCGGAAAAAAAGGGATGGAAATCAATACGATACATAGCAGTATCAGAGCGAGAATTCGAGATCTTTTGCTATGTTTGCGCGGGTTCACCTTTCTAGTATCGGCGATTCCATCATAAAGAATCAGTCTAATTCAATAGGATAATCGATACTTCTCGGGCCAATAGAATGATATTTTATGTGTTTATAGACGGGATAGGCTTTGGGGAAAACAATCCGGATAAAAATCCGTTCTCCAAATACGCAAAAGGGATTTTTCTACCCCTGGGCGGTAAATCCATCCCGGATGATTCTCCTTCCAGATTAAAGGAACTCACCTATCTTAAAACGGATGCGAGTATGGGGATTAAAGGACTTCCCCAAAGCGCAACAGGACAAACTTCCCTTTGGACTGGGATCAATGCCTGTCAAGTTCTGAACCGTCATATGAGTGGATTTCCTACATTCACATTAAAACGTATCATCGCGAAATATTCTATCATTCGTATTTTAGAAGAGAACGGATTTAAAGCCGATTTGCTGAACTGTTATACTCCAGGATTTGCTGAGCATATAAAAAAACATCCTAGGCATGTATCAGCATCTACCCTTATCCAAATGGCAGCGGATAAACCATTAAAAGATATGGATGATCTGAGAGATGGCAAGGGTCTTTATATGGATATCAGCCGTGATTTTCTCAGAAAGTTTGGAAAAGATTTTATAGATAAAGACGATCCAGTTTTAGAGATCCAAGATCCGTACAAAACTGGAAAAGATATTATTCCCGCAATGAAAGGTCATACCTTATGCATCTACGAATACTTTATCACGGATAAAGTAGGTCATAAGATGAATTGGAAAGGTGCTGAAAAATGTATCTCTGACTTGGAGGACTTTTTACTAGGAGTTTTGGATGCAATGGATCCAGAACAAGACCAACTCATTCTAACTTCCGATCATGGAAATCTAGAAGATCTTACTGTGGATGTGCATACTGTAAATCCAGTGCCAACCATTCTATATGGTAAATACACAGAACAGATGAAGGATAAGATCCACGCTTTGAAAGATATCCCTCATGCAATCTATGATTGTTTAGGGGTACAGATCCAAATGTCTGAACAGGAATTCGTTCAGACATCTACGAATTAAAATTTCTTAATATTTCCAGTCGTCATCTTGGCGATCGTCATCAGAAGGTTTTGCCTTTCCGCCACCTTCTCCATCCTTGTATCTCATATCGTCCTCGATCTGATCCAAGGCTTCCTTCTTCCAAGAAGCAGATTTTTTACCTATAGGAGTATCAGGATTTCTATCAGCAGATTCTTGGAAAACCGCCGCTGCTTTTTCGTATTTTCCACCTCTGAAATAGATGGTTCCCTTTCTGAACATAGCCGCTTGGTCCATTGTTCCGTCTGAGTTCTCTAACATTTTGTTCAGATATTGGATTGCTTGTTCTGATTTTCCCAAAGCATCGTAACTTTCTGCGATATAATACCAGGCTTGCTCTCTTGCTCTCTCGCTGACACCTATGTCCAATGCCTTTTTCAAGGTTTCAATCGCAGAATAATATTCTTTGCGTACGTATAATTCTCTTCCCTTCTCCAAGAGCCCTGAACGGAATTCTTTATCTACTGCAACTTTGTCTGGATCGAAATATGCATCCGATTGGACGTAATCTTCATAAACGTCGTAAGCGGACCAGTCTTTGCCCATTCTGCGCAAAGATTTTCCCCATCTTACTCTAGCTTTTACGTTTTCAGGATCTTCTTGTAAGGCCAATACGTAGTTCTTTCTAGACTGATCGTAATTACCTTTTTTCATGTAATAGTCGGCAATAGCGGATAACGCGTTAGATCTGAGTTTATTATCTCCAGAGGTTCTAAGAACTTCCTCTAAATGACCTTTTCCCTCTTCGTCTCTGTTTAATAAAAGAAGAAGATTCCCAAGACCATAGGCTACCTTTGCTTTTTCTTCGCGAGCCAAACCTTCTTTTTGGTTCAACTCTCTGAAAATTCCGAGGGCTCTCATCTTATCTCCAGTTTTATCCAGAGCAGTTGCCAGATCGTATTGGATCCTGAAAGAAAGATCCGAACCTACATCCTTGGAAGATAATTCTGCAAAAATATCCAAAGCCTTTTCAGAAGATTTAGGATTGGAATGTTTTAGAAATTCCTCCCCTTCTCTTACTTTCTCGATGATCCCTTTATTTGTGGAATCGGTATCTTGGATCACCGCAGTGTAAATCCCCGTAAGAAGACCTGCGCATACGAATAAAAATCCTGTGACTAATATGATGGAACGGTTCATCTTCTTCCTCCGCCGATCCGGGCCAGACATTGTTTGGTCCAGAACTCGGTTCGTTCCGGATTATAGTTCTTTGTATCTTTTTGTACGAAGAACTTTAGAGCTTTGTTATATTCGCCCTTTTTATAAAAAGACATCCCAAGGAAAAACTTGGCCTTTCCTCTTATGTCGATATCATTTGAGCCTGCATAAGGAGCCAATTGTTTTACTGCTTCTCCGTATTCGTTTTTCCAATACGTTGATTTTAAAACTCGATCGACTTCTTCTTCACTAGGCTCTTCTTGTTCAACGATCAAAGGTTGTTTTTCATTATTCTGAACGTTTTGGTTGTCCTGATTATTTTCCTGAGGAGCTTGATCTTCTTCTTTTGGCTCGTTTTTGCTTGGCTTATCGTTATTATCTGCAGTTTGAGTATTATTATCAGAAGCACCCGGACCACCGATCGCAACATAAGATTGATCCTGAGTCAAAGTGAAATCTTCTAGATCTCCTCGTTTGACTGTAACACCAAAATACATTGTTCCAGTGTATGGTTTCATCTTAATCATAACGTTAGTATCAGGATGAGAAACTTCTCCCAGTTTTCTAACATTACCGCCTAAGAAAGTAGAAACTCCTCCGGATAAAGGTTTGCCTGCTTGGTAGATGGCATAGACAGTATTTTCGTCAGCACGATCAGGGCCCTTCCAATCTAAACGAACTCCTCCATCAACGATATTCGCCTTTAAATCCTTCACGTGCATTTCATCATACGCAAATTGAGGATTAGTAACTACATCATCTTCTTTAGGAGGTTTTCTTTTATCTTGATCATAAACATAAAACTGACGAATGAAGGATTGATTCTGAACCAATGGTAAAACTTCTTTCAAACCTTGTTTTACCGAAACACCATAGTATAGAGTTTGAGACTTGGTCAGATCTTGATCCAAGAATGTATTCTCCGGATGAGAAACTTCTGCTAACTTCTCCGCTTTTCTCATCAATGTCATACTAGACATTGGCTCTGCGGATTTATAAATAGTGTAGATAGTCTCACCTTGGATACCTTTTGGATAAGGTTCCCAAGAAACACGCAAGAACTGACCTTCTCTTTTTACAGATATATCAGTAACTCTAGCGTTATCCGAAAGATACTTCTGCTCTTCAGGTGGAGGCTGATTTGTATTTGTTGCCGGTGGATAATTATTCTGGGTATTTGTAGGAGGATAATTGTTAGTTTGAGGCTGTGGATTGTTTTCAATCACAATTGGGATCGTAGTGAAGTTACGATTCGCAACTAATCTTGCATCCTTCTTCCTTACATGATGCGCTAACACTACAGCATAATAATAAGTTCCGGGTTTCAGATTATAATCATAGATCTGATTCACACCGTTAGCTACACCGCTTGGAAATTTTCCCAAAGAATCTGAAATATAACATTTTTCAGGACTATCAATGATGGAAGAAGATCGAGCCACGATGATCTCGCCGGTCTCTCTTGGCGCTTCCCAGCTAATACGAACTGATTTACCGTCTTTAAGGACTTCTACGTTGATAGAATTTGCGACACTTGCGTTATCATTGTCCAGACGAAAGGTATCCTGGGCATAGATAGAATTTTCCAATGCCATTAGGAAGAATATAGATAGGATCCGGAGTCGAATTTTCATCTGGAAATAAGGTTCCGAACTAGATTATCGGTTGCTACAATGGAAATTTTTACTTCGGTTTTTAAGAGAATGTGGGGAAAATAATATAAAATGCGTAAGATATGGAAAATGTTCCCTTCGGTTTGATCTTGACTAATCGGAGCATTCATAAGACATAATACGACTTCCGGCATATAAATGATCGATATAGAATATTATTACGACCCAGAATATCAGAATTTTCTCCTCTCTAGTAAGAGACGTGAGCTTACTCCTCCGGAAACCATTTTGAAACATTTTTCCCTCAAAGATGTGCAGAATATCGTAGATTTCGGGATGGGTCTGGGTTTCTGGACAGAAACTCTTCTGAAATCGATCCATAAAGAAGGCTGGGTCTGGGGTGCAGAATGTAACCAGGACTTCCTGGACGAAGTACTACATTGGAAAAACAGAGAAGATATCCAAAGATTTACACCATTTTATATGGAGAAGGCGGATCGTCCTCTATTGCCAGAATGGATCCCAGTTCCTGAAGTAGTCTTTGCTTCTTTAGTACTTTCTACTTTTGCTGACCCTGGCCAAGCAATGGACGGCCTAGTTCGTTCCATGAAGAAGGGCGGCAAATTAATCGTTCTAGACTGGGTCAAAAATGAATATCCAGTCGGCCCGAGGATCAATGATAAGATCTCTTTAGATAAGATGAAGTTCCTAGCAGAACAATATAAATTAGAAATTGTTAAAACTGTTCGTATTAGCGAAAACGTTTACGGTTTAGAGATCCAATCTGGTCCTGAATTCGAATACGGTTATTACGATCTAAGAGAAGAAGAAACTTACTCTGAAGAATTGATCAGATCTTAACCGATCGCAGCAAGTATCCGAGCGGAAACCTTGCCTTCTTTATCGTGAGCATCCGGGATATATTCTCCGATCTCTAGAGTCAAGAATTGGCCTGGGCTTAAACTTTTCAGATCGTTTTCAGGGATCACTGCTTTAAGATAATTATCAGTAACTGCGATCCCTCCCCCTTCCAAAACAGCCTCTCTCTTTTTAGAGAACTGGCTTTCTGCATATTTACGATGCAGTTTTTGAGAAAGATCCATAAGAGAATGAACTCTTTCCTTTTTAGTTTCTTTCGAAACTGTTTCTGGAAATTGCTCTGCAGAAGTATTTTTTCTCACGGAGAAAGGAAACGCATGTATTTTAGAAAAACCTAATTCTTCCAAGATAGAAGTCGAATCTTTAAAATCTCCTTCTGTTTCTCCTGGAAAACCAACAATCACATCAGTTCCTAAGAACAGATCCGGAACTTTGGATTTAGCAAGTTCTATCCTTTTACGGAAAGTTTCAGGATTATAACTACGTTTCATCCTCTTTAAGATCTCTTTACTTCCACTTTGTAAAGGAACATGTAAGAATGGAGTAAATCTAGGATGAGTCAAAAGTTCCGCAAGTTCCAGACCCACATCAGGTGGTTCGATGGAAGAAAGCCTAAGTCTGGAATATTCTAACTTATTCAAAATGGCTTCGAGCATTTTAGGAAATGCCTTTCTGCCTTCTGCATCTCTATACCAGCCGAGATTCACACCTGTAAGTATGATCTCCCCTACTCCATTATCTTGTAAGAAGGAAACCTGATCCAGAACATCCGTCCAGTTCCGGGAAATACCTTTACCTCTTGCTTGAGGGATTTTACAATAAGAACATTGGCGATCACAACCATCTTGGATCTTGAGATAAGCTCTAGTATGCCCATTTGGAAGAACATCTGAATATGCAAATCTATCTGAAACAGTTTGGATATGAGAAGAATCAGCACCTTCTTTTTCTAAGATCAATCTAGGAAGATCGGATTTGTTCTCGTTACCGATCACACCTGCGATACCAGGAATTGACTCTATAGATTCTTTATCAGTTTGCGCGTAACAACCTGTAACCCAGACTTGAGCACCTGGATATCTTTTGATCGCGTTTCGAATAATATTACGATTTCTTGAATCTGCTTTATTTGTGACGGTACATGTATTGACCACCACCACATCCGGAATATCCTCTCCAGCAGCCACGGAATATCCGTGTTTACTCAATGAAGAGAATAAACCATCCGACTCAAAAAAATTGAGCCTACAACCTAAGGTATGAAATAGTACCTTTTTTTCACCTGGCGGAAAGGGCATTGATCCTTGCCTCAATTCTTCTGATATTACCTTTTATTTTTTCATCGTCAGGTTTTAACTTAAGTGCAGAATCCAATTGTTCTTTAGCATTTTTTAATTGTTCAAGGGCCTTTTTGATATTCCCTCTTTTTGCTTCTTGGTTTCCCGCTTTTTCGTAAACTAACCCAAGATTATTCAATACGTTCGGATTATTAGGAACTAAAGACTGAGCCCATTTCAAACTGACTTCTGCTTTTTCTGCACTTCCTAAATAGAAGTAAACCTGAGCTTCTAAAACCAGAGGACGATAATCGTTTCCATCTTCTGCTTTTAATTTTTCGATAATGTATAATGCTTCTCTAGCTTTATTATTATATAATAGAGCAGTTGCATATAATAATCTTACTTCTCTGTTTTTAGGATTAGTTTGGTAAGAATTATAAATGATCTCTAATGCGTCGGAATTCCTACCTGCTTGGATCAAATATCTGGCAAAATCCACACTTACAGCAGGATCTCCAGGTTTTAGTTTTAGTGCTTCGGACCAATGAGTGGCAGCGGATTTATTTCTTCCTGCATTATAATGACAAAAGGCCGCTAAATAATGAGTGTCGTAAGATCTTTTACCTTGTTCGTGAAGTACACGAATGATCTCTAAAGCTTTTTCTGAATTTCCTTTTTGGAATTCTGCTAATGCTGTTTGATAATCCGGTTCGCTCTGAGCGAAAGTATTCCCCGCGGAAAAAACAAATAGTATCAGTGTAAGTAGGAGTATTTTTCCTTTGTGCATCTTTTGGTCACTTTTTATAGGCGGGAAAAATTTTAGGTGGGGACCCCCATTGATTTTGTATTTAGACAATCAATTAAGGAATGAAATGGCTCCACCGGGTCGATGAAAACGATTATACTCGGATATCGTATAGAAAGGAAATGTTCTATTCTTTCCTCAGATACGATCTGAAAATCCCCGGTTTCCAAAACAGGTAAACCGTCCAAGTTTCTGTAGATCTCGTATTCCTCTTGGTCGAGGAAATCAGTCAACAGCATATAACCGGATCCGAAGTAGACCCCGCCTTGGAAGTAGTATTTGTAGAGGACGCGTACCTCGGGAAGAAATAAATCAGGCTGGAAAACACATAGGGAAATTTTTTCGATCCCAGCTACGGTTCTGATCTTACGTAAATGGAACCATACCTTACGGACTAAAAGGTAAAGGAGCACAAATATAATGGGAATGAGGTACGGCATAGACCCTCTCCAATAAAGTCTCCCTATTTAGATCAAAAGCCCTCCTTTCGTTTCCGGAGGAGGGCAAAGATCTTTTACACTAGCGCAGGTTCTTCGGAACGCTCCGGATTGTTCGGAGAACTTCCTCCGTCGGAACCTTGATCTGCAGGTTTATAATCTGTCCAAACTTCTTCCAAGAAGTCCAGTTTACCTTCTTTGAAAGCAACTGTGATCTTAGTAGGCTCTTTGTAAGCGCCTTTCAAAGTTTGAACTGCCATATAATCTTCTAACTCGCGTTGGAATACTCTGCGTAATGGACGTGCTCCGAACTTCTCGTCGTAGCCGATATCCATGAAGTGATCCTTTGCTTCTTGAGTCAGGTCTATCTTGATCTTCTTATCCAATAATCTCTTATTAGTATCTCTGATCATGATATCCATAATCGCCATAAGCTCTTCTTTTCTGAGTGGTTTGAAGTAAACAACCTCATCCACCCTGTTCAAGAACTCTGGGTTGAAATGTTTTTTCAACTGCTCGCGAGCTTGGTCTGACTTGTATTTGTCGGTCTCTCCAGAACGATCTTCAAATCCCAAACGAACTGCGCTGGAAATTTCCTTAGCACCAATATTGGAAGTCATGATGATGATCGCATCTCTGAAGTTTACCTTACGACCTTTAGTGTCAGTCAGGTTACCTTCTTCCATTACTTGGAGAAGAACATTGAAAATATCATGGTGAGCCTTTTCGATCTCATCCAACAAGATGATAGAATACGGTTTTTTACGAACGAACTCAGTCAATTGTCCGCCATCATCGTAACCAACATAACCTGGAGGAGCACCGATCAATCTACTTACTGCATGTGGTTCCATATACTCGGACATATCCACGCGAAGCATAGCATCTTGGTCTCCGAATAAGAACTCAGCAAGAGCTTTAGCAAGCTCGGTTTTACCCACACCAGTAGGTCCGAGGAAGATGAAAGATCCAGTAGGTCTACGTTCTGCTTTGAATCCAGTGCGCGCTCTACGAACAGATTTTGCAATCTTCTCAATAGCCTCGTCCTGACCTACAACTCTTAGTCTAAGTTCTTCTTCCAAACGTAGAAGTCTTGCAGACTCGTTCTCTTCCATTCTTTGTAATGGAATTCCAGTCCACTGAGAAACTACTGAAAGAATATCGTCTTCGTCGATAGAAACTGCGAAATCATCCAGTTTCTCCTGCCAAGATCTGATCTTTTCTTCCAGAACTTGTTTCTTACGATTTACTTCGTCGCGAACTCCAGCAGCTTTTTCATACTCTTGAGAACGAACTAGATCTTCTTTCTTTTGAGAAAGTGATTTGATCTCTTCTTCCAAGTCTTTTACTGCTTGAGGACGAGCACAATTTGCAAGTCTTGCTTTTGCACCCGCTTCGTCGATGATGTCGATCGCCTTGTCAGGTAGATATCTATCATTGATATATCTATGTGATAACTTAACAGATTGCTCCAAAGCACGATCTGAGTAGCGAACCTTGTGGTGAGCTTCGTATGCTTTTTTCAATCCTGTAAGGATTTGGATAGCATCGTCTACAGAAGGTTCTGCAACTTTTACTACTTGGAACCTTCTTTCTAACGCAGAATCACGCTCGATATACTTGCGATATTCTGTGCTGGTAGTAGCTCCGATACATTGCAGTTCCCCTCTTGCAAGTGCAGGTTTCAGGATATTTGCTGCATCCACAGCTCCTTCTGCCGCACCGGCTCCGATCAGAGTATGCAACTCATCGATAAATATGATGATATTATTAGAAGAAGAAATTTCTTTCATGATCTTCTTTAATCTTTCTTCGAATTCTCCGCGATACTTGGTTCCTGCGATTAGGCTTGCCAGATCCAAGGAAAGTACACGTTTATCGAATAGAAGATCCGGAACATTCTTCTCTACTATTGCAAGTGCGAGTCCTTCGACGATTGCAGTTTTACCAACACCGGACTCTCCAACGAGTACTGGGTTGTTCTTAGTTTTACGAGAAAGGATTTGGATCACCCTTTGGATCTCGTTAGCTCTTCCTACAACTGGATCCAGTTTTTTATCTCTGGCTAGTTGAGTAAGATCTCTTGCGAACTCATCCAAGATTGGAGTTTTAGTTTTTTCAGCGCGAGGAGTTCCAGGTTGAGCTGTTGGCTGGCTGGATACACCCACTGTGCTTGTAGGAGGAGCGCCTAACAGACGTAAGATCTCTCCTTTGATCACATTATAATTCACGCTAAAGGAGTATAACGCTCCACCTGCGATATTATTATTATCTCGCAGCAATGCTAGAAGAATATGTTCAGTTCCAACATAGTTGTGTTTAAGACGTTTGGCTTCTTCCTTGGAGAGTTCGATAATTTTTTGGTATCGATCCTGTCCTTGGGCCATGTCCATCAACAATGTGCCGGAGTTCTCCCTGGTCCTGCGCTCTACTTCTTTACGAAGTTCGTTCAGGTTGATGTTCAGGTTATTCAGTATTTTTATCGCGACCGAATCTTCTTCCTTTAACAATCCTAATAAGATATGTTCAGGGCCGATAAATTCGCTACCAAGACGTTTTGCTTCGTCTTGCGCGATCTCGTTGATTACTCGTTTTGCTCTTTTAGTAAATTCCAACATAATTGCACGCCCTTCCTGATGGGTTCTGTAGGTTAGACTGTATTCGCATCCAATTTCCAACTGGGAGCCGGAATCTCCCTTAAAGAATATATCGGACTAGTTAACCAAAAAGGATTACGGGGCAAATGAGGCTTTTGTCCCTTCTTTTCCGCTTATTACCAGTAAGGCTAAATACGAAACCAAATTGAAAAAGGAATTTTTTCTATTTGGGCCGAAATTTTTTCGGAAAAAGACCAATCTGCCCTTCAATTCTTCCCGATAGAAGCCCCAGTCTGTAGGCAGCCTGAAATCCCTTAACTCTCCCGAGTCCGCAAGTCTTGCCGGAATAGAAACAGAAAGTTTGTCTCCAAAACCGGAGTTGGTAGGACAGGAATTGATGAATCCGATCCCTTTTTGAAAATCAAACTTATCTTCCGCCTCGAATTTCGTTAAAAAATCAGATTTTAGGACAGAGTTTAACTCAACCAGAGAATCAGTCACATATTCCCAACGAATATGATCCTCGTCTCCCATCACTAATGTCCCTGAATTCCAGGGAATTCTTTGTTTTAATTCTAGGATCGGATGTTTTTTTCCCGAATTTAGATCTTCAGTTTGTGAATCAGTCTCTTCTAAAAACAAATTTAGAAATTGGTCCGTTTTTTCGGTACGTTTGGTATATGTAGAATTTTTTGGATTTCTGGCGATACGAAACCTATAAGTGAAAGGCAAACTATGAGAATCTATGTAGGATAAACCTTCTTCCCAATTTGTTTTTCTGAATTCTGCCCAGGTATCAATTGCAGGAAAATGAGAAGGTGGTTCCCAATCGGAGGGTGCTTGGATCGGAATAAACTTAGTATATTCTTCTCCCAAAAATTGGATGCAATGGGCACATCCTATCTTTCCCCGATTTTTCCAGTCGAGAAGGGATAAGCCGCAATAAATACAGCCATCCATAAATGTTTATACCGTTTGAGGGACCACTGCGGGTTTGAGTTTTCCTTGGAAGATCTGGTTTCTTTTATGAGCGAGTGCTGCCAGTTCCATATCATGAGTCACTAGTATTAGACTGAACCTAAGATCTTTTTGTAATTCTTGGATCAAACTCATTAGATTTCTAGAATTTTCTCTGTCCAAGTTTCCAGTAGGTTCATCCGCAAGGATGAGTTTTTTTCCGGCAACTAAAGCCCTTGCCACTCCTACTCTTGCACTTTCTCCTCCGGATAATTGAGAAGGATGAGAATGGATCCTTTCCTTTAGCCCAACTTTCTCTAACATGGAGATTGCTTCCTTCTCCGCCTTAGAAGTAGAATAACCTTTGATTAAAAGTGGAATGCTTACATTCTCCAATGCAGAAAAATCAGGAAGAAGAAGATGATGCTGGAAGATGAATGCGATCTTTTCTGCACGGAAACTTTCTTTTCCCTTCTCATCTAAATTGTTTAGATTGATTCCGCAGACTTCGATATCACCTGAATCGAAACTATCCATTGCTCCTAGAATGTTTAGAAGAGTAGATTTTCCTATCCCGGATTTTCCTTCGATAGAAAAGATCTCAGCTTCTTCTACATCCATATCCAATCCATCTAGTACGGAAAATTCCTTATCCAGGATATGATACTTTTTGACCAGATTTCGGATCTTAATAATGCTCACGTTAGTCGTTCCTTATGGTGTCGACAGGATTCAAACTTGCTGCCCATCTTGCAGGAAAGTATCCGGCTATTCCAGAAAGTATGGTAGCTGCAGTAGTTACCATAAAAATGAAAGGTATATTGATATCCACAGGCAGTTTATCAAAATAATAAATACGTTTAGGAACTAACTCTACAGGTGTCCAGTCTCCGCCAGTGAAAGAAGGTCCGAACATATTGATGATCTCTTCTACATAACCTATAATAGTATCGAGAGAGTTTGCCAAAAATACTCCCGTAACTCCACCTGTTAAAGATGCTAAAATCCCCACAAGCATTGCATTCAATGTAAAGATCAAAAGAATATCAGAAGCAGGAAGTCCAAGTGCTTTCAGAACTCCAATAGACTTACGTTTTGCTCTTACTAGAGAATATACCGAAACGACCATGCCGAGTGCCGCTAATATAATAAATAAGAAAACTATAATAGAGATGATCGTCTTCTCTAATTGTAAAGCTGCTAAAAGATTTTCCTGTTCTTCTGCTATCGTTCTAACGGACAAAGAAGAAGAAGCATCTATTTCTTGCTCGAACTCTAAACTATTAAATAGTTTATACAGTTTACGTTTGCTGATCGCAAGGTCATCTAAAGATCTTGCTTTGATAGTGATCTGATTTACAGAATCTTTCATTTTGAAAAATTTCTGAGCAACAGGTAAGGACATGTAGACAAAACTGGAATCGAACTTGTAGTTCCCTGTTTTAAAAAATCCAGATACTCTGAAATTCTGAACACTTACTTCGACTCCCTTTCCGAGAGAGAATCTTCCTCCAGGAACTGCTAAAGTAAGTTGTTTGCCCAAACTGAAATTGTAAAGGTCCTCCATCTCTTTTCCAAGAATGATATAACTTTCTCGGTTCAGATGACCTAACTCTTCTCTATCATAATGAACGATTCTTGGGAAGTTATGAAGTTTATGTTCTATCAACGCATCTACATTTGGAATAGCTACTGCCTTGATAAGAACGGGATAAAATACATTATATCTTTGGATGAGTCCGTGGCTTTGGATCCCACCTTCTACAGAAATGATCCTGCCCTTTAGGTCCGGATCGTTTTGTATATATTTGATGATCTTTTGGTAGTCTCTGATCTCTCCGCCATTGGAACTGCTTTCAATTGTAATATGTTCTCCACCTTGCCACAGGGATTCCTTAAGTTGCCTTTGAAATCCGTTAAAGATAGAAAGTACTACGATCAGAAGGGCGACTCCGACAGCCATTACGATAAACGAAATCCTGGACTTGAGCGAAAGTAATCCAGTGACTCTGGACCCTCGAATATAGCGAGAAGTGAGAAGTTGGATTAGGGGGGATCTATGAAAGAAGAAATTCATCAGTTGGGCGGTTGAAATTAAACAAATCCGCAAATTTCCTTAGTTTGACAATTATCAGATTCCGATGCAGGATGTCAAAAAAAAGTCGATACCGATTTGGCCTCATAGTAGTATCGGTGTTTCATTCGAAATTTTATGCCATCCGAACAAGTATATTCCTTATTATTTCAGTCTAGGGACGGGGCGTCCTCACTTTACATCTTATTTGGGGGAATCGTAGACCCGGTTTCCAGTCGGATCGATAGATTCGAAGTAATCGCCGTAGGAAATAGCGAGTTAATCAATATTCCGTTATCCGGAACCACCTTCAAAGACATCACCAATGTTTGCCAGAAGATCAAATACGAAGGTAAACAACTTAAAAACCTTACTAACAAACTTCATGAATTATTTGCAAACAATGGACGCTCCGATGATTTTATGGAGCAGCTCATTCATTATATCAATAAACGCGAAGACGATAAGATCAAATATCTGATCAACCAGATCCAAAACCAGGCGATGGGAAATTCCAAACCTGATATCAGCCTTTGGTATTCTTTGATCGATCGTGATAAGATTGATGAGGCTGGTTCAGGAAAATCTTCCTTTGAATCTTTGGATTCTGAAGAAGCACAAGCAGATTCTACTCCGGAAGAGGCTCCAATAATCCCAATTGGGGTTCCGACTGGGATTGATGCTACTATTCCTCCTACTGCAGCAAGAGTTCAGTTCAAATTTATTCTTTCTCCAGTTTCCGGAATTCCAGTCAACCAGCTCAAACCTGGTGACCAAATCGTAGTACAACTCACAGGAAGTGATCCTACTACAATGGGGATCATAGATTCTATGAAACTCAAAACGGAAGACGGAAGTATTAAACCTATTCCAGCTACGGTTGTCGCCACAGAAAACAAAGGTGTGGAGAATGAAACCGTTGTTAAAATTGGAAACGACGTTTTCGGTAAAATTTACGAAGAAGAAAATTCAATCAAGGTCCGCCTTTACACAGGAGAAAAACCTGTTTCAAAATCTGGCGGTTCAAACACTTCTACAGCTTCCAGCGCTTCTTTAGAAGCAGGAGAATCCAGTCTACTTCTGACTGTACTCATCGCTTTGGGAGTTGTAGGGATTGGAATGATCGCAATTTTTGTATTCTTACTCTAAAATTCAGGACCTTCTCTCGTAACTTTTTGGATGGAGAGAATGTAGCTTAGTAAAATCATAGCCCTATCGACGGATTAAGATATGAGATCTCGCATTAAATTGACCATCACTTACATTATCCCTTTTGTTCTCCTGCTGGTCAGCGGATTTCAACTTTTCCTACAACCTACTTTTCTAAATACAAACGACACTTCTACCATGGAAGCGTTATTAGATGGAACCGCAAGAGAGCCAATCTCCGGATTTTATTTCCAAGGTGGCGCAATTTCTCAAATGCTTCTGACTGAAAAGATCTTAAAAGAAATAGAAGATCCGAGTCTACCGAATGATTCTCAACCAGAAGAGATCAAAAATAGATTAGGAAGAGTTCTACTCGGACAAAGATTGCAGATCTCCTTTTATGTATTCTTAGCAATTCTTTCTGTGACTTCCTTTCTTTCTCTTTATTTCAGAGCATTCTTCTACGCTTTCTTAAATCGAATTCTATACTTTTTTGGTTTTATTCAAGGGCTTTTCAGCATGCCAAATATTGCTTTGGCAGGTGCAAGTTCCGGAAGAACAGAAGATCTTTTTTGGGTAATACCATCTCTATTCTTCGCATTTGCTTGGATCATAGGAATGGTGTATCTGATGTTCACCATTGGAAAACTTTACTCTGAAGAAAATGCAGATCGTTTTTATTCTCTTAAAAATCTGAGAGAAGATGAATCAGAGTTTAGATCCGAAAGTAATCGAAAAGGTTCTTATGCTACCGCGTTTCTTCACTTTTTAGGGATTGTGGCATTGGGAACCTTGATCGGAAATATAGTTTATATTCCTCTATTTGTTCTCCAAAAAAATTATCCGGAACCTTTCGGGATTTTAATTGCAGGGACGGTCATTGCAATTTCTGCCTTTTATATCCGGAATTACCTCAAATTCGGAAGAAGTCCTGAACTAAGCACTTACCAAAACTTGGCGTTAGGGATCAGTTATCTGCAGGTCCGATTTATTAGGATCACTTTGATGATATTTTTGGTCTTAGTTCTGGTATTTGTTTTTATTCTATTCTTATATTATCTACTTACGATCAATTTCGAGTTCTTAGAATCCTTGTTTCCAGCCATCGATAGTAGACAGAATCTCTAAAGCGTTCTTTCCCAACCAATAACAAAGAACAATATGAGAAAAAGCTAAAACAGAATAGCTTAATCTGTCTAATACTCTTCTAAATGCGATGAAGATCCCGAGATGAGTTACAATCAGAGAAAGTATCAAACCTTCTCCTGCGTAATGATTTAGTGTAAGATAGAAACTTAAGTAAACTGTAATAATAATAAATCCCCAGGCTACAAACTTCTCCAGTTTGAGATGCCTAGGATCCATTAAAGATTATCCGCAGCTAGATTCTTTTTTCTGAACTTCGCAGAGAACTTTTCCAGTTGGGGAAAAGATAGTTCTGGATAAGAAGTTACCATTCTCATCAAAAACTTCGACAGATTCTGTTTGTCTATTTGGGAAATAATAGAACCAAGTGCGGATCTTTCTCCCCTTGGAATAATAACCTGAATATTCCAGTTCTCCGTCTTTGAAGTATTTCTGCCAGAAATCGGATTTTTGTCCGTTCTTATAATTGCCTTTTGCTTCTAGAGAACCTTCTGGATAATATCTCTCGTAAGGACCGTCTTCGTTTCCTTCGTCCCCGTTCATTTGGGCGAATTGATCTTTGGGCTGACTTCCAAATCTTTGTTTAATATAAGGTTTACCGTCTGCAAAATACCAAACCCAATCCCCTATCCTAGAGCCGTGTTCGTATTTTCCGATAGAAGAGACACCTTCTTCGGATCTGAGATAAGATTTACATAGTCCGTGATAGAGTTTGTTCTCATCTACAGGACATTCGAAATATAACTTTCCATTATCATAATATATTCTGGCGAGTCCTGGCTCGTTTAGAATATACGCGTTCATGTTTTTATCGTATTTTGCACCTGCAGGAAGACCTTGGGGTTTTTCTGCGGATTCACAAAAGAATGCAAAGGAGCAAATGAAGAATATTATAAATTTTGAAAATTTCATCTAGTCGATGGTGAACTTTTTAGTAACGAGAATTTCTCCATTCTCGTCTTTGATCTCAGCTTCGTAAGAACCTTCGTCATCGAAGAAAGAATCATCATAATAGGTTTGGAATTTATCAAATCTGCGTTTGAATTCTTTTTCTTGAACGCTGATCTCTTCTTTGGATTCATCCACTTTATAGATCGTAAGTTTGATCTTGTCTGGAGAAAACCAACCGCCTCTTCTATAATAAATGAAAAAGTCTTGTCCATGGGTGAAATGGTATTCTTTTTCAGAACCCATTCCGGAAACTTTATCCGGAGTCATCTTATCCACGTCCATATAGATCTCGTGTTTAGAAGGCCAGATCCACCAAACAAAGATCAATACCAAGAAGACACCGAGAATGCGGATCCATTTTTTATTTCCGTTAGAATCACGGAGTCCCGTTTGTGTGTATTCTTCTATCCTCATACCGTTGTTTAGCTTGAAAATGGGCTCTTTTTTGGGCAATTGTTTTTCCCGGCTTTCCGGCGCTTCAGAAGGAGTAGAATGAGTCTCTGGCTTAGGACTTTGCTCAGGGACAGACCGAGTTGGTTCAGAAGAAGAAGTGGAAATCGATTCTGAAATCGCGGGCTTGGAATTTTGTTCGGAAGTCTCCGGAGCTTTAGGATTAGGTTTATCTTCCGGGGAAACTTCTCCCCCTAATGTTTTTTTGACGGCTGCACCTGCCGCTTTTTTTAATAAGTCCTTCTTACCCGCCAAAAGAATAGACCTCGTCTGTGAATTGCTGGTAGGCCTTGGTCGTTTTGTTTTTGGGTTGGTATTCGTACAATGACTGGTTCAAAAGATGTGCCTCTTCTACGGCAACAGACGGAGGAATTTTAGATTCGAATAAACGAAGATGTTCTTCAATCATAGGAACCACCGTTTGAGACATCGTGGTCCTTTGTTGGAATAAGGTCAATAATGCTCCCAAAATTTTCAGATCAGGGTTAAACCTTTTTACTGTATGATTTTTGGCTTCTAAGATCGCTTCTATCCCATCCAACGAAAACTTAGAGATTTGTAATGGAACAATAAGTCCAGTCGCAGCTACAAAAGCATTCATAGTGATCAAGGAAAGACTAGGAGGGCAATCGATCACCACCCAGTCAAAATCATTTGCGACAGTTTCCAGGGCTTCCTTCAGAACAAAAAAGCCGTCCATTTTTCCAGAAAGCAAAACATCTATTTGAGATAATTTGGAAGAAGCTGGAAGCAAACTCAATCCCTGGATCCGGGTAGGAATGATCAATTCACGAATTGGGACCTTCTCGCTAAAAAGTAAAAAAGAGTCCTTACCATTTTTGGACGAAGGTTCCAAAAACACAGAAGTCGCGTTGCTCTGGGCATCCAGGTCTATAAGTAAAACCCTTTCTCCCTTTCTGGCAAGACCCACAGCAAGATGGACAGACGTAGTGGTTTTCCCCACTCCCCCTTTTTGATTGGCTATACAAAGAGTTTGTTTCATTCAAAAATCCGTTGCCGGTACTGGTCCTCTTAGAAGAATAACTACATAGGCCTCTAAAATTTCAAGAATAAGGAAAAATTTCCTGTTCTTTCGGAAACTGAGGCAAGGGAGCCCTAATGGAATACGAAGTAATCATCGGTTTGGAAGTACATGCTCAATTAAATACGGATTCCAAAGTTTTCTCCGATAGCCCTTCCAAGTTCGGAGCCCCTCCTAATTCCCAGGTTTCCTCTGTGTGTTTGGGACTTCCGGGTTCTTTGCCTGTTTTAAACGAAGAGGCATTGACAAAGGCGATCATGGCTGGTCTTGCATTCGGTTCCAATATCACTCTTCATACTAAGTTCGATCGAAAAAATTATTTTTATCCTGACCTTCCGAAAGGTTACCAAATTTCACAATTCGACAGACCGATCTGCGAAGGTGGAAAAATTTATTTTACGGTCAAGGGAGAAGATAAACATAGATTCGTGACTCTTACACGCATTCATATAGAAGAAGATGCCGGAAAATTAATACACTCCGCAGATCCTAAAATTCCTCAATCTTATGTAGACTTGAATCGTGCAGGAACTCCTTTGATAGAGATCGTTTCAGAACCGGACATGCGTTCTTCCGACGAAGCATATTATTATCTTTTAGCTCTTAAATCAGTTCTTAGATATATTAGAGTTTCTGATTGTAATATGGAAGAAGGTTCACTCCGCTGCGACGCAAACGTTTCCATTCGTCCTAAAGGTTCTGATAAATTCGGAACAAGAGTAGAGATCAAAAACCTAAACTCATTTAAAGCAGTTAAAGCTGCCATCGATTACGAAGTAGAATGGCAAAGAGATATGTACACTCAGGGAAAAACTTTCCCTCAACAAACTAAACTTTGGGACTCGGCATCCAACGTAACTCTCACAATGAGAACCAAAGAGATGAGCCATGACTATAGATATTTTCCAGATCCGGACCTTCCTCCAGTAATTCTTACCAAAGAAACAGTGGAAGATATCCGAAAATCTCTTCCGGAACTTCCGGATGCAAGAAGGGACAGATTTGTAGAAAAACTGGGACTTCCTAAATATGATGCAGAAGTTCTAACCGCAGAAAGAGAGATCGCAGACTATTATGAAAGCGCTCTTAAAGTTTCCGGAGACGCTAAAAAAACCTCTAACTGGGTCAAAGACGAAGTATTAGGAATTGTTAATAAAGAAAGTATTACTATTTCCGAATTCAAAGTAAGTCCTGAAAGAATCGGCGGCTTAGTAAAATTGATCGCTGACGGAAAAATATCCGGTAAAATCGGCAAAACTGTCTTCGAAGAGATGCTCGATTCAGACAAAGATCCGGAAACAATCGTGACCGAAAAAAATCTGATCGTAGTTCGTGACGATAAAGAGATCGAAAGGATCGTAGACGAAGCAATTGCTGCAAACGAAGACGCTGTCCAAAAATACAAATCTGGTAAAGACAGAGCTCTAGGCGCAATCGTAGGCTATGTGATGAAGGTTTCCAAAGGAAAAGCAGATCCGAATTTAGTGAACCAGATGTTGCTGGATAAATTGGGACCTCTGCCTCCTAAGGGTTGATTTTTCGAAATTCTTGAATTATGTCTGATTTTTAAATAGGACATAGTATAACAATTCAGCCTTCTCCGCAGAATACGTATTCACATCATTTTTTTATTAGTACAGTCGTATGGACGAAGTTAGACCGATAATTAGACAAAACGCTGGACATATTTTTGGACAAAATTAGTATCATTTTTGTCCAATCTTTTGGGAGATAATTCTCTTAAGCCTCATGCCCAACTATGCTCACATTTCTTTTAAGCCGATATGGCTTATAAACGAGAAAACGGTCTATGAATTAGGACAATGTGAAGCCTTAATTCTGACATTATCAGAGACGCCTATCTTTCCTAATTATAGACGCCAACTATTACATGTTTCCCTAGTCAAAGGGGCTCAATCTACAACCGCCATCGAAGGGAATACGCTTTCCGAAGAAGAAATAAATGAATTAATAGAAGGGAAAGAACTCTCCCCTAGTAAAGAATATCAAGCCCAAGAAGTAAGAAACATATTAGAAGCTTTCAATACTATTCTTACGCAAGTAATCGATGGTAATCGACCATTATTATCGCTTGATCTAATTAAAGAATTACACACCAAAGTCGGAAAAAATTTAGGTGAAATCTTTCGTGCTATACCAGGACAATTTCGCAAAGAAAATGTAGTCGTAGGCAAATATAGACCCCCTGATCATCAAAATATAGAATCGTTACTAAATGAGCTCTGCCACTGGATGAAAAATCACTTTCATTTTGAAAAAGGGCAAAGTTTTGCAGAAACTGTAATTCAATCTATAGTTTCGCATGTATACATTGCTTGGATCCATCCATTTGGAGACGGAAATGGACGGACAGCAAGACTATTAGAATTTTTTATCTTATTGAGAGCAGGGAATCCAGACTTCGCCTCTCACATCTTATCAAATTTTTATAATGAAACAAGACCGGAATATTATGCACATTTAGATAAATCAACTAGGACAGGAGACTTATCAGAGTTCATAGCTTATGCAGTTAAAGGCTATTTAGATGGGCTTAAAAAAGTTATGGCAACCATCAACAAGTCCCAAGTTGAAATATTTTGGCGCGGATATATCCATGATACGTTTAGTCATGGCCTCTTGACTGCGAAAAATGAAAAGGTAAATAAAAGAAGAAGAAATTTAGTATTATCCATGCCGTATGATCGGCCAGTATCTATAGAGGAAATAACATTATTATCTAGAGAACTTACTTTAATATATAAAGACTTGTCAGATAAGACAATTGATCGAGATATTCAGGAATTAATAAGATTAGAATTAATTACTGAAATCAGCTCAAATAGATTCCAAATAAATCAGAATATATTAAAAAAAGCTCTCCCAAGAAAAGCTCAAAAAAAATAGAGGTAAAGGATCTTCATTCCCTATTTTTCCTTAGGGATCTCCCAATAATAGTGCAAATATTCTTCATTTAATTTAAATCCAAAACGTTCATATAAATGTCTCGCGTGGCGATTGTCTGGATGAGTTTCTAATCCCATTCCCTTGCCGCCATGTTCTATTACGTGATTCGCGGCCCCGTCTAGGATTTTTTTAGCAGTTCCTTTTTTACGTTCTGTTTCTCTAATATACAGATCATTAAGTATATAATCCCTTCTCATGGATAATGAAGAGAAGATTGGATACAATTGCGCGAAACCGAGTAGCCTTCCTCCATCTTCTGCAACGATCAAAACAGAATCTTTATGCAAAAGTCTATCTTCTAAAAACTTTTTTGCTCCTGCAAGATTGGAAGGGAGTTCGTAAAATTTACGATAAAGGTCGAATAATTCCGAAAGTTCTTCTAGATCGGAACGGGAAGCGATTCTTATGTTGATTGAATTTTCTTTTTGCATGTGTTTTGAAGGGAATAAAAACAATCTGCGTTTTAAAGTCTATTTCGATTTTCTAAATTATACCTCCTCCCTCATTGTTTTCATAAACTTTCATCAGCTTTCTCTTATTTTTGAAATATTTTCAGATCCATAAGTAGCAAAAATCATTACAAGCGGGTCTTTTGAATAAGTCGGATTAGACTCCGGTGAATCGCCTTAGAGAAGCATTCTATAAAATGTAGATTTTATTATTTTTTCCCATTATGATTCGCAGGGGAAAGGCTTCGGGAAATTCTGGCATTTCGATACGGAAATCCAGAACCTGTTTTTGAGATTTCCGGCTACTCCGCTTGACGGAGGTAGGACCCAATTTCTATTATGTCCCTTGGTATGGAAGACTTCGCCCACCTTCATCTCCACACAACTTACTCTATGCTCGACGGGGCGATCCGTATCAAAGAGCTAATGCAGCATGTTAAGGAGCTTGGAATGAGCTCCGTGGCAATGACTGACCATGGAAACATGTTCGGCGCCATTGAATTTTATAACGAAGCCGTCAAGGCGGGTGTAAAACCTATCATCGGCTGCGAATTTTACGTTTCTCCTAACAGAAAAGCAGAAACTGAAGAATTTAAGATCGCCGACGGAAACGCATACCATCTCATTCTTCTCGCTAAAAACGAAATAGGTTACAAAAACCTAATAAAGCTCGCGAGTAAATCTTACACCGAAGGTTTTTATAAGAAGGCAAGGATCGATTACGATCTTCTCGATAGACATAGCGACGGTTTAGTCTGTCTTACTGCTTGTCTCGCAGGAGAAGTGAACCGCAAAATTTTAGAAGGCAAAGCACCTGAGTCCTTCCAACTTGCAGGTAAACTAAACGAAATTTTCAATAAAGAAGACTTTTACTTAGAGATCCAAAACCACGGAATTCCTGAGCAAGATATTGTTGCAAAAGGTGTATACGATCTCGCTCAAAAGACTGGGATTAAATTAGTAGTCACAAATGATTCTCACTTCCTGAAAAAAGACGATAAAGAAGCCCAAGATATTCTTCTTCGTATCGGAATGAGAAAAAATATCGAAGACGAAATGGAGTTTGGATTCAACCAACACTTCTACGTTAAAAGTCCTGCGGAGATGAAAACTCTTTTTCCTGAACTTCCTCAGGCATTTTATTCTACATTAGAAGTTCGTGATAAAGTAGATCTCAAACTAAAATTCGGAAATTATCTTTTACCTGAGTTTGCTGTTCCGGACGGTTTCGACGAATACGGTTTTATGGAAAAATTGGTTTGGGAAGGAATTCGCCAACGTTATTCTCAAGTTACTCCCGAGATCAAAGAAAGGGTTGAATTCGAACTAAACACGATCAAGGACATGCACTTTGCAGGTTATTTCTTGATCGTTCAGGATTATATTAACTTCGCCAAAAAAACCGGAATTCCAGTAGGTCCAGGAAGAGGATCCGCTGCCGGTTCCATCGTAGCTTATGCACTCGGAATTACAAACGTAGAACCTTTACAATTCAATCTGCTCTTCGAAAGATTTTTGAATCCAGACAGAAAGGACATGCCGGATATAGATACAGACTTCTGCGTGGAACGCCGAGAAGAAGTGATCAATTATATCCGCCAAAAGTATGGAGAAGATCGAGTCGGCCAGATCATCACTTTCGGATCCTTAGGTGCAAAGGCTGCACTCAAAGACGTTGCTCGTGTGATGAATCTTCCCTATGAAGAATCGAATAAACTCACAAGTTATTGCCCAAGCAAACCTGGTATCACAATCGACGAAGCTCTTGCAATGTCGGGGGATTTGAAACAAGCCAGTGAAAAAGACGACTTAAATAAAAAGATATTTGCGATTGCAAAACGTCTGGAAGGAAACCATAGACAGCCCGGACGCCACGCGGCTGGTGTTGTTATCTCACCTTTTCCTTTAGAGGAAGTTGTTCCTCTTTCCACAGTTGCAGAGAAGGACAAACCAGGCTTCCGTTCTATCGTAACCCAATACGAAAAAAACAATTTGGAAGCCGTCGGTCTCATCAAGATGGATATCTTGGGTCTTAAAAACTTAACGACCCTAAACTATGCAATCAAACTTGTAAGAGAAAGAAGAGGGATCGAATTAGATCTGGATAAAATCCCTCTGGATGACGCAAACACTTATGCATTATTAAGAAAAGCGAATACACTTGGTATCTTCCAATTAGAATCCACCGGTATTACTGATCTTGTGGCCCGGAGCCAGGTTTCTAACTTTGATGAGATCGTAGCCTTAATCGCACTTTATCGTCCTGGTCCAATGGAATCAGGGATGTTAGAGGAATATTTGGAACGTAAGAGCGGCAAAAAGCCGGTCACGTATCCTCATGCTTCTTGCGAAGTTATCTTAAAAGAAACATTCGGACTCACTGTTTACCAAGAGCAGGTGATGAGTATCTCACGTGTTGTGGGCGGATACACCATGGGCGAATCGGATATGCTCCGAAAAGCTATGGCCAAAAAGAAAAAAGAACTTATGGATCCACTGCGAGTTAAGTTCATCGATGGTGCCCAAGGGCAAGGCCATGCTAAAAAATTCGCGGAAGAACTTTTCGATCAGTTGGAAAAATTCGGAGGGTACGGGTTTAACAAATCCCACTCTGTGGCTTATGCCTTAGTTACGTATCAAACTGCTTACATGAAGGCCAATTATCCAACCGAGTATATGGCTGCATTGCTCGCCGGAGATCATTCCAAAACTACTGATATTACTAAATATATAAACAATGCTCGCGAAATGGGGATCAACGTTTTGACTCCAGATGTAAACGAGTCAGACGTATCCTTCTCCGTAATCGATGACCAAACAATTCGATTCGGAATTTCTGCAATGAAAGGTGTGGGAGAAGGCGCTGCTGAAAATATTATCCAAGCCAGAAAGAACCTCGGAGGTTTCAAAGAAATCACCGAGTTCATGACCAATATAGACACTCGAGTATTGAACAAAAAGATCCTGGAAGCATTGGTCCAAGGTGGAGCATTAGATTCTTTCGGTTACACTCGAAAATGTTTATTCGAATCCATGGATAGTTTAGTTTCATTCGCACAAAAAGAACAGGAAAGATCAAGAGAAGGCCAATTTTCACTTTTTGGAGAGAGTGGACTCAGTTATGAATTAAAACTTCCTAAAGTCGCAGACGAATGGGAAATGGAAGACAGACTAAAGAGAGAAAAATCTGTTACAGGTCTTTTCCTCTCAGGACATCCATTAGATAAGTATAAAAGCCACTTAAAAAGCCTAAACTCAGTTCCAATCGAAACATTAGATAATATTAAAGCTGGCAATAAAGTAGAAGTAGCCGGAATTCTTACTTCCTTAAAGATCAAGTTCACCAAGAAAAAAGAAGAATTCATAAACTTCAAACTGGAAGATCGCACAGGAGAAATAGAATGTGTGGCCTTTCCTAAAGTATATCAAAAATTCAAAGAAATCCTCAAAGAAGACCAGGCAGTATTCCTAAAAGGAGATCTGGACAGGATAGAAGCTGGAGAATCTGAACTCAGAGGACAGATCAAAGTAAACAGTTTCGAGATCTTAAACGATGCCACCATCGAAGATAAAATGGAAAAGGCACTTCATATCAAACTCGGAGACCGCCACAGAAAAATGCCTGATATCATTGGACAACTGCATACTTTACTCGCAGCTTACCAAGGAAATTCCCAAGTGTATTTCCATCTAATCTCTGGAGACGAAGAGAAGAAAGTAATCCGCGCTCATAATCATTACTCAGTCCAGCCGAATCCTGAGCTGATGACTAGATTGGTTACATTATTGGGCGAAGATACAGTGTTCGAAAGTTTCGGAGATAATGTAAGACTCTACGGAACAAACGGAACTAAACAAGCAGTTAAGATTTGATTCTTCCGTTTAATTCTCGATCCAACTCTTCCTTAACAAACAGATGCTGGAAACCTCCCGCTTATTATTAAGAAAATGGAAACCAGAAGACTTGGAGCCTTTTTCCAGAATAAATTCTCATCCGAGCGTGATGAAATTTTTTCCTAAACTACTCAATAAATATGAAACAGAAAAACTCATTCTTAAGATCAATGAGCATTGGAATAAATTCGGATTCGGATTATTTGCCTTAGAAGAAAGATCCTCTGGAAAATTTTTTGGATTCACCGGACTAATGTACAATAATTTCAATTCATTCTTCACACCTGCATTAGAAATCGGATGGAGATTGGACCAAAACTTTTGGGGAAAAGGATATGCTAAAGAAGCTGCAATGGCTTCGTTAAAATTCGGATTTGAAAATTCATATTCAAGAGAGATCGTTTCTTTCACTTCCAGGATCAATCATGCTTCGAGAGGAGTGATGAATAGCATAGGATTACATTACTCAGGAGAATTTGAACATCCTAGAGTTCAAATAGGATCTTCACTTAGAACCCATGTCCTTTACAGGATCAATTTAGAAGATTGGAAAAACAAAATTTAAAGTTTATCTTCTTAAGGTTACTAAGCTAGCCGAAACTTTTCCACTACCGCTTGGATCTACTTTTAGATCTCCACCAGAATGACTAAGCAAGTCCCTAGAAAAACGACTCCAATCCCCTTCAGTTAAACTTGCACCTTCTACTTGAAGTTCCAAAGTTTTAACGGTAGGATTTCTAAAACTGATCTTCAGATCTTCGACATGATTCGTAACAGACTCAGAAGTTGCGGAGACTATCTCGCCCAAAACTAAAAGAAGTAGATTCGCTTCTTTCACATCTAACTGATAATGTTTTGCAACTGGATCCAAATTCGGAAGAGCCTTATATTTAGAAACGATACGATTCAAATAATTTTCGATCACTTCTCCAATAGAAACACTTTGGACATGTTCCGCGTCTTGTGAGATAGTATGAACAGAAGCAAGAGCCAATATTCTCCTTTCTAAGATCTGTAAAACATTTCTGGTTTCCATAGATTGTTCAGAATCTTTCAGAAAGGAAACCATATCTAAGATGACTTGCATATTATTCCTGACCCTATGAGAGAGTTCTTTTAAAAGAACATCCTTATCTAAGATCAGTTTGTCCATATTCGCACCGATTAAAATAGCAAATAAAGTAAGAACACAGAGTGATGCTATTGAATCTGTATAAATTTCACTACCAGTCGATCCAATCGAAATTCCAGTCTTCCAAAAGATAAGTCCTAAACAATAGAACATTGCTATGGCCGCCATCTTACGATTGAAAAAATAGAGTTGGAAAAATACTAAAACCGGAAACCAAACTGCAGCATTCTTAACGCCAGGACCATAAACAACTCCTAGTCCCAATGCTATGGTAAACAAAAAAGAATTTAGATAAACTGCTTCTTTGTATCTGGACTTATATAATAAAAAGCAGGATAGAATAGAAGCTATTCCTGCAACCGTATAGCCAGGACGTAAGGTGTGATTGCCTATAAAAAATTCGAAACCCAAAATACCAAAAGAAATACAGCCAACTACTATAGAAATCCCCAATAGATAATTTTTTCTATGTAATCCCGGAGTATCTATGATCTCGAACATAAGAGTAACCCTTTGCAAGCTAAGCCTGAATGACCTATAAGACGGATGTTATATTGCTTCTGCAACAAACGAATAATGTCGGTATGAATTTTTGAAAAATGGAATATTATGCTTTTGAAAGAAAGTGGATAGAGCCGATTCCAGATCGGCTCTTATAAAAAATCTATTTAATTTGGAATAATGTATTTGCTCCTGAACCCATATAAGTATCAGGGTATTTACCATCCCATTTTTTGATCCTTTCCATTTCTACCATCAACGGAGTCAGTTGTTGGCTTTTTAAACGTAAAGCCTCAGCCTCCGCTCTTGCTTCCGCCACCCTTTGTTCTGCCTCTACTTTAACCCTTTCTAATTCATTTTTTGCACGCAATGCATCTTGCTCTGCCTTCTGCTTCAATTCAATAGAGTCGGAGAATGTTTTGGAAAATTCAAAATCCTTCATAGACACTTCATCGATCTGTATATAGAACTTGGTAAGTTTCGCCCTTAAGGAATCTTGGATCTGAGTAGCAACCTCATCTCTTTTAGTTACGAGTTCGGAAGCTGTGAATTGAGCAGTAACATGTTTCATCGTTTCCAAAACAGCTGGAGCTACTATAGTATCCTCATAAGACAATCCGATCTCTTGGTATAACTTATTCACACTCTGCGGGATCAAGTGATAGGTCAAAGTGATCCTTGTATGGATCTCTTGCAGGTCTTTAGAAGGTGCACTTGAATTCACATCTGTCTTTTGTAATCTAACATCGATTGAATGAACTGATTGGGTAAAAGGAACGATTACATTCAAACCTTCTCCCAAAACTCTATCAGATACCGCACCGAATGTACTTACAACTCCACGATGACCGGAGCTAATACATTTCAAAGGATTAGCAGTTAAAATGAATACGATCGCAGCAGTATATATTGCTATTTTTTTCCAATTGAATTCCGAAAGTTTCGAAATACTAAGTTCGTTCACAGGATTCTCCTTTTGATTTTTAAAATCGGTATAAATTTTTAGAAAGGGAATCTATTGAAGAACGATTTGATCGTTTTCACAATACTAATTTTACCCTTCCCTAAGAATAGGATGAGAAATTAGATTCCGGACAATAATTTAGAAAGAAATTAACGGATACGGTTTACGTAGAATGTAAATGTTTTTTCGGTAAGATTTTGTCTGAAGTCCCAGGCCAAAACCTTGATCATATTTTCTCCATTACGAAAATCCAAATTACCTACTAAGTATTGATCTTTAAAATAAAGATCTGAAAATGGAAACCCTTCTGAATTTTTCCATTCTCCTTTTTCGTAATGTAGATTGGAGAAGCTTGCCTTCTTCAATAATTGTCCGTTCAAGGAAACTTGGATCTGAGAAACTCCTCTTCTCTGGCCCGATTTTTTTCCTGCGTCTTGGATTCCGACAGTAACTGGAAACGCGCGAGAAATATTAATATTATCTCCGTCGTTTATCTGGCTATATTTGTATTCATCTTGATGAATGAGTAAATTTCCGATCACTGGAGGATTTTCATCTTCCACGATAGGCAAAACCTTCATAGGGTCTTGGATGGTCTTTCCAAAGTCTTTAAGTAAGACGAAATGGAGGTGGGCGCCGCTGGAATGACCGGTGTTTCCGGTGTAAGCGATCTTTTCTCCGCCGGCGACTAGACGCTCTTCTAATAAACCTGGAAGTCGTCCGTCTTTCAAATGGTAATAGGAAGAATACGTCCCATTTCCGTGATCTAACCAAACAGAATTTCCAGTTCCGAATTCTTCCCCGAAAGGATCGTCTTCGCCAAACCGTGAATAGAGGATCTTTCCCTCTGCCATCGCCAAAACCGGTTCTCCAGTCGAAGCGATGTCCATTCCGTTGTGAAAATGGTCCCCCCTGGATTCTCCGAACACCGAGGTGACCTTATTCTCGATTCCGTCGGTTTTCACCGGGAAAAGAAAATTTATTACTTTATCGTTTTGCGCAAAGGTGCTTAGATGGAGCGCGGCCAAGATAATTCCGAGGGATATACTACGTCTCATATCGTTGGCTCTCAGGTGCAAGGTTACATAAAGAATGAATTTGTCAAAGGATAAAACCCTCGACCTAGTTACCCGTTGCGGGGAAGGAGACGAGGCCGCTCTCAAGTTATTCTTCGAGTCTTATTCCGAAGATATTTACAATTTCCCGATGAAGATCTTTCACCTAAGTGAAGATGACGCCGGAGACTTCTTCTTATACGCGTTCGAAAGACTGAAAACCGGAGCAAGATTCTCTAGCTTCAAAGGTAAATCTAGTTTTAGAACATGGTTCTATTCCGTTCTACGTAATATGCTCATCGATTGGCAGAGAACCAAACGAGAGCTGAAGATGACCAACCTTGGAAAGATCAACAAGGAAGGAAAAGAATACGCAACAATCGAAGACGAACCGGATCTTCGCCCTGATTTAATTGAAGAAGCTCAGGAGCTGACCAAACATTTCCACCAAGTGTTGGGGGAGATAGGTGTAGAAAAGAGAGTCATTTTCAAACTTTCATATATATATTACCTCAACCTAGACGAGGAAGAGATCCAATTCCTGATCGAAAAAACAAATCTGGGTATAGAAGAAATTAAAAAGAAAATTTTGGGACTTCGCTCTGAACTTTCCAAGCGGGAAGAAGAGAATATCCGTATGGAAGACAAGATTACGTCTCTATATTTAAATATTCTAGAGCTGAAAGAAAAGCAGACCGTAACTGTTAAGAAAGCTCCCTTACTCCCTCAAGAAATAGATAAAACTTCCCAAGCATTAAAGAAGAAATACGAACAACGCAAAAAACTATTAGAAAAGCGCAAAAAAGGCCATTTCCTGGCAAGGACCCCGTATAGAGAGGTTGCTGACCTTTTAGGGATAACCGAGGGAAATGTGAGCGTTACATTACTCAGATTGATCGAAAAAATACAAAAAAAACTCAAATTTTCGGAATTGTCTGAGTAGAAAGAATCGTCTTAAAACCTATTGGAGAATCTTACTCAAATGGAATCCAACCGCGAAAACTCGGTGCCAGAAATAATCCAGTCACTATTTGAAGGGAAACCTGAAGTTCTGACTAAACTAGAAAAAGACACCGAACTACAAAACGAACTTATTAGAATGGAAGAAGCTCTTCAGGCTAGTCTAAAAGCTGCCGGTGAGTCCTACTTCGATTCAGCTTCACGTACACATTCTTTCCAATCCTTCCAAGAGGATCTGGATCTGAATAAGGCCGAACTAAACGAAGGCTGGCAGGTTAAACCTTTTCCTGAATATCTGAAAAGATATGTGGAAATGGAATTAGCCCGTAAGGCACAGGGAAAAGAATCTATCGTAGTTAAATTAGGAAAATCCGGAGCACAACTTTTCGGAAGCCTGATTGAAACTCTTCAGATCAATACTCGTGTAGATTATGCGCCTGCTATGCGTTCTGCAGTAGCAAAATCGCCTTCTTCTTCAGAGTTCATTGTATTTGAAGAAAAAATGGATAAGGACTGCAAGTTTACTTACCAAGTCGTACAAGAAACCGACGAAACCGCTTACTTAAGTGTCAAAATCGAATGTCCAAGACCGGAAGATTTCCAACGAGTTAATCTTTCTAAGGACGGAAGATTTATACTTTCTAACCAATTCAACTCCGAAGGGATCACTAATTTCTCCGGATTGAGAGAAGGAAAGTACACAGTAGAGTTTCAGGGAAAAGACTTGTCTAAATCCATAGATCTCTTTATCCTTTTGGATTAAGAGCGTTGTAACCAGTTTCCTTCCTGACTCTTATGTCACGGCGAGGAAACTTCTTAGGCGCAGTTTTTAGATCAAATGCTGAACCTAATCATAGACAGAGTCGGTGCCGTAAACGTATTCAATATTCTGGATAGTTCCGGCAGCGGATCAGAATCACATCTTCAGTCCACAATGGATGAAGATCTAATTTTAGAGTATATTAAGGAAATCGAAAACTTAGTTCGTGTTTCCGTTGCGATCCACCAAAAATCCGCACAAACCCCAACTCTAGAAACTGATATTCTGCATGATCTAAAGATCCTGGGAGAAACTTTCTACGATCAGTTTTTTCCTGCGGCCATCCAAGAAAAGTTAAGACTTACTACTGAAAAATATCTTCACTTTAATATAGATCCTAAGTTAGGAGTGATCCCATGGGAGCTCCTGCATGATGGTACTTGTTTTCTCTCAGACAAATTCTATATAGGAAAAACTGTAAGAGGAGAATCTAGTAGCGGCGCCTTCAAAGAGAAAGAAAAACTCCGTATGCTCATTATCGCAGATCCAACAGAGGATCTAGAATGGGCTCAGAAAGAAGGAGAACAGATCTTTAGGGTTCTAAGTGAGAAGGTACCAAGTTCCAGATTAGAGATCGAATTCATAGGCGGACGCCAAGTTACTAAATTAAAACTTCTTTCTCTCATCAAAGGAAAGAATATCATCCATTACTCGGGACATCTTTACTTCTCTGATGATCCTTTAGAAAACGGATGGCTGATCTCAGAAGGAAAGATCTTAAAAGCAAGAGAGATCAAAAACTCTGGATTCAATACAGATATGGTGTTCTCCAACTCTTGCCAGTCCAACAAGAGTGCTACTCGAAATCTGAACGCAGATCTAATGAACAATTTTGCAGGATCCTTTTTGATGTCCGGGATCAAAAGTTTTATTGGGACCAACTGGGAGATCGCAGACAATCAGAATACGATCGATTTCACGATCCAATTTTATACGAACTTATTCGCGGATAAAAGTATTGGCGAGTCCTTGTATTTAGCAAAGGAACATGCCAGAAGGAATTACGATCCGAGCGATCTTACTTGGACCAATTATAGCTTACATGGACAGCCAGTCATTAGAGTGGTTTCCGATCCTGCAAAAGGTAAACCGGTCCATAAGATCATTAACCCTTCTTTAATATTTAAGTTTTATCCAAATCCAATCGCAGCGTCTTATTATAAGTTCACTGAAAAACAAAAAGAAGAATCACTTACTTCCTATCAATTGATGGAACATTTGATCTTTGCTTTCGAGGAATTTTCAAAAGTGATCGGTGGGATCTTATTCAGTGATCACCAGAATCACTCTTTAGGAAAATATATCCCGAACAATCCTGACGATGCTTATAATACGGAGAGATGGTGGGAACTGATGTTCCAATGCCTTCATGATTTCAGAAAATTAGAGATCACTCCTGTTGTTACAGATCTTCCTGAAATACTTTTTGCGAATAAGGATACCATCTCCAAGATGATCAATTGGATCGATCTTTACTCCAAAGGTCAGATCCAACCAGAATCTGCAGACGGATATCTGATCACATTCCAGTATTATTTTGAAAACCTTCTGACAGAGTTAGAGGAATTAGAAAGGATCAGTATCTTCTTAGTTTCTACTAACTCAAATAATCATCTATTCTTCCGTGGAATAAAATCCGAATCCTCTCTAGTTGCTGCTCCAATGATCAAACAAGATTTTATTGGAGAGCAGATCGAAAAGTATAGGGGAAAGGTGATCGTTTTCCACGAAGATAGAATGCAGATCTTCCCTCTGAACTGCAATATAGTAGAAAATCCTGAAACAAAAGAATTGGAACTCTCATTCTTGGGATTTCTTCCTTCTAAGCCTGGGAATCTGCCTCACGGCGGTTTATAAGTGGGGCTTTGCCAACCTTCCGCAGACGTTCCGTTCTCTTGTGGAGCCTGCTGCGGATTATTCAATCTAGAATTAAGACCGGACCAATTCAGAACTCTATTAAAAGATAGAACTGAAACTTTCAAAAAATCCGTGGACTTCTCCAAACCATATACCATGGCTGAATTCAGAAAGGTAAGAGAAGAAGCAGAAAAGAATTTTATCAAGAAGGACCCACTCACCTATAATTGTCCCTTTTTAGGAATGCTTACAGAAGAAGTGAGCGGAACTTCTCCAGAGATCAAAGTCAGAAGTAGAATTGGATGTATGATCCATCCTGTTTACACCGGAGATCCACGTAGCCAGAATTATTCCTTTTACGGTGCATCCATTTGTCAGGCTTACGATTGTAGGAACAAAGAAAGAAATTTTGCAGATGAATGGGAAAATGTATTCTCAGAATTTGCAGATGATTCTTTTTCTTATTCTTCACTTTCTTCTGATTATAGAAGTATAGATCTAATAGAAGGTTATCTGACAGAAAAAGGGATCCCTTCTTCCGAATGGTTTGCCAGTTCAAGAGAAACTATTCTTAAAATCCTAAAGATCAAATTCGAACAGAATATCTCATTATGGAATACTTCTTTCGAGTTGGATATGGAAAGTCCACCTCCCATCTCTTTCAAGGAAAGATTGGCGAAATGGTTGGGCCTGGAATCGGACGATCCCAGGCTTTAATCTTATAGATTGATTTGGATAGGCGGGGAAGGATAAACGAAAAGATATAAGATCTTAATCGTTAGAGTTTTTCTTACCGAATTCTTTTTTAGCTTCTTCTACTTTAGAATTAACTTGGCCAGCAAGTCCTTCCACAGAACGTAATGCGTCTTCGATATACTTTCTAAGATTGTTTGCAACGTCGCTTTGGTCTTGAGAACCTTTTGTGGAGAGCTCTTTAAATTCTTTTTCCACTTTTAAAAGAATACTGTCCGCTTGTTCCCTCAGGGTTTTTGCCGCTCCGATCGCGAAATTCAGTGCTTCTTTGATTTCCTTTTCCATACTTTTGATCCCTATGTTTGTATGATGATTATGCGCCGCACAACGGTTTGTCAACAACTTACCGACACCATGAGGACATAAAAAAGGAGTAAGGGGAAATCCCACTTACTCCTCCGGAAAAAACAATCCGACTTTTTAGAGATTAGCCTATACTTGAGGTCCAAACGCTGTGAAGTCGAAGTCTTTAGAACCTTCTACATATTTTTTGAAGTTCTCAATAAACATGCCAGCAAGCTTTTTAGAAGACTCATCGTAAGCAGCTTTATCAGTCCAAGCTTCGCGAGGATCCAGGATAGAGCTATCCACACCTTCTACAGTTTTAGGATATTCTACTTGGAAGATGGGATGCTTCACAAACTGAGCTTTGTCGATGTTTCCGTTCATGATCTCGTCGATAATTTTACGAGTAGAAGGAAGGTTCATCCTCTTACCAGTTCCGTAAGCTCCACCAACAAGTCCTGTGTTCATCATGTATGCGCGAACATTATGTTTACGCATCTTCTCACCTAATAACTGAGCATAAACAGTTGGGTGAAGTGTCATGAACGCAGCTCCGAAACAAGCGGAGAATGTAGCGGTAGGCTCTTTAACACCTCTTTCAGTTCCAGCAACTTTCGCAGTGTAACCGGAAAGGAAGTGATACATCGCTTGCTCGATAGACAAACGAGACACTGGAGGAAGAACTCCGAATGCATCGTAAGTTAAGAAGATGATCACTTTAGGGTGGCCACCTTTAGAAGGAACTTGGATGTTTTTGATATGGTAGATCGGGTAGGAAACTCTGGTGTTTTCGGTTTTAGCAGCGGAAGTATAATCTACAACTTTCGTTTTTTCGTCGAAAACTACGTTCTCTAAAAGAGCGTCTCTTTTGATTGCTTCGAAAATTTCAGGTTCAGTCTTAGGATCAAGATTGATTACTTTCGCGTAACAACCGCCTTCGATATTGAAAATTCCGTTATCGTCCCAACCATGCTCATCGTCTCCGATCAGTTTACGGTTCGGGTCAGTGGAAAGAGTAGTCTTACCAGTTCCGGAAAGTCCGAAGAACAGAGCAGTGTCTCCATCTTTGTTTCCGATATTTGCGGAACAATGCATAGAAACGATTCCTTGTAATGGTAACTTATAGTTCATTACAGAGAAGATACCTTTCTTCATTTCTCCGCCGTATTCGGTTCCACCGATGATACAAAGTTTTTTTGCAAGGTTGAAGATCACGAATACTTCTGAGTTCAGGCCATGCTCTTTGTATTTTTCGTTCTTCACTCCGCAAGCGTTGATGATAGTGAATTCAGGAAGAAGGTTAGCCAACTCTTCCTTGCTTGGGCGAAGGAACATGTTGGTGCAGAAATGGTGCTGCCATGCTTTTTCGGAAACTACACGAAGACCAATTCTGGTCTCAGGGTTTGCTCCTGCGTATCCGTCGAATACGTAGAGTTTTTTTCCGCTAAGATAGTTTACACATTTTTGATAAAGCTCTTCGAAAACTGCTTCGGAAGCTTTAAAGTTAATATGAGACCACCAGATATTCTTGTTAGAAGAAGGTTCGTCTACGAAGTATTTATCTTTTGGAGAACGTCCGGTGAAAATACCGGTATCCACCATCATGGTTCCGTTAGAGGAAAGAACGGTTTCACCGTTATTCTTTTCGTGTTCGAAAATTTCGTCGTATGAAAGGTTATGGAAGACTTCGGAGGGCTCTATACCGAGCTCCTTCAGTCCCTTCACTTGCGCTTGGGCCTGCATTTGGCTCTCCTTATTGAGATCGTATTTCAATTTTTTTTCGGGGGAAGATACCGTCAATTCGGAACCGGGTCGAATTTGAAGGCAATTCCTAATCCGACCCGTATTCTGTCACTTTAGCGACTGGTTATTGCTGTTGTTGCTGATCTTGGAAGTCTTTACGATTTCCGAAATCATCTCCGCGACCTTCGTTTTTATCGCCTCTGTCTTGGTAATTGCCACGGTTCTGGTTTTTGTTTTGGTAATCTTTACGATTGCCTCTTTCCTCGTTTCCTCGGTCACCACGATCGTATCTGTTTCCACGATCTTCTCCGCGTTCTCCGCCCTTACCACCTCTGTTTTCTTTTTCAGGGGCGCGTTCACCTTTATCAAAGCCGCTGTTTCCGTTAGCTTTAGTGAATATCATTTTTCCGGCAGCAGTTTGGATGATAGAAGTAACAGTAACTTTCACTTCTTTACCAACAAGATGTCCGCCGTTCTCTATCACTACCATGGTTCCGTCTTCTAAATAGCCGATACCTTGGTTTTCGTCCTTTCCTTCTTTGATGACTTGGATAGCCAATTCTTCGCCAGGAAGAACAACAGGTTTTAATGCGTTTGCCAAGGTGTTCAGGTTAAGAACTTTTACTCCTTGGAGTTCTGCAACTTTGTTCAAGTTGAAATCGTTAGTTACGATCTTTCCACCGGTGTCTCTAGCAAGTTTGATCAACTTAGCATCAACTTCTCTAGTGTCAGAATAATCTTTGTAAGTGATCTTAACTTCAATGGAACCTTTTCTTTGGAGTTTGTTCAACATCTCCAAACCACGGCGTCCTCTTGCTCTTTTAATTGGGTCAGAAGAGTCACTAATAAGCTGGATCTCTCTTAACACGAAGTTAGGAAGAATGAGAGGACCATCGATAAAATGTGTATCAGCAATATCTAATATTCTTCCGTCGATAACAACAGAAGTATCTAGGATTTTGTCTCTGACTTCATCTTTACCGATAGAGCCTACGCCAAACGGATCAACTAGAGAAGCTGTTCCTCCACCGCCCCCTCCAAATATGGAAAGGCCAGGTTCTTTTGCGAAAGACTTACCTGCTCTAGCTCCGAAAAGACCTAGGATCAGGTACAATGCAAGATTCAATTCCTCGAAACGGATGATAGTTCCAATAAACCAAGCAAGTGAGAATCCCAATAGAGCTCCCACTCCAACACAAAAAATAACGTCACCGCGAAGTTTTGGAAATAGTTTAGTTTCACCGAACAAAAGTACGAGAGAAATTACGAGTACAAGCCCAGCACTGGAGCCTGAGAATACAAACTCTTGAGTCTGTTTTTGCGTTACAAAGAACGACACTAAGGAGAGTAGGACGGCCGTTAGACCTTTATAAAAATACGCCATAACTCAAATCCTTTTAAATAAGATTCGAGTTTTATCGGAAACTATTCTTCGTCTATGTCGACTGCTGCTACGGGAACTTTTTCTCCCGGAGCGAATGTACTAGCTAAAACATCTGACACAAGGTTCCCAGCTTCTTCTTGGGAAACTCCTTTGCTTAGGGCGACTTCCATCTTAACTAGATTGTACGCACTTTCGTACAATTTACGTTCCATGATAGACAGTTCTTTACCGTTTGCCCTGCGGAATAAATTCCTGCACACATCCGCCACTTCGAAGATCGATCCGGACTTTATTTTGTTCAGGTTGTTTTGGTACCTGATCTTCCAGTCCTCTTCAGTATCGACCTCGTCTTTCTTGAGTAGATTGATAACTTTCTTGATATCCTTCTTGTCGATAATCGGTCGAATTCCGACCTGCTTTGCTTTATCGACCGGGATCATCACCTTCATCTTGCTACCCTGGATTTCCATTACGTAGCACTCTTTTTTCTTTCCCAGGATAACCTTTTTGGAGATTTCGGTGATTTCACCTACCCCGTGGATCGGATATACGACGTAGTCACCTACGCCATGATCGTAGCCAGATTGTTTCTTTTTGCCAGCCAATTAGTATTAAGACTTCCGTTAAAACTCTGCCCAAAAATATAGCAAATTTTGAGGCAAAGTCAAGGAAAAAATGAGTTTAAGCTCTGATATGAACTTAGTTCGAAAATTCAGATCAAAATTGAAGTTTGTGAATAGAAGTTTTGTGAAAAATCGGATCATTCAGAGGGCGAATGGATTCTAGAGCCTTAGTAGCTTCTTCTTTTCCGTAAAAATATCCTAGGAATAATTCTCCGTCTTTGGATCTAAAAAATCTTCCTTGGAACTCAGGTTTTGCTCTCAGCAATTTTTTTCCAATTTCCATCGCCTCGACTGAATCTTCAGTTGGGATAGATAGGAAATAATTTTCCTTATCCGATCTGGCCGGAAATTTGAGTCCAGGATTTCGATTAGAGCTTTGGGAAGAAGTAGAAGTTTCAGCAGAATTTTCTGCAGCATTAGAGCTTACTGTTTCTGTAGAAGAATTTTCTCTCTCTTCTACAGATTGTTCTGTTCTTACATTTTTTCCCGCATTATAAAAAGACTGAGTTTCGTTTTGAGCAAATGTTTGCTCCTTCTGATCCAATCTAAGACCGACTACTACCCCACCAGTAAAAAGAGAAATGGCCCCAACTAAAACCAGAAAGATAGATCTGGAACTTGGGAAAGAACGGATCGGAGAATTTCCTCCCCTCACATGCTGGATTGTTTGCACAGTTGGAAAAGACTCTCCCTGACGTGGAGCCGGACCTCTGGTCCCGGATTGTCTCAGTCTTCTGGAATAATCTATATTTTGCATATTGCGTCCGGGAAAACCTGTCTCTCTTTAAATATCGGCAGGATTCGCCGTTTCTTTGCAGTTTTTTTATAAGCCAGTTTCAGGCAGAAAATAAAAAAGCCGGAGCGAAGCTCCGGCTTTTTCGTAAGCAGACCTTTCAGCTGCTTGCTTTTGACTTAACTTATCCCACCAAATAAAGAAGAGGGAAAAGGTAAATCCAGATCAAGTCTACCACGTGCCAGAACAAGCCCACACCTTCTACAGGAGTGTAATATTCAGGACCAACTTGGTTTTTGATCACTTTCAAAAGTACCCAGAAGATCAAAAATGCACCAGCAAGAACGTGCAGACCGTGAATACCGGACATTACGAAATAGAATCCGAAGAACAAAGGCCAGTTTTTGGTTTTTTCCAAAAGGGTCAGGTGTTCGTATTCAGTTTCATCCAGGTGAAGTTTGTGTTCTCTTTCTACTACGCTAAGTTTATTAGCTTCTGCAAGTAGTGCTCCAACTTTAGTTATCTTCTCACCGGAAGCGCTTAACTCTTCAGTGTAAGCGTATTTTCCAGGAACTGTACCCACGTGGAACTTGTGAGTATATTCGAAAAACTTTACAACCATGAAGATCGCAGCACAAGCGATAGTCACTGCAAGAGCAATGATCGCTTTGTTTCTAAGACCTCTTTGCACATAGTTAATTCCAAGCGCCATGGTGAATGAGCTGAATAGAAGAACTACTGTGTTTAAAGCTCCCAAAACTACGGAAAGTTGCTTACTTCCTGCATGGAAAACTTGCGGGTATAGAGAATGGTAAATGGAATATCCTACGAATAATCCACCGAACATTAGAATTTCTGTAACAAGGAATAACCAGATCCCTTGTTTAGAAGATTCATATTGATGCTCTGCGCTATTAAAATGATGCGCGTGATGAAAACCACCCGAGTGATTAGCGGTACTCATAAGGCCCTCCGGTTAGTACTGGGGTAGATTCAAAATTTTCATGTGGTGGAGGAGAAGCGGTAGTCCATTCCAGAGTTTTTCCTCCGAAAGGATTGTTTCCTGCTTCTTTTCCTTTCAGAAGTGCATGGATCACTCCGAAAAGTCCGACCAAGAATCCTGTTCCGATCAACCAAGATCCGAAAGTGGACATTTGGTTTAATTCGGTGAATGTAGGAAGATAATCATAGTATCTACGAGGCATTCCCATATTTCCCAAGATAAATTGAGGGAAGAAGGTAACGTTAAATCCGGTGAAGATAAATACCCAGGAAATTCTTCCTACAAGGTCGCTATAAATTTTTCCGGTAACTTTAGGGAACCAGTAGATCAATGCTCCCATAAGCGCCATCAATGTTCCACCAACCATCACGTAATGGAAGTGAGCCACCACGAAGTAAGTATCGTGGAAGTGAATGTCCATACCAGTAGAAGCCAGATACACTCCAGTCAAACCACCGATGGTGAATAGGAACATGAACCCGATCGCAAAAAGCATCGGAGCATCCAAACGGATACTTCCTTTATACATTGTCGCGATCCAGTTGAACAATTTGATCGCTGTAGGAACTCCTACAAGCATTGTGATGAAGGAGAACAGAACTCCCGCAAACTCAGATTGTCCAGAAACGAACATGTGGTGTCCCCATACTAAGAAGGAAACCCCAGCGATCGCTAAGGAAGAATAAGCAATTGCAGTATATCCGAAGATTACTTTACGAGAGTAAGTAGCAACCAACTCGGAAATCACTCCCATCGCAGGAAGGATCATGATATAAACCGCAGGGTGTGAATAGAACCAGAAGAAGTGCTGGAATAGTACCGGATCTCCTCCCAACTGAGGATCAAAAATCCCCACTCCAAGAGTTTTCTCTGCAATCAAAAGAAGCAGAGTGATCGCAAGAACTGGAGTTGCCAATACTTGCAAGATCGCAGTTGAGTAAAGTGCCCAAACCATGAGAGGAATTCTATTCATGGTCATTCCAGGCGCTCTCAGTTTATGAGTGGTAACGATGAAGTTCAATCCAGTTAGAATGGAGGAGAATCCAATAATGAATACTCCAAGAACCATCGGAATCACTCCTAATCCAGTTTTAATGGAAGAATATGGAGTATAGAAAGTCCAACCAGTATCAACGTTTTCCAAGAATAGAGTGGAACCCGTGATCGCAGCTCCGATCATCAGCATGTACCAGCTCATTAAGTTCAATCTTGGGAACGCTACGTCTTTTGCTCCAATCATGATCGGAAGCACGAAGTTTCCGAAAATTGCAGGGATACCAGGAACGATCACCATGAACACCATAATGGCTCCATGGTAGGTCATCATTCTGTTATAAACATCTGCGGAAAAAAGGGTTTTTCCAGGTGTGAATAATTCTGCGCGAACTAATAGAGCGAAAACTCCTCCTAAGAAGAAGAAGCTCATGATCGCGATAAAATACATGATCCCGATACGCTTATGATCTAAGGTCGTAAGCCAGGACCAAATCCCCTTTTGGTGATTCAGGTAATTATGTTGCTCGTGGGCCATTGTCCGTAATCCTATTTAAGCGTCTTAATGAATTCGATGATGTCCTTGATCTCGTCCTCTTTGATCCTTCCTTGAAAGGAAGACATCGCAGGAGGGAAACCAGCTACAATCTTAGCTGTAGGAACAAGGATGGATTGTTTGATATAAGCGTCATCCGCAGTTACAGAAGTTCCGTCTGCGAAGTCTCTCTTATTACCATAAAGACCTTTAAAGCTTGGTCCAACAATCCTGGATCCATCTAAGGAGTGACATCCGCTACATCCAAGGCTTCCTTTAAAAAGAGCTTCTCCTCTTTCTGCAGGTCCTTTTCCTTTACCGGCATCAGCCAATTCTTTGACTTTTTTGTCCTGCCAAGCAGCGAATTCTTCTCCGTCTACCACACGAATCGTAGCCATCATGTTGGAGTGTTTGGTTCCGCAATACTCAGTACAGAATACTGTGAAGTCCCCTTTCTCGATCGGAGTGAAAGTGAAAGTAGTTCTTCTGCCAGGAACCGCATCCATTTTGTTCCTGAATGCAGGAACATAGAAGCTATGTAGAACGTCATCAGAAGTAAGAATGAAACGAATGGTTTTGCCGAGTGGAACTACTACGATCTCAGGTTTGAGAAGAGTAGAGTCCGGCTCATTTTCCAGTAACTTTTTATCGGTAGGGCTATTGATCTCGATATCATTCGCGTATTTGAAAGTCCAAGCCCACTGACGAGCAGTAACGTGAACCTCAACATCACCTTTCTCTCCGACTCTGCGAAGATCATGGAAAACATCCCATCCCCAAGCGAAGATGATCATCATGATCACGAAAGGTATGAAGGACCAAAGGAACTCAGCAAGAGTATTATGCGTGATATACGCACTTTTCTGGTCTTCAGTTTTTCTTCTATACTTGAAAATGAATATTACCATTCCCCCAATGAGAATGATAAAAGAAATAAGGCCCGAAACAAGAAGAAAGATATAGAGGTTATCTACATCTCCCGATTCTTTAGTCGCTGGAACCGGCATGAAGCTTGTCGCCGTAATAAGAGAGAACCAGTTCATCGGATCGAAATCACTCCTTCCTTTATTTATACTGTACTAGACGAGTTTTGTTTCTTCCAAAAGCGGAATAAGAACGCCGCAAGGATAACGACAGTAAGAAAACCGCCGATTCGCATGATATTGAATGCGTATAATGTATACCTATTTTTGGATGGATCAAATTGGAAGCAAAAAAGGGCAACACTGTCAGTCAAATCGCCGATTTTACCGTTTCCAGCCTCTACGAGAGATAATCTCAGAGTCCTTTCATCCATCGGGATCCCTTTTAAATACCTGGAAATTTGTCCTTCAGGGGTAATCACATAGGCAACAGAAACATGCACCCATTGATCATTATATGGATTCCATTTGTAGGAAAAACCCAAGCTGGAAGACAAAGCCTTTATTTCAGGATCATTTCCGGTTAAAAAACTCCAGCCGGAACCGTCCCCTCTTCCATAATCTTTCACATATACTTCTTTTTTCGCTTTTGCTAGATCAGATTTTTCTTTTGGATCAAAACTTACCGCTACGTAATTGAATTCTTTTCCTACTTGTAGATTCAATTCTTTGAGTGCGGTTGAGATTTCATTCAGATAAAGACTGCAGAGTGTTGGACATCTATAATACACTAAGGTAAGAAGAAGTGGTTTTCCTTCTTTCAAATAGTCGCCAATGCGGACTTGTTTACCTTGTTCATCAACGAAAGATAAATTGGTATCTATACGATTTCCTAATTTTTCTTCTAGACCTACACCTTCGAGTTCAGGAGGAACTGCGTGAGCAGGTAATTCTCTTTTTGTATCAAAAGATAGTACGGATAGGAAAGGTAAGAAAAGAATAAGAGCCGCAGCACTTTTGAAAAATGACCGCGGATGATTGGAGGAGAACAAGGTACTTATTCCCGGATTCTTTCCTTACTTCGCTGCCGAAGTGTGGGAAGGAACTACTTCATTATAATCTTTAACACCTTTGTGGAATGCAGAAAGATAAACGAAATAAAGAATGTTGGCGGTCAACACGACCACGAATGTCCAAAAACCTGCCTTGTTGTAATGGTCTCCGTTTTGGCTCATGGAATGACTCCTAAAGTATCAGAAAAAAACGTTTCACTTTTGTAAAAAGCGAAAGATACCAGCCAGTTTTGGAGACCTGTCTTTTTTTTGAAAGCGTTTTTGCTTTTCAGTCTTTTCAACCGTTTAGAACCGACATAAAAAGCATCTGACCGAGGGTCGGTAGAATAGAACAGTCGTTCTTTAGAATCTTGAAATGTTTTTGCATGAGAATTAGTCTCAGATCAAAATGTAAGCTTTCGATTTTCAAACATCAAATCTCTTGCCCCAAATCAATCTCGCTCAAGTATGGTAAAGAAGAGCTCGGATTCTCCGAAAAAACAGAATGATCGCTTCTACTTATTCTCAATTCAGAAAGTTTTCTCTCTTCCTAGTAATCTATTCAGTTCTAATTTTTCTAAATTTATTATATGGACCGCTTGTCCGAGCTACAGACTCAGGACTCGCTTGTCCCGATTGGCCTTTTTGTTTCGGTAAATTTTTTCCAGACTTCGATTTTAATATTTTTATGGAAGTCGGACATAGATATTATTCCGGATTTTTAGGAATTGTTCTGATTGCTGGTACTGTCTGGACTGTAATCATTCCTGAATTAAGAAAACCTTTCTTAGGTTATTTTATCTTAGGGATCTTATTGATTGCTTCTCAAATTACTTTGGGAGGTTTAACAGTTCTTCTTTCTTTAGATCCTGCTACTGTGAATCTTCACTTGTTGAATGCTATTTTGTTCTTACTTTGTATAGGTACTGCGGCATTCAAAGCTCGCTATCTTGAAAATTCTACAAATTCAAATGAGTTTTTAACGAAACAAAGTTTATTGCAGAAGGACCAGATCCCTCTGTTGATCGGTGTATTATTAATCTTCTTCCAAATTATTTTAGGGGGAAGAGTAAGTTCCAACTACGCAGGACTTGCTTGTATGGAATTTCCAACTTGTAACGGAGAATGGCTCCCTTCTGTTATAGAACCTAAGATACAAATCCAGGTACAACATAGATTGGGTGCTTACTTAGTGGCATTTTATATTCTTCTAATAAACCTTTATGGAATATTCAAAGGATTCTCCGCAGAAACTAAAAAATACGTAAGGATAGCGATCATTCTTCTAGTCATTCAGATAGGATTGGGAGTTATCAACGTATACGCAAAACTTCCGAAACTCGTGACTGCTGCTCATACTGGAGTAGCCATTCTTCTTTTCTTATCCATGTATGCAGTCTGGGTGCAGAGAGCTTCAGAGCTGTCTAAAAGTAAGGTTTCTTAATAGAATGAATAGTTTTCTTTCAGACTGGAACCAGATGATCAAACCAAGGGTAAGCTCCCTTGTTTTGGCTACTGCTGTGCCTGGTTTATATCTTGGTGCCCCGACCGCGCCTAGCACACTTCTTGTCTTCATGACTATGCTTGGGACTTTTTTAATGTCTTCTGCTTCCTTTATCTTCAACCAGATCATAGAAATAGATAGAGATTCTAAAATGAAACGGACTGCAAATCGTCCGCTTCCTGCAGGAAGGATCAGTACTGCTCAAGCCTGGATCGTTGGATTTGCAATGACCTTCGTTGCGTTTGGGATCTTATATTATTTTGCAAATTTGCTAACTGCGATATGTGCATTTGCTGCACTTCTCGCTTATGTTTTTCTTTATACTATCCTATTAAAACCAAGAACACATCAGAATATTGTAATAGGTGGAGTAGCAGGTTGTGTAGGACCTTTGATTGGTTATGCAGCCGTTAGTAATTCTTTACCTTTGCCTGCTTGGATCTTATTTTTAATGATCTTTCTCTGGACTCCGGCTCACTTCTGGGCGCTTGCGATCTTCCTGAAAGAAGATTACAAAGATGCAAATTTTCCAATGCTTCCTGTGGTAAAAGGTGTGAAAGAAACAGGACGTTCTATTTTATTTTATACCGTTCTTTATGTTGGATCTGTGATCGCGTTCTATTGGGCAGAACCTTCTATGGGTTGGTTGTATATGATCTCTTCTGTAGCGTTGAGTATCTCTATACTTTACCTTTCCGTAAAATTATTCCAGAATCCAGAACCTAAGTTCGCCAGAGGATTTTTCTTTTTCAGCATTCTTCACTTGTTCTTGATCAATATTTTAATTCTGATCGATCATTCCATCGCCGCCTAATTAAAAGTTCTCCAAACCGGTTTTTCGGTCAAAAAATTTCACTTCACTTTTTAAACCTTTCAGAGTTGACAGTCGCTTAATAGCAGATAGTTTTCTCTCCTCAAGAGGTTTTTCCCATGATCGATCTTTCGAATTCGGTTCGCCCTTATGTCCTGAAATTATTGGTGGTTTTAGGCATCCTATCTTTCTCGGGCTCTCCAATTTTTTCTCAAAGTAAACCAGGAGAATTCGATCCGGAATTGTATGCACAGTTAGTAAGACAAAGTAATGTGCAATTCACAAATCTGATCAAGTCCAAGACTGTGCTTACAGATCATAAGGGTTGGAAGAAGCCGATAGACAAAGCATTCGGTAAACTTTCCAAAAATTCCGGAAACCCTCCCTTTCCACTAGTTTACAAAATTGTAAAGGAAGCAAGCTTCAACGCATTTGCGATGGCCGGCGGACAATTCTGTATTCATTCAGGCGCTTTGGATTCTTTAGATGAGATAATCAAACAAAAAGAAGCAGATGCCGCTCAGAAGTTAGACTTCCATCGTGAAAGATATATCGCAGGAGTATTGTCTCACGAGTTAGCTCACTTCTATAATAGACATGTTTTCAATAGTGTTAAAAAGTTTTATGCACTTAAAGATGAACCTTCTGGAAAAGCATTTTTAGAAAATAGTAAGTTCTCACAAGAGCAAGAGTTAGATGCTGATCAAACAGGTTTATTCTTATTAGATAAAGCTGGGTACGGTGGTGATTTCATGCTCATCACTCTACAAACTTTGAATGAAGTGGAACAATCTTATAAAGAAGCATTAGCTTCTTCTAAAGCAGATAAAACTAGACCTGAACTGATTGGTTCTCATTATTTTTCCAGCCATCCTTCTCCCAATGAAAGATTATCCAGACTAAAAACGGATAAACAAGAACTGTATAGCTTCTTAGCTAAGATGGAAAAAACTTTCGATGATATCCAACTAGGTAGAAATTTGGATGAAGCAAGATCCAACTTGGAAGACGGAATTAAAAAATTCCCGGAGAATACGTACTTAAGCAAAGCTCTCGCTGTTTGTATGCACAAGATCTGGATGGCAACAGCTTCTAATGAAGAATTAAAATTAAAACCAGTATTGGATATGCCTTCCTTTAGAGACACAATGGTATTTCCTCCAGACAAAAGCAAACGTGCAGTCATGAGGATAGTTCCAGGAAACGAGGCTGCTTATAATCGCGCACTCAAAGCATACAGAGAAGTGATCGTAAAAACAGATGATCCTTACTTTCTCTCTAATTATGCTGTATTACTTTCTTATTCTGCGGATGAAAAAGATCTGGATGTAGCAGTTAGTGTAGCTAACAAAGCATTCCAAGCAGAAGGAACTGTTGCACTAGCGAATAACTTGGGAGTAGTTCTATTCTGGACAGACAAAAGAGAAGAAGCAAAAGAACTTTTCAATCGTCTTGCACTTTCTATCGACCAAAAGATCAGAACTCTTGCAAATCAAAGCGGAAGCAATCCTCAGATCGCTCAATATCTAAAAACGATCGGCCAATCCACTGCTCAAAAACAGCAGGTTGATCCGGATTATATTTATGAGAACTTCACCCCAATCTTAAACATTGCATTGGTCGAATCTTATTCTGCGGTAGATCCAAAATCTAAAGGTCTCGCAAGTTATTATTTAACTAATTACGATTCTACTTCTGGTTGGGCAAAGGTATTAGCAAAGATCCACGCGATCGAACTAACTGCTCCTACTCCTGCAAATGAAGTGAATGCGTTTAAGGTTGGTGGAGTTGGTCCAGGAGATAAGTTGGAAGATCTTCTAAAAAACTGGGGAAAACCTACACGTATCAAAACGGATAAAAAAAGTGGTTTGGAATATTTCGAATACGATAACAAAGAGACTGCTTTCATTTTAGATATGGGGACTGTAGTTCAGGTGAATGTAGTGGGAGATAATAGTCCAGGTTTAGGACAAGGGATCACTGTAGGATCTTCTAAACCAGCTGCAGAAAAACTTTTGGGTTCTAAATTCAGAAAACAAGGTGACTATCACGACTACTACGAAAAAGGAAAAGCATTCGTGAAATATAATAAACACGGAAAGATAGATCTTCTAGTAGTTCAGTAATTAGAAATAAATGTCTACTGCTGAAATAACTGCGCTTCTTTGCTCTCAGTGCGGTGGAGCTTTGCCAAAACAGGTCCGATGGAGATACGTGGCCTGTCCTTATTGTGGAGTATTAGTTACCTATAGTAAAAATGCTGTGCTTGCAGAACATTTTCATGAGGCATGGAAGCTCTACGAAAAGTCGATTAACACAATCCCGAATACTCTTACGATAGGTAAGAATAAATATAAAATCCTTCTTCCTCTTGGAGGAGGAGAAAGAGCAGATATTTTTTTTGCAGAAAAGTTGGGACTTGCTATGGAGCGAGTCATTATAAAAATTGAGAGGGACAAAACTTCAAAAAGTTTAGCTTCTTCCGAAGTATCTGTGTTAGAAAGTTTACAAAAACAGAATACTCCTATTTCAGCATATTTTAGCCAAAGACTTCCTCAAATTGTTTCCTTCGGGAAAATAATAAACCCAGAATACGAAGGAAAAGAAGCCGTAATCACCAGAGCAAATCCTGGGTATTGGGGAAGTTTATCGGACGTATTAAGATTTCAGAAGAAAGGGATCCAACCTAGACATGGTGTTTGGATTTGGAGAAGGATATTAGATCTTCTTGGCTATATCCACGAGCAAGGCTGGACGCATAATGCAATCAATCCTAGTCATTTGCTAGTACAACCAAGAGATCATGGCATTCTAGTTATTGGATGGAGACGGGGAAAGAAGTCCCAAGATAAAATAAAAGATTTGCAGCAAGCAGCCTGGTCTATCCGAGTTTTGTTAGAAGGAGAAGAGGACCCTCAAAAATCCTTCCGGTCAGTTCCAAACCCGCTGGCTTCCTTTATCGAACGTGCCTGTGAAGATAAGGGTTGGTGTGATAAGTTAGGTGCAATTGGAATTGACGAAGAATTGAAAATTGTTGCTGAAAAAACTTTCGGCCCTCCTCAATTTATACCGTTCAGTCCTTATTCGAATTAAAGGGAGAATATTATGGGATATGGAAATTATTCACACGCAGCTCACGAAGCGCTGATTGCCGGTCGAGCTCATAGATCTGCAAAGGAAGTTTTCACACAAACTGGAGTTCACGTTCTAATGGATCCAAAAGGTCTGAAAGTCCGAGAATCTAGAGACAGCGCAGATCATCCAAATTCTATGAGTGTAATTTTTGCGTTAGACGTCACTGGATCGATGGGAGCAATACCCGATCTGCTCGCAAGGAAGGAATTGCCCACCTTCATGAAATTATTAAACTCATGTGGCATTGCAGATCCTCAATTATTATTTATGGCGATTGGAGATGCAAATTCAGATCGTGCACCTTTGCAAGTAGGTCAGTTTGAATCTACTGCCGAATTAATGGACCAATGGCTTACCAGATCATTCTTAGAAGGCGGAGGTGGAGGTTCCGGAGAAGAAAGTTACGAACTTGCATTTTATCTCGCTGCACAACATACCGATCTGGACTGTTGGAATAAACGAAAGAAAAAAGGTTACCTATTCTTAACCGGAGACGAATTGCCTTATCCTACAGTTTCTAGACACCAAATAGGAAGTTTAGTAGGAGATCATTTAGACGAAGATCTACCCATTGAAGAAGTAATCGCTGCCGCAGCAGAAACCTATCATCTTTTTTTCCTCATCCCAGATTTACAAAGAAGATATAATTGTGAAAAACGTTGGCGTGAACTTTTAGGTGATCAAGTAATCTGTATGGAATCACCAGAAGATACATGTACAGTTGCAGCTGCAATTGTAGGGTTGACTGAAAAAGCAATCCCCGATGTCGATTCAGTAGTAAAAATACTACAGAAGGATGGTTTGAGTAAATCTAGAGTAGGCGCTGTAGCGAGAGCGATCCAACCTTATGCTGACCTATTAGATAAAGGAATAGTTGATCGTTTAAACGTTCAAACATCCAAATCTGATTCTAATAAAAGATCTTGGTGGCGTAAGATATTTGATTGATGACTCAAAGAGAAAAAAAGAAGGATCGCCCCGCTTTGCTTCCATACTCGGATTGAGTTTTGGCGATTGCGGCAAAGGTATCTTCACTGATTTTCTCACTAGACGTTGGAAGGCAGATACAATCGTTAGGTTCAACGGAGGTGCGCAAGCAGGACATAACGTTGTATTGCCAAACGGACAACATCATACATTTTCACAATTCGGTGCCGGTAGTTTTGTTCCAAAAGTAGAAACTATATTAGCAAGTCCGGTGTTAATCCATCCAGGCGCTTTGTTAGTAGAAGCAGAATTCCTAAATCGACTCGGGATAAATGATATATTAAATCGTTTATTTATAGATCCTCGTTGCAGAGTTATTACTCCTTTTCACCAAGCAGCAGGAAGACTAAGAGAGCTTTTAAGAGAAGATAAAGCCCACGGTACCTGCGGAGTTGGAATCGGAGAAACAGTCCAATATTCTTTAAATTTTCCAGAATCCACTTTATTCTTTGAAGATTTAAATCAGCCTTCTCGAGTTCTTGATAAGTTAGAAGAAATTCGAAAAAACCTTCTCTCCGAATTTTCCAAAATAGAAGTTCATAAAAGTGAAATAATTCTGAATGAGTATAATGTATTAAAAAATACAAATATTGCAAACGACTGGTTAAATATTATCAAAATAGTAACTCGTTCAGTCACCACCTTAACCTCTAGCAGGATCGCAGAAAAATTACATTCTTCTTCCACTAGTCTTTTCGAAGGTGCTCAAGGAATACTTCTAGACGAAAATTTTGGTTTTCATCCCCACACAACTTGGAGTAGTACACATGCGAATTATCTGAATGATCTTTCTATTGAATGGGAATTGCCTGAGCCAATTCTTCATTTTGGAATATTGAGAACTTATATAACTAGGCATGGAAATGGTCCCTTACCCACTCAAGATCCAAATCTAAATTTTCCGGAACTACATAATTCAAACGAAGGTTGGCAAGGAAAATTTAGATGCGGTCACCCAGATGAAATTCTGATTAAATACGCACTTTCTTGTGTTGGTAAATTGAGCGGTCTACTAGTTAGTCATTTAGATATTTTTTCAAAAGGTATACCGATCTTTTGGAATAAAACATATAAGAGCGAGCAAAACCAGTCAGGATCAGCTTACTTACAAACAAAAGCTGCAGATCCTTTCACTGTTACAGGAATAACTCCTAATAGAAATCCGGAAGAACAAAATCGAATCACACAATTTTTGGAAAAAGTAAAACCTGTTTATGAAAAAAAACCAATCCTCGATGATACTGAGTTTTTAAATAAGCTTAGGTCTATTTCCAAATTACCTATATGTTTTGGATCTTACGGAAATACTTATAAAGGGATCCGTGAAATAGATAATTATAAAAGTTAATCCTTTAGTTTAGAGCATTATTCTTTTTACAGATCATTCTTGTTATAATCCCAAAGATAGAGATCAAAATTGCCGGGGCCCAAACATACAAAAGTTCCGACTGGATCACAAACCAACCTCTTTCCGTGAAAAAATTCTTTGGACCAATGGGAGAAACTCTAATTGGTCTATATTCAAAAAAGGTCCTTTCAGAATTCCAAGGAATTAAAAATCCAACTCCTAACCCGCCAGTTGTCATCGCATCCAACACTCCATGAGAGATTGCAGATACAAAAAGAAATAAAAAGATAGTAAGCCAACTTGCTTTCAGTTTGGTCCTAAAAAATGCCACAAGACAGGACATTACCAATGCAAATAAGATAGAATGAGTAAATCCTCGATGACCCCAATCGCTTTCGTATGGAATTCCAAATTTAAAAGCAACTACGTCGAAATCAGGAAGAATAGAGAAGAATATTCCAAAAACTGCAAGTAATCCAGGGATTTTCTTTTTTCCTAAAAGGAAGAAGATTGAGATCGGAACTGCTGGATGGGAGAATATTGTAGCCATTGGTGGATCGATTATTCAGTAGCTAAAATTACGGAAGAAGCATTGAAGAATGCACAGATCTCTTCTTCTTCTTTTAGCTTAAGCTGTTCAGTGGCTTGGCTTGTGATTATTGATGTGAGTTTGGTTCCACCATTCAATTCTATAATGATCTCGTCGTTTACGCTACCTTTTATGATGGAGAAAATTTTTCCATTCAGTTTATTTTCTGAACTAATGGATGGATCTGTATCTTTAGAAAGAAAAATAAAAGAAGCTTTGATCAATGCATATACATCTTTGCCAACCTTCAAACCAAGATTGATCACACTTTGATTGGTAATGACTGCAGTAATCTCTTGTTCTCCTTTTAGAGAGATAATGATCTCAGAATTTACTGCCCCCTTTTGGATGGTTTTTATCTTTCCATAAAATTGATTTCTTGCACTGGTTTTCATTGAGATACGGTTAAGAAAATTCAAGAGTTCGAACGGGTTGTCCATTCTTTCGCTTATTCTGGTTAGAAATTTTCTGTGCTCATCTTCAACTATTTGATAGAGCTGGATCATTTCTTTGGCTTTATCGGTGAGTTTTGCTCCACCACCGCTGGTCCCACCTACACTTTTTTCGACCAGAATTTCTTTATATAAATTATTTAGCAAGTCGATGGAATCCCATGCAGTTTTATAACTAATCCCTACTTCTTTTGCTGCCTTCGATATGGATCCGCATTTTTCGATCGCACGAAGTAACTCTATCTTCTCCCTGCCTAATTTGTTTTCTTTGTTGGACTTAAGCCAAAGAGCCCCATCGATCTGTAACTTATCCTTCATCTTTTCTCCGGTTCTATAATAAGAAAAAGCCACTCTTAGGAGTATCAAAAATTTTCCTTAAGGAAAGCACAGATCCGATTTTTTAAGACTATGTGAATTTATTCATTCGCTATATAGTTGACTATATAGCGAATTAGTGAGTCCTTACCAATATCAAGGATGCTAATTTTTATGTTTTTCTCCCAACGCAGGTTCCTATCTATTTTCTTTAAATTAACCTTCTTTTATGTTTCGTATTCGCTTATTGTTTTTTGTTCGCCGAACTCTGGGACTGACGGATCAGGGCTAGCTGCTTTAGCCTTACGTTCTTCTGATAATACATTCTATAGTAATTCTTTCTCTTTAATAGGCCCCGATAATGGCGGAAATACGGATCTAACAGTGGCTCCTTATTTCGAATCCGGTTTATATACTGTGACTTCCTTACAAGATGATTCTAAATTTCCTCAAAAGGTGACTCTGAATAATCTTTCTATCAAAGATAAAAACGGAAATCTGATCGAAACAGTAAGTAGCTTTAACGGAGTTCTTTTAAGAGATCTGATCAATATAGGCGGCAAGTTCAAACCTCTAGATAAAGGTAAAGATGGTAGAGCCACAGTAGTAGTGTTAGAGGGAAAGGACGGTTATAAGGCAGTAGTCTCTTATACAGAACTAATGAGAACTTCCTTAGGCGCTGAAATGATTATCGCTTACGAAAAGAATGGTGGCCTACTGGATGCAAATTCAGGAAGTATGGCATTCGTTTCTAAAGGTGATATTAACCAAGGAACTCGATACGTTAAATTTTTAACTAAGATCACTGTGATCAACGAATGGCTGACACAGAGTGGGACCGGAACAACCGCTTCTTTCAGTGTTACGGGAGATGTGATCACTCCTCTCAATTATTCAATTTCCGATCTTCAAAATGTTTCCAACTTCTCATCTGTCGATTTTAGCGCGATCGGCCCTATTTCCAATAGTAAACATTATATTTTAGGAAAAGGTGTCTCTCTTCTAGAAGTTCTTTCTAAATCAACTTTAAGAAGTCCAAATGATTTCCAAAGTTACTATGTTATTTTAGAAGCTACTGACAAATATAGGATCACTCATTCTTACGCAGAACTTTCGAATACAATCATAGGTTCAGGAAGTGGATCCCTTCCTTCTCCTGGAGTAATCGTAATCACTGAATTTAAAAAAGGTTTGGGAGGAAATTATTACACTCCTCCAGCTTCTTTAGGAGATTATACTTCTTGTTCAGGTACAGGTAATGTTTGTGATACTGATTATATTGCTACTATCTCCAGTGAAGATACTGCACCTTATGGTGGAGATGTTGCAGGCGGGATTAACTTAGGGCCTCGTAAGATGAGTTGGCTGAATACAATTATCTTGAAGAAGGCGGAGTAATTTCAGTCGCTGACAGATAATCCACTTGGAACAGTTGCAGGAATTTTATTGCCCAGACTCAAAGTAGTGGGTGAAGAAAGTGCACTCAAAAATTCAAGCAACTGGTCCATTTCATCTTCTGAAAGTACTATATTCACATTTAATAATGGATCTAAAGTCGCTAAAATTTCATTTTTTACCGTAGAACTAGATAAATAAGAACTTCTTAGATCCGTCGGGATATTATTCGGATCATAATTTAAAAGAAAATCTCTAGGCCTTAAATGGTGACGGATCACATCTCGTAACGAAGTATAGGCTCCATTATGAAAATAAGGAGAAGTATATGAAACTTCTCTCAAAGAAGGAGTCCTAAATGCAAATGTATCGTTTGTATTTCCACTCACTCCGAATCTTCCTTTGTCTAAAGGAGAATCTGCCCCAAACCCAGGACCAAATTGTGGAATTGCCAAATTATGAAATTTTTGGTCAGTCATCAAAGAACCTGAATGGCATCTAGAACATCCTGCCTTTCCATAAAATAAGAATGCGCCTGATTTAGCTTTGCTATTCAAGGCACTATTATCTCCGTCTAAATATCGATTCCACGGAGAGAGATCCCAATTACCTGAATCTGTAGTATCCCAAAGATGACCTGTAAAATCTCCTAACGCGTTAGAAGCGTCTTCAAAACCTAATTCAGAAACATCTATCTCGGGATATGCGTCTTGGAATAAGTTCACATATTCAGGAATATCCAATAATCTTTGTAAGAGACCATTCCAAATTGCTTGGGGATTTGAATCGGAAATATTAGCGAGAGAATTGCTTCCACTTTGTCCAAGCATTTCTGTTCTAGAAAGGACTGGGATCATTGCCTGAGCGGCTAATAAACTTTTGAGACCAGAAGAGGGTAAAACGACTCCAGATGGAGAAACGAAATTTGAATTCTCATCTATAGATATTCTTCCGTCCCAGAAAAAACTTTTCCATTCCAAAGAAGAACGATTATGCAATTCCATAGAATTTCTATGGATAAACACTCCAGTATTCAGACTTCTAGTTGGCCCGGAGCCTGCCCCGCCTTCTCCAATAGATAATGAAAGTGTGTCTCCTGAAACAAGTCCTGGGTTATGACAAGTGGCGCAGGAAATGTTTTTATTTCCTGAGAGTATTTTATCAAAAAATAATGCTTCTCCTAATTTTAGAACAGCAGCAGAAGGAGATTCGTGTTTATCCAAAGGTCCAACCTGGTTTGAGGCAAGGACTCTTCTCAAACGATCATCTTCTGTTTCCAAATCCAAAAATGCGAACACCGCCAATCCATCGGCAGAAGCAGAAAGTTTAGGACTGCAAACTGTACAAAAAGCAGCTAAGAAGAATAAAATATAATTGCTGATATTTCCTAAACGTTTCATCTTTTTCTAAAATATATATTCGGTAGCGATGAGAGTTTGGGTTTCTACCAAAGGTTTTCCAATCAGATCGTTTACAGTTACACCATTTGGAAATCCAAGCGAGGTCAGAACCACTTCGGAAAATTGATCTGATACATTATGAGATTCTACCCCGGTTGTTCTTTCGTCTCCCCTAATCCTTTCCAAAGAATTTACTCTGGTGGGTTTTCCAGTTTGATCAATGGATACAATTTGGATAACGGCTAAGGAAATTTTTAGTCTTTCCATTGGAAAATAATTTAAGGAAGCTACAGTTTTATAAAACCTCGCCTTACCATGATCTACATGATTTCTTAGATCGAATATATCTCTGATATTGACATTACCTAATACTCCATCTGTTTGCAGATCATAACGAACCACTTGATCTATCCAAGGAACATTAGAAGGTGCAGACATTACCCCAGTTACAGGGTCTTGTGCCCTTCCCATTCCGTTCCCTGTTCCGGTTGTATACATTAAGAACGCACCGATTTTTTTATATCTCACGTGAGTATAAAAATAGAGTCCCTTTGCCAAAGAATCTCTTTCATCTCGAGTATTGGTTGCATACAGTTTACGAAATTCGTTGGAGGCAACTGTTGTATCTAAACCTTGGTTGAAAAAATCTTCCGGAAATAAGATTTGCTCGTTGATGAGAGAAGATTTTCCTCTTCTGTCTAAAAAATAGTAAGGGCCTCCTCCCAACGCAAAGGAGAAAGAATCTTCATTATAAGCAAGATCCGTCTGCAATCCAAAGTATATATCCTGCTTTGCTCTTTTTTCCCCTCTAAACATCCGAACCCGCGGATGATTTTGGCAATCAGCAGTACATACAAAATTCGCAGAGTTATATTCTACTTCGTCTCTATCAATGCCTGTTATATTTTTGAAAATGAAAGGAGAACTTAAGCCTGCTAGAAACTTTTTGGAATCTCCAGTCGGCAAAAAATTCAAGATCCCTTGAAAATCTAATCCGTAAGAATCTCCAGAACCATTTGATAATGAATTTAATTTATCGCTGGAACCTGTGACAGTAAGTATCTCTAAATCTTGTGCATTATTTCTGCGATGAGTGGATTCATTTCCCAACATGAAATGAAATCCATAATATTCATCTTTGTGAAAAATACTAAGTCCTCTTTCTACACCTGTGGAAAATCCAAAGTTTTGGAATGCAGCAGATGCCCCCATTCTTCCTGTTGGATCTCCATCGATATAACGATGTGCCATCATCTCAGTGAGATTGAATACTGGGCTGATCGTAACTGCTGCAGGTTGTTGCCCGACCCTTAAGGTAAGGAATCGATCGAACAGAGGCATATTAAAATAAGCGAATCTTAAACTAAAGGCGTAATCATTAAATCCCTGACAGACTTGGCTTCCATCAAAATTCGTACAACCATTTGCTTCTTGAGAATAAGTAGAATAAACATCAGGTGTGATCCTGAATCCATAACCCTTATATTCTCCTTCTTCAATATCTCCTTGGATATTTACTAAGGCTCTTGCGACTCTAAAACCAGTGCTTTGGCTATTCGGTCCGGAATAATCTGGAGCACCATTCGGCTTTTTATCATTCAGTCCATAGGAAACCCATAAAGTTCCGTTTACTGTAAATTTAGAAGGAACTGATAATTTCTTATCTTCTGTAATTATATCGAAGGACCAGATCGAATAAGAACTTAAAAAGAGGATCAGTCCAAGATAAACTTTTAGATATCGATCCGGTTTTCGAGAACTCATATTCGCTATATAATTATCTATATAACGACTGTCAATTCAAGATAGAACGATTTGTTAAACGAATCGGGCGAATTTTATAATATAGAATATGCTTGTTTGATTAGAGATTTAGGATCAAGTCCTGCAACGTACCAAACTTCCATCCTTGCGGAAGAAGATCTTCATTTCCATTCCCTTCTCTGGAGCCTGGGCATGATAATCCAATTTGCATTCTGATTCTGAAGGAGAGAAAGGATTTCTAGGAAGTTTTTCCTTAGGGCACCAGAATCTTTCCTTTTCGGAGCTATATAATTTCCAATCGGAAGGATATAGAGGATGAATCCCTGCATCTAAAAAGATATTTCTGGAAAGTTCCTGAGGCTGGTAAGGACTCCCTCCTCCATGAACTCCTACGAACATATCCACTCTATCATCTCGGATATACAGAGGAGATCCAGTATCGTTTAGGCAGAAGTACCCGTCATGGTACTTCCCATTCTGCATTTTGATCTTCTTCTCTTTGATCTTAGAAATAAAAGCGAGTGTACCGATCACTTTGGATTTATTGCAGGAAGAAATTCTGGACCCAATCTTTTCACATAGATCCTTAAAACTCACAGCTAAGGTGCGATATGGAAATACTTGGTAATTATATCCAGCACCCCAACCCCATTCCAGATCATAGAGTTCGTATTTTCCTTCTCCGGCGAAATGGTATTTCTTCCCATCTTTTGCGATCCCGGAACCTTCCCAACGTACTTGTTCTAAGAATGTAGCAGATGCTCGGCCAATTTCTTTTCCAGAAGGAGAATAAGCGGCCACTTCTGTTCCGGGAAATGCTTCCTCCAATGCTAAATGATAATACGTAGGATAATAGGCTCCTAGACTCGTTGGTTGGAATTCCGACAAACGTTCCAGGTCATCATTGGAGAGAAATCTTTCTAGAGGCTTAGGAGAATGATCCAGAGACGTCTGCATGGGTCGAAACGCATGTTGGTATGCCAGAGGTTTCAAATTGCTCCTTGGATAGATGCAGGACTCTTTAGAGCGACGTATCTTAGAAGTTTCTGACTTGGTGAATGGATCTTCTAAAATGACTGCTTCCCCGTGAAATACACGGATGCCATGTTCCTTTTCAGGAAACTTACATTCACAACCTTCCGGAGAGTTGATGCAGAGTACTTTTGCATAAACTGGAGGAGTGTTTTGGCTGTATAGGGAGGTGGAGAAGAGTAGAAGGTAGAGTAATATCCCGCTCCCAAGAGGGAGCGGGACCAGTTTTTTTAGAAAAAAGAGCAATTAGATATTGCTCTCTCCTTCGCTGGAACCGCCAGTTGGGAACAGGCTTGGTGCAGGCGTAGGTTCTGGGGTCGCAACTGGAGCAGCAGGACGAGGCGCCGGTTTCTTTGGAGCAGTCTTTTTCTTAACTACTTTCTTTTTAGGCGCAGACTTCTTCTTAACTGCTTTCTTCTTAGTGGCCTTAACGACCTTTTTTTTCGCTACTTTCTTCTTTGCCGCTTTCTTCTTAGGTGCGACTTTTTTCTTTGCTTTCTTCTTAGCTACCATGGTATAGATACTCCTTGTATCTGGGGAATCTTTCCGTTATTCCTAGAGTAAATTTCCACTCGTAAGACTTAGAGCAAAAAGAGTAAAACCTTTTTTCATTTTATTTCATTAAAGCAATGTAAAACATTTCATAATGATTCATTTCTATCTTAAGTTGTGCTGAATGAGTATCCTAGATCGGTAAAACTCTCTTCAGGAGAACGTAGTCGATGGCTAATTAAGAAGGTTTTGACTAAACCTTTTCCTTTCACCTTGATCTCTCCTCTTTCTGTTAACGCAAAATCGGTTTTAATTAGTTCAGCAGTGGATTCTGTGACCTGAATTTCTCCCGGAACACCATGAGATTCCATACGACTAGCAAGATTTACTGCATCTCCCCATATATCGTAGATGAATTTTTTAGTTCCGATGACTCCTGCGACTACTGGACCAGTATTAATTCCTATCCTCATACGCAGTTTAGTACCCATTTTCTTGAGTTTGAATTTAGAAAGAAGTTCCTTCATGTCCCAAGCCATGTGAGCTACAAGCAAAGGATGTGCTTCATTCGGTAAAGGAAGGCCTCCTACAGCCATATACGCATCTCCGATGGTCTTGATCTTCTCCAAACCGTACTTTTCTGCCAGAATATCGAAATGAGAAAATACTTCGTTTAAGATGCGTACTACGGACTCAGGCTTCATCACTGCAGAAATTTTAGTGAAACCAACAATATCTGCAAAAAGTATAGAAACATTCGGATAACTATCTGCGATGAGTCCTGCGTTTGACTTCAATTCCTGTGCAATAGAGTCAGGAAGAATGTTCAGTAGCAATTTTTCCGCCTTATCCTGCTCGATACGCACCTTCTCATAAGCTTCTTCGATCTCTATTCTTGCTTTTTCATTATCTGCAAGCGTAGAACGTACTGTTCCGAGAACCAAATTGTAACGTTCTGCAATTTGACCCACTTCAGTGAATGGTTCTACAGGAACATCTACTGCCAGATCCCCAGTCTTTCTTTGATAATCCATCGCTAAGAATAGATCAATGAGCTCAGTAGTTGCCTTATGTTCTGAAATATTCAGGCCCATTCTCTCTTCGTCCCCATCCACCCGAAGAGGGAAAAATTTATTAATCAGGTAGAAGATCAGTAAAGAAAGTCCGAATGCAAATCCTCCCACGGCAACGATCCCAAGAACTTGGGTAAGAAGAAGAGAAGTCCTGGTAACATTATGCCCGATCAGATCCAGATTACCAAAAATTCCTACGGCAATGGTTCCCCAAATTCCTCCGATTAAATGGACCGGGATTGCCCCCACTGCATCATCTATCTTGAGTTTTTCTAAAAGTTTTTCTGTAGGAAGAACAAATGAGCCAGCGATACTTCCGATGATCGCTGATTGAACCGGAGTAAAACAATCTGCTCCTGCAGTGATTGCAACTAGTCCAGCCAAGGATCCATTCAAAGGTGCAGTTGCTTCTGGAAAACCTTTGATCAACCAAGCTGCCAACATCGCAACCATGAGAGAAAATCCAGAAGAGATGATCGTGTTTAGAATAATACCTGGAACTTTTTCGTTAAAACCCAGAGTACTTCCCCCATTGAATCCCATCCATCCGAACCAAAGAAGAATTCCACCTAACATCGCCATTGGCAAATTACTTCCGGTTACAGTTTTAGGTGGTTCATTCTCTGGAAATCTTCCTATCCTTGCTCCCACGACAAGAAGAAGTGAAAGTGATACCCAACCACCAACACTATGAACCAAAGTGGAACCAGCGAAATCATGAAATCCTCTCGCGGCTAACCAGCCATGATTCTCTTCTGTTAAACTTCCTCCCCAACACCAATGACCTGCGATTGGATAGATCACTCCTGAGATAAGAGCCGTAGCAAATAAATAAGAATGGAATTTTAATCTTTCTGCAACTGCTCCTGAAACAATCGTTGCAGAAGTTCCGCAAAAAACTAATTGGAATAAGAAGAAGGTGGGAGGCCAAGCCTTACCTTCTGGAAACACAGGAGCAAATAAAGAAGTTCCTATAAGACCATTCCAAGTCACTCCGAACATGAGTCCGAATCCGAATGTGTAAAAAAGAAGAGTAGCAACTCCGAAGTCCGCCACATTCTTGATCGCAACGTTAATGGAGTTTTTGGCTCTAGTAAGTCCGGACTCTAATACAAGGAAACCACCTTGCATGATTAGCACTAGTCCCGAACATACCAAGACCCAAAGTATATCTAATAAGCTCTTTTCTAAGATCATAGAAAAGGTTCCCCCGAATGATTCCTGATATATGTTTCGCTTATCAATTTAAATTATCGGAATCATTTTATTCTAATCTAACAAGAGGCAAGCGGTAAACCTGATATGAATGTAACAAAGAAGATGATAATTACTCAAGAAACCAGTCACCTAATTGAGTGAGTTCTAGGTTCTAAAGAGGACATGGCTCCTTCTTCAAACCCTGAAACTTCCTATAATTGGAGAGAAAATTGATTTTTTTGGGAGAACAGCGTTTATTTCGAACGTAACGACCGTTCTACAAAGTCTGATAGATAACGGCTAAAGCAGGGGCTTCGGAGGAGAAAAAAGCCTTTCCCTCTTAAAAGCCTGTTTTAAACAAGGACTTAACTCTATAAAAACCGAGATGTTGGTATAATTCCATGAGGGAAATCAAAACCGTAACCGTTCTTGGCGCAAATGGGACAATGGGCGCCGGATCCGCAGCTATCGTAGCAGCCTTCGGCAAAGCGAAAGTCCATATGTTGGCTCGTGACGTAAACAAGGCTAAAGAAGGGATCGAAAAAGCAATTTCTTCCATCAAAACGGACACTATTCGTCCTAGATTAATTCCTGGTTCTTATGACCAAGACCTGGAAAAAGCAGTCTCCGAATCCGATTGGGTTTTCGAGCTTGTTGCAGAAAGTTATGAAGTAAAAGAACCGATTAACAAAAGGATCGCGAAAGCTCGTAGACCGGGCACTATCGTATCTACTGTTTCTTCTGGTCTTTCTATCGCTCGTCTAGCAGATGCTTTTGACGAAGACGGTAAAAAACATTATTACGGAACTCACTTCTTCAACCCTCCGTATAAAATGATCCTTTGTGAATTAGTAACTCACGCAGGAAACGATAAGAAAGTTACCAAAAAACTAGGTGAGTATCTGGATAAAACTCTGGGACGCGCTGTAGTTTATACGAATGATACTCCAGCATTCGCAGGTAACAGGATCGGATTCCAGTTGATCAATGAAGCTGCTCTCAAAGCAGAAGAATATTCCGACAAAGGTGGTATCGCACTTATCGACGCAATCATGAGTGGATACACTGGAAGAGCAATGGCTCCTCTAGACACTGCTGACTTCGTTGGTTTAGATGTTCACAAAGCAATCGTAGACAACCTCTATGAGATGACTAAAGATGCTGCACATTCTACATTCAAACTTCCTGGTTATTTCCAAAAGTTAATCGATAAAGGTGACTTAGGAAGAAAGTCCGGACAAGGTCTTTATAAAATGACCAAAACTCCTGATGGTAAAAAGGAAAAATTGTATTATGATATCAAAGGTGACCTGTATGTTCCGGTCCCTAAATTTGATATTCCTTTTATCAAAGAAGCAAACCGCAGGATCGGCGAGGCTGATTATATCGGCGCAATGAATATAGTAAAAGAAGCGAAAGGTCTGGAAGCAGATATCGCTCGTTACTTTATCGCTCGTTACGTAAGCTACTCTCTTTCCATCGTGGGAGAAGTTGTAGATACTAAAGAAATGAGTGATCTTGCAATGGGAACCGGATTTAACTGGGCTCCTGCATCTGCATTTGTAGACTTCTTAGGCGGACCTAAGGAAGCAATCAGTCTAATCACTAAAGCAAAACTTCCTGTTCCGGAAGTATTGGCAAAAGCGAAAGCGGGAAAACCTTTCTATCAATTGAAAGATATTTTAGACGCTCGTTCTCTTTTTAAAGGATAATAAGGGAGGAAAGATTACATGAAAGATGCAGTTTACGTACTCGGCGGAGAGCAAACAGACTTCCAACGTAACTGGACTAAAGAAGGAAAAACCTTCATGTCCTTGTTCAGGGAAGCCGTTCAAGACGGACTAGAAAAAGTTGGTCTTACTCCTGACGAAATCAAAAAGTTAAACAAACAAAATCGTATCGGAGTTTTCGTAGGAAACTTTGACGGGGAACAATATGCAGTCCAAGGACATTTGGGCGCTTTCTTAACTGAAGTTGACCCTTGTTTCTTCGGAGTTCCAGGAGCTCGTTATGAGGCAGCTTGTGCTTCCGGCTCTGTTGCGATTGATGCTGCTCAAACCAAACTTCGCTCTAAAGATTATGATGTAGCGATCGTTGTTGGTATGGAGATCATGAAAACAGTTTCTTCTTCCGTTGGAGGAGACTTCTTAGGAACAGCAGCATATTACGAAAAAGAAGCTAAGGGAGTTCAATTCCCATTCCCTAAACTTTTCGGAAAACTCGCAGACGTTCTATTAGAGCGTTATAAGTTAGATGAAAAACGTTATATGGGAGCTCTTGCGGAAATTTCTAGAATTAATTACGCAAACGCAAAACGTAACCCTAAAGCTCAAACTCGCTCTTGGTTCATGAACAATGAACACGCAAATTCAAGGGGTGGTGAGTTCAATATGGCAGTGGGTGGACGCCTTGCAATCACCGACTGTTCTCAGGTAACTGATGGCGCTGCGTTAGTAGTTCTTGCTAACAAAAATTACGCAGAAGAATTCGCTAAGAAAAAAGGAACTAAACTTTCTGCTTATCCTAAGATCAAAGGATGGGGACACAGAGTTGCTCCAATCACCTTCGAAGCAAAAGTTGCTGAATCTAAAGGTGACAAATGGGTTCTTCCTTGGACTCGTCAAACCGTTAAGGATGCATTCGATCGTTCTGGTTTGAATACGAAGGACATCGATGTTTTCGAAACTCACGACTGTTTCACTTCTTCTGAGTATGCAGCGATCTCTGCTTTCGGGATCACTCAACCTGGTAAAGAACACGAAGCAATCGAAGACGGAGTGATCGACTTCCACGGTAAAAAACCAATCAACCCTTCCGGTGGACTTATCGGAGCGGGACACCCTGTTGGAGCTTCCGGTGTTAGAATGATGTTAGACATCTACAAACAAGTTACTGGAACTGCAGGTGATTACCAAGTAGAAGGCGCTAAAAATGGACTGATGCTCAATATCGGAGGATCAGCAACCACCAATTACGTGTTCGTAGTCGGAAAATAAATTCTTTCTACAAAAAAGAATGGAAAAGCCCGGTATCCCCGGGCTTTTCGTTTATATGGGTTTACGCACAGCGAAAGATTGGAATCAATTCTTACTTAGGTTTTTCGTAGCTCTTGGAATTTGGGAAGTAGCCTCTGTTTCCCTTCGAACTTTATTATTCTCTACATTCTATTTTGATCCAAACTTAAAGGACTTCTTCGTTCCAATGTCACAAGTATTTTGGATCGGACCTATTGTTGCTGACATCTTAGAAGTATTCTTCATTGGAATATTAGCATCTCTTGTTAGACCTGCGTTACCTTATGGTCTTTTAGGCGGATTACTAACTGGGATTTGTTTTTCAATCGCTGCTTTTGTAGCTCCTGCTTTAGCAATCTCTCAATTTACTGGTGCCTTTCCGGTAAAACTGATCTGGCTTTGGGTATTCTACCAATCCGTTCTAAGTATATTAGCTTCTTTCGTTTTCACATTCACAAGCGAAGAAGATTAACTGATCCCAAATCCATTCCTAATTTTTAGAACTTCATTCTAAATCTAAAAACCCTGGGAGTAAATTGTGCCCAACTTGGGTCCAATTTTTAAAAGGGAAGCCCCTTTCACTTTTGTATGAAAACGATCCTTTGGTTTCTAATCTCACTGTTTACTTTCGGAAACCTTTCCGCAGGTCCAAAAGATCAAAACGAGATCCAAAACATTCCACTTTATTCCTTGGATCTAGAAAGAAAAACATTATACCAAGAACTTGGTAAAGTCCCTGACGAAGATTTGGTCATTCTGAATTTCACAAGTTCTGATTGCCCTCCTTGCAAAGAAGAAGTCCCGAATCTATTAGAATATTCTAAAAAATGGAACGGTTCTCATCCAAAAACAAAACTACATCTTTGGATCGTTTTTGTAGGAGATGATCCTAGTTCTGTGTCTAAATTAGCGAATGAGTTAGGAATTAAAAAACAAGCTTCCTTATACTTTGATAGCTTGCAAACTAGCATGAGAATTTTAGAATTCCCAGGAACTCCTACAACCATCGTGGTCCAAAAGAAAAACGTAATATTCAAAGAATTCGGATACACCAAAGAAAACTGGTCCAAAATGATTTCCGTTCTGGAAAATAGGAGATAATCCTTTGGGAAAGATTTTTGTGAAGTCGCCGGTTCGATTGTTAACTAACTCTAATGTGAATGTTGATCGGCAGTCGTGCAATGTTGGAATTCCAACAAAAGGCGCTTTTTTAAAAATTGCTTGTGTTCTTTTACTTTTCCTTCTCTCCAGCTCAGGACTTTTCTCGAAAGAAAGCTCGGTCCAGAAAATATATATCCATAAACTCAAATTAGAAAATGGAGTCCCAAAATTTTTAGAAAGCAGGTTTAGGAACGGGATCATCAATTCTATATTAAAAAATTTTGAAGGAAAATATAATATAGCCGACGATGATTCTTTGGCAGCACTTCTCAAACAAGTTGAGTTAAACCAAAAGTTAAATTGCAGCGACGAGATCTGTATGAAACAAATCGCAGATGCAATCGATGCTGATGAATTAATTTCAGGTACTATCTTTCCTTCGAATAAGGGTTATAAGATCAATTTAAGGTCTCAAAAAAGAGATTCGGTTGCACTAACTTATACAATCAAAACTTCTTTCGATCTGGAATTTCCGGAATACCAAATAGATTATTATTCTTCTGAAGCAGGACGCAAATTAATCGATCCAAGATATGCGATCAATTTTGCAGCCGCATTTCCTGGAGTAGTGGAGAAGGTAGAATTTCCAAGCTTTAAGGTCCAGGACGACAAAACTGGAGAGATCAATGTTCTAAATTTTAGAATAGAGGATCAAAGTGCTAAAAGTTTTATAGAAACTATCAGGCCAAAACTTTCCAAGGCAGATGATCTTGTGAAAGAAAAACTCTATGAGAAATCCATTCCAGAATATGTGGATACTTTGAACGCTTTAGAACAAAGGCTTTCAGACAGATCTAAAACGGAGATGTCAGATTATTTAAAAAATATCCGAGGCAAAATATCTAATTCCTATTTTCTAATATATAAAGATAAATTTTCCGAAATGGACTTATCTGCTCAGAAAGGTGGAGAAGTCTCTTTTCTGCAAAAATTAACTGAGCAATATAAGGATCTTAAAAAAGAATATACTACCAAAACTCCTTCTTCTTTTAGATTGGCTGAATTTGAAAAGGCATTAGATGATCGGATCGAAAAACTAAATTTTCTGATCTTTGGTCTGGAAGAGAAAGAAGGAGACAGGCTTTATGCAGATTTTGATTTCACAGGTGCTATCTTAAATTATAGAGCGGTTCGAAGTGAGCTTATCAAATTAAGATCCGGACCGGAATCTTCTGCATTAAAATCAAGAGTAGAAAGAAAGATTCTAACCTCCGAAACTACAGGAAGATCCTATCTACAAAGTAAACTTTCAGGATCATATCAGAATTTAGAAAAATCATTTTTGGCAGAAGCCTTAGAGTCAGATCCAGATCGTAAGAAAAATTATATAGAAAAGATAGGAGAAGGTTTCAAACAGATCCTGGAAATTTTAGCAAGATCCGAATTCGTTTCAGAAGAACAGATCAAGTATTTCAACCATTTCAGAAATAAGGCAGCGCCTCAGGTTGGTAAAAATTTATTCGATCAGGAAAGAGCAGACCTTCTTCTTCATGAAGGAATTGATAAAAAATCCAGAACACAAGTGGATACATGCATCAAGCTAGGAGCCAATCCAAATTCTATCCATTCAGATTCAGGCAAAAATGCGGCACAAAGATTAGCAGAAAGTGATACGATACTGATTAGTCCTGACTCTTTAAAAATTTTGAGGAGTTCTATCAGAACAGAGCCAAGTTTGGATCCAGATTTTTTCGAATCTGTTCGCCAGAGAAAGATAGATGATATCAATCGATTTGTGCTAAGAGGTTCAGATCCAAATACAAAAGATTATTTAGACAATACTCCTCTACATAAGTCAGCAGGGTTTGGATACTATGAAGTATCTTCCTTTCTTTTACAAATAGGAGCGGAGTTAAATTCCAAAAACGGAGAAGGAGAAACTCCACTACATAGAGCAGTACTTCATGGTTTTTATGAGTTATGCGCTCTGTTTTTAAGATCAGGAGCTGATCCAAATGCAACTCGAAATGATGGGATGACTCCTTTACATCTAGCTGTTCAATTTCCTGATATCACAAGATTACTTTTGCAAAGAGGATCTGATCTAAACATGAAGAATGATGAGGGTTGGACACCTGTTCATAAAGCTGCAGAAAGTGGAGATCCGGAATCTTTAAAACTTTTGATCCAAGCAGGTGCGAGAGTGAACGAAAAAGATAATATTGGTTGGACTCCTATGGACTGGGCGGTCCAAAAGAATCGTTACGAAAATCCGAATATAGTTAAGATCTTAAAAAAAGCAGGAGCAGAATGCCAGGTTAACTGCGTTGAATAACCTGATATTAGTTTCTACATTTCTCTTCTTAAACTGAACTCTTAAGTCCTCGTAAGAATTCTTCTTGTTCTCTAGATTCAATCGCTCTTTCAGTTCGCACTTTTCTTACTGTTCTAATCGCCTGATCAGGAGTGTACCCCAATTTCAAAATTAAATAAGCTGCTGCGACTGTGCCCGATCTACCCAAACCACCAACACAATGTATAAGTATATTTTTTCGTTCTGATAAACTCTTATCCATCTGATCAAGCAATCTTTCTAAAGATGAACGATCCGGAATTCTTTGGTCTAGAATAGGAAAGAAAATCGGATCTAACCCATTCTGCGAATAAACAGATTTTAATTCTGGAACCCCATACTCTACATATTCATTCGGAGTCAAAAGAGAAATAACAGTATTCATTCCTTCTTCTTTTAAAGCTTGGATATCTTCAGCAAGATCTCGGTCTCGGTCCCTTCTGCCAGGAAGAATAGTAAGCCCAAGTTTTCCCTTAGTTTCTCCCAGATCTAGTTTATCTATTCTGAGTCGTTTAGAAGAAAGTATAAAATTTTTCACTCTTTGAGCGCAGATACAACCGGTATATAGAGCCCAAATTTTTTGTAGTTCGGAAGATTCATCAAAAGTTAAAGTATGCATCGCATATCTCAAAAGAGAAACATAGACTTGATATGGATCTCGATCGAAACGAATTAAATTTGGATAAAAAGATCTTAATCTACAAATAGTTCTATAAGCTTTACGGATTTTTTCAGAACTAAAACGATTTTCATCTTCTTCTTTAAGAGGAACTCCTAAATCTGCTTGAGACAAGATCAGGTCGGACAAAACAAACGCTTCCTCTAATTCAGATTCCTGTATCTTAGTAAATATATAGAGTACATCGTTTTCTAATTTTACTAAATCTCGGATCACATGCCCTCGATGTGTGTGAAAAAAATCTATCAACCATACGTTTTTTTGTGGATCGATGATAATGTTCATGCCGTTTAAATCCCCATGTATATAAGATATATAATGAGGAACAGATCCATATTCTTTTAGTTTCTGAAGATCCTTTTCGTAAAAATTACATACGTTAAATACTTTCTTCCCGTAAGGAAGTTCTATCGTTTCTTCGTTAGCTGGCTTTGATAAAAGTTTCTCTACTCTTCTTCTTATTCCTGAAGAATATTTTGGATTAAAATCATAATATTCAAGTAGATTCAATTTTTCTGGTTCGGCAGCGTCATACAAACGACCGAGTTGTTTTTGGAAAACAGTCTCTATGATCGGGAACAATTCAGAATCTTTATCCGTATTTTCAAACATGTCTTGAAAGACTTGAGTTTTGCCATCCAACATCGCTGCGTATCTATATTTAATAGCACCTCTGTTTCCAATTTCAGCAAAATCCACAATCTTAGGAGCATTATTTCCTAAAACCTCCTCAATCCTCTCGAAAGAAGTTCTTTCTTTTGCAATTGGATCCCTTTCACCAATTTTGATTACTGTCGGAACTTGAGAATGTCCAAGCTGATCTATACTTTTGGCTCTTAGTACTACGTTTCCAGAAAAGCCTCCATCCAAACATTGAAAAGAAACAGAACGACAATCTCTAAAAAGGTAATATAGAATGTTTCGATCTTCTTCTTGTAAGTTTAAAGTTTCATTAAATTCAAATTTTACAGACTCTTCACGAAATGAGTGGTGTGAAATCACTGGAACTGATCCAGTTAAGAATTCGGAAAAAGTCCCTAAAGAAGAATACACTTTTAATCCCAAAAGGCTTTTTAGCTGATCGAGAGAAACATAATGCATATGCCTGGAAGAACTCGCAGTCAATGCGCTGCAGATCCCAATTCTAAACTTAGGATATCTTGTTTTTAATTCGTAGGCTAAAAAGGAAATTTTTGCCTCAGTCCAAACTCCAGTTAATCCTACATTGATTTCCTTATCAGCAAATGGAGATAAAACTTCTTCCAGATTTGTTCTATAAAAATCATTCAGGCCAGAAGCATTTACTATTTTAGTATTCCTTGAAGATCTTTCTGCAAGATTCTTAAAAACAAAATCGGAACCGTGAGATCCTTGGATACAATGAGCTCCGAACTGATCTAAATGTTCTTTTTGGTTTGGATCATTTGCATGATGCCAATCGCGAATATGAATAATTTCTAAATTACTCTCAGGTTCGGAATACGCCCATTCCATAAAAGAAAGCACCGGTCCTTCTTCCGGATTTTCCCCCATAAGTCGAAGTGCTTCCCCATAACCCACATGCAATAAATTTGGGACAGGATCATACTTTTGGATGGGCTCTACAAAATCATTTTGTAAACACTGAGTGATTAAAATTCCTTTTTGCACTTTTATCCTAATTCGGAAAATTCTTCCGAACTGCGTCCTTAGAAAGATTTCCTTCCTTATCAGTTCTGATCAATAATGCATCTATATAGACAGCGGGCTTTCCTTTTGTATATGCCTCTATGATAAATCCATCTGGAACATTTAAGATACGATGAGCCAAATAAAGTCTTTTGGTTTGTTTTTTCTCCCAAAGTTTTTTTCCATCGGAAGAAAATTTTACCAGACGTAACGGACCTTCTCCATCTGCAGAAAGTGCCATAAAATCTCTTTCGGGAGTTTCTATGATATCGGCCAGAAATCCAAGTCCTTCTATCTTCTGAACTGTTTCCGAGATTACATCTCCATTTTGGTTTAACTTCATAAGCCAGGTCTGAGTATTTCTTGGACTTGGGGTTACTGCTCCAGCAAGAAGAAGGTTTCCATCAGAAACAGGAATGATCCTGGATGCCCACTCTTCTATGCCTGATTTACCATATTGCTTTTTCCAAACCGATTTTCCATCTTCGTCTATCCTATGCAAGATCACATCTTTTTGAGATTCTTTTCCGGATTGGATGCTTGTATTCTCTGCAAGTAAGACTCCTCCATCAGAAAATCCTAAACTAGTTTCCGGGAAGTTTTTGATATCTTTTAGTTGTTTTACAAACTTCAGATCACCGTCTTTAGAAAAACGAACAAACAAATATGCGGTTTCGATCGTACTGGAAATTGTAGTCTTATTACCTTCTACCGTTTCTTTTTCGATACGAGATTGAACAGAAACAATTGCAGTCCATTTTCCGTTAGAAAGTTCATGTAGATGGTAAACTCCTACATCTGTTTCTCCGCAGAAAGAATCACAAAAATCTTTTGGCAAAAGATATTTATCCCAAACCAGTTTACCATCTGTATCGTATTTCATAAATACGAGTTGTTTCTTTTCGACAGAACCCATAGTTCCAATCGTCACAAATCCGCCGTCCGAAGTTTCTCTGGAAAGTTTAGAATATACACTTTCATGATTCAAAACGAATTGAGTGTATCCTCCAAGATCAACCGGCTTGCCAGTGAACAAGTATCTCCACCAAACCGGATTTCCATTCCCATCTATCTTAGTTGCCCATGCGTTAGAATATTTTCTTTTTTCTGCGAGAGAATTTGTATCAAGTCTGCTGCAATCGTTTGCTGATCCGATGATAACAGAACTCCCATCTTTTAATATCACGAAGCTACCAGGCAGATCTTCGGGACAATCTTTAGCAGACATTCCGCTGTATTGTTCTCCTCCTACAATTGTCTGCCAAAGATTTGCTGATTGAGACCATACAGGAAAAGAGAAAAAGGATAATAAAATTGTTAAGAAGAGGTATCGTTTCATCGGGCCATCCAAAAGGAAGCAAACGATGGAGAATTTTTAGATTTTGTAAAGAATTTATTGCTGCTGTGAGAATTCCAACGTATCCCCCAGGTTACAGATCAACTTAAGATTCAGGAATACTTTTGGAATATTCTTCCGGACTTTTACCCACCATTCTTTTGAAATCTTTTATAAAATGTGCCTGGTCAAAATACCCGAGCTCCAATGCTAACTCGACCCAATCAGTGTCTTTGGTAATCCTATCTAAGATCTCGAACATTCGATAACGATTGATTACCCATTTAGGACTGACTCCAACGTATTGATTAAATATTCTTTGCAAAGATCGTTTATTCATTCCAGAAAGTTTGACCATATCTTCTACTTTCAAGATAGATCTATCGTTAGAAACTTTTTCGGTTAACTCGTTGATCCAAGTAATCGTTTCGTCTTCCTCGGGAAGTCTTTTATATAAAAAGTTTTCTGCAAATTGAACGAGATCAGATTCAGACTCTAATTCAAATACTTCTCTTTCTAAAGGTTCTGTTGGAGTTCCAAAAACTTTCTCGATTAGAATTGTTTTATCAGTGATTTCAGAAACTGATCGTTTATAAAACGGGTAGAATGCGCCGGGCTTAAATTTGATCCCGAATACACGACCTTCTCCTTCTAACCTTTGCGCGAATCTTCCGCTAACCACTCCAAAAATTTTGGTATTCTCTTTTTCAAAAACCAAATGAACAGAAGGATGAGGAAGGTTTTCTTGTACCATTGCTCCTGCTTCTCTCATGTCCCATCGAACAGACCAATAATGTTCTACGAAAAAACTTAAACCATGAGATGGAGCACTTCTGGTTAAACTCCAATTCTCTCCTGCAATGGATTTGATGATCCCTCTAGGTTTGTTTAAGTCTGTTTTCAAGATGCGACCCTGGATTTATTTCTTCCAAATTCTCCTCGTTTGTCGCGTTTTTACAATCTTTTTGTTTAGTGCTCTGCTATTCTTCTTCCTACAAATTGAGAAGAAGATCAAACGGATCGAACTTGGGAGACAATATGGAAATCAAATCTGAAATTTATATAGCAGCTAAACCGGAACTAGTTTGGAATATTTTAGTTTCTAAAGAAGAAAGTAGCAAAATTTTCCATGGATGTGGAATCGAATCTGATTTCAAAACAGGAAGTAATTACGCATACGTTGGTCCCGGACTTTCAGGAGATAAAACAGTTCATGTAGAAGGAAAAATTTTAGAAATTGTTCCGAATAAAATTCTATCTATGACTCTCTTAGTAGGTTCTGTATATGGAGAACATTATAAAAACTTTGAATCCAGAACAGTTTATACTTTGGAACCTTATGGTAAATTGACCAGATTGAAATTAGTGAACGATCAAATCAAAGAAGGAGATCCTTCTTATGAGCGTTCTGCAGATGGAGGATGGGCGAGAGTTTTATCTTCTATTAAAAGTTTAGCAGAAACAGGAAAACCTTTGGAGCTTCCCATGGGAGAAGATTGATAATCTAAGTTTGAGAAAGGATTATAAATGGAGAATTCAATCCGCTTTATCGAAGTTGGATTTGAATATCTCCAAGTCCTCTTCCAAAATTTTACGGATCCAATCTGGGATCGGAATTGAAGTTTTGTTCCTATGATCATAAGATACTTGGACTGTTTTTGCCTTAGTAAAAATATCCTTGGTCTCACTATGGCGGATCAAAGATGTAAAATCCCAAGATTTATTTCCTATTTTAGAAACACAGGTCCAAACTTCTATCGGGTGAAATAGTTCGACAGCTTTGAACATATCGACTTCCATTCTCGCAAGTAAGAACGGAACATCATAAATATCTTTTGTATTAAACTTTTTGGAGCAATAATCCACTCTTCCTATTTCAAAATAGGACATATATCTCGCATTATTTACATGAGCGAAGGGATCCAAATCGTTCCATCTGGTCTGGATCGGAGTGATAATCATATTAGAATTGTTTTAAGAATCTTAGATTGCCTGAATGCAAATAACGGATATCATGTATTCCGTATTTCATCATTACCAATCTATCAAGTCCAAGTCCGAATGCAAATCCAGTCCATTCTTTAGGATCTAAACCATTCAGTTTGAAAACGTTCGGGTGAACCAAACCACAAGGCATTAGTTCCAACCAACCGGATTGTTTACATACGGAACAACCGCTTCCTCCGCAAACCTGACAGTTGATATCCAACTCGAATGCTGGTTCTACGAATGGGAAAAATCCAGGTCTAAGTCTGGTTTTTACTTCCTTCTCAAAAACTTTGGAAAGTAGGACTTCCATCGTGTAGAGCATATTTCCTGCGGAGATATCTTTCCCTACAACCATACCTTCAATTTGATAGAAAGAAGTTTCGTGAGAAGCGTCCACTTCTTCATAACGGAATACGCGGCCAGGTCCAATGATCTTGAAAGGAGGTTTCAATTTTCTTAATGCACGAACTTGGATCGCGGATGTATGTGTGCGGAGAAGGTTTCCGTTTTCTAAATAGAAAGTATCCTGCATATCTCTAGCAGGGTGATCGTCTGTAAAATTTAAGGCACCGAAATTATTAAAATCAGTTTCTACTTCTGGTCCATCCCAGATCTCAAAACCCATCGAAGTGAAAATGTCTTCGATCTCATATTGTATTTTTGTAATAGGATGTAATGTACCTGGCTCAGTTTCTCCCAAAGGACGAAGAACATCGAACCATTCTTTTTCGGATTGTTCTTTAAAACCTTTGGTCTTTAGATTTTCTCTGGTCTTGGAAACGATATCTTCTAAACTTTTAGAAAGATCATTTGCTTTTTGGCCTACAGTTTTCTTTTCTTCGATAGAAAGAGAAGCAAGGTTCTTAAGTACTGAGGTAAGTTTACCTTTTTTGCCCAGATACTCGTTCTTATTTTTGTCTAGATCCGCTTCATCGACGGAAGTTCCGATCAAACGATTTGCTTCTTCAAAAATTTTGTCTAATTCTTCCGATAGATTCATTTTCTAGATCCGACCAATTCCTTCAATGAAGGATAAATTCCGCCGAAAGCCCCATTGGACATGGCTAGGATCAGGATTTTATCCTTCTCGAATTGGGGAAGGATTTTCCGAACTTTCTGGACCAGATCCTTAGGATCCTTGCAGTAAAATGGAAGGGTACCAGAATGTTTTGGAAGTTTCAGGATCAGCTTTTTCACGTCCAAACGGCTATCTTTAGAGACTTTTTTCAGATTATAAATTTCGGTAATCATGGTCACAGCCGAACCCTTAAACGCAAAAGAGTATTCCTTTTGGAAAATGTTTCGGTGAGAAGTGGCACTTCTTGGTTCGAATAAGCTGATAATTTTAAAACCTGGAAATCTCTGCTTAACTGAGCGGATAGTCTCTTCTACCGCAACAGGATGATGGGCAAAATCCTCGATCAGGATACTTTTCGTAGAGTCGAATAATATCTCTTGCCTTCGTTTTACACCAGGGAAGGATTCCAAGGCATCCAAAAGTTTTTCTTTAGCCTTAGGAACATTCTCTTTTTTTAATATTTCTTCGCAGACTCTGAGAGCAACTTCTGCGTTTCTATAATTATGATTTCCGAAAAATCCTGGGCGGAGAAGTCTTTCTCCAGAGTATAATTCTCCTTTCTTCCAAGTGAGAATTGAATCCTTTTTGTTAAATTCGAATGCTTCTGATTTTATAAATTTGGAAACTTCTCCACAAATCCTTTTTAGATTAGAAGCGCCTGCCCAGTAATACACTTTTCCATTCCCAGGCACAAGCCTGAGCAATCTGGAGAACATTGTTTCGATCTCGCCAATATCCTTAAAAATATCTGCATGATCAAAATCTAATGCATTCAATACTGCATACGTAGGTCTATAATGTAAAAACTTAGATGCTTTGTCGAAGAATGCAGTATCGTATTCATCTCCTTCGATTACGAAATAATTTCCGTTTGTAAATTCGAAACCGGGAAATCCGTCCTTCCGAATTCCTCCCACGAATAATCCTGGATTCAATCCAGTCTCTTTCAGTAAGTGATGTATTAAGAATGTGGTCGTGGTTTTTCCATGAGTTCCTGCGACAACAACGACTTTTTTTCCTGCGAGAATGTATTTTTCTAAAGCAGCGGACATGGAAACATATTCCAATCCTGAATTTAGGACTTCTTCTACCTCTGGATTTCCTCTGGAGATAGCGTTTCCGACTACAATTAGATCTTTGCCTTTAACTCTTTCTGCATCAAATCCTTCTGAGTAAGGGATCCCCCACTCTTTCAATTTATCAGACATTGGAGGATATACTCCAGCATCAGAGCCGGAAACTTCATGACCTAAACTTCTTAACATAGAAGCCAGGTTTCCCATTGCGATCCCGCCTATCCCTATTAGATGGATTTTCAATTTAATAATGTCCTAATGATATTATAGATGAATACAAAGACTAAAGAAATACTTAAAAGATATGCACTTCCGAAAAGAAAAAATATTAGAATTTCTTTAGAGTATAGACCACTGACTCGTTTCATTCCAATATAAGAAAGATAGACAGAATACAAAAATGCAATTCCTATCAGTCCTAAATTGATCGGGCCTGGTAAGATCCAAAATACAGAAGAAGCAGAGAATGCTAAAAATGCCAGAGTCAGAACATCCGCTGCGGGATAATTTTCCCCTTTTGTGCGATCTACTTTTCTATAAAAAACTCGGACAACATCATACTGTGAAACTACCAAAAGTAAAACAGGATAGATGATAAGAGATGTGATCACCCCGGAGAATGGATTAAAATCCACCTCATCTCCAAAGACCAAATCTAAAATAATTTTAATCAGGTTACCTGCAATCTTAGAAATTGGAGCAAGCACCCATAGCGCATAATGTAATCTTAATAATTCTTTTCTGCCTAATGAAGCATTTCTAAGATACAGATCAAAGGCTTCCGTAGGAGCTTTGAAAATTTTCTCTAAGAGTGAAAGTTTGGACTTTTCTACTTCAGTGAGTTCTGAGTTCGAAGTGATCAAAAACATTATTTTTTCCGAGAAGTATTTCTTGGTTTATCCTTAGCAGGTTTTACAATCGCCTTTGCATCTTTAATTGTTTTTGCCGCTGCTTGGATTTGAGTAAATGCATTCGCTATTACATAAACCGGAGGTTCTTTAAAATTAGAATTCATAATTCGGATAACAGGAGTTAATTTTTTATCCCCTATAGTTGTTTCCTTATGAAAACGGTATACGATCTCGTTCCCGTCGGAAATCAAAACTTTCACGCTCGCTAAAGAAAATTCAGACTTCTCCGCACCAGGAGCTAAAATATTTCCTATACCAAAACCAGCACCATTCTCATCATCTGGAAAAGTATCTACCTTTAAGCCTGTCATGAATCTATATAGATCTTCTCCAAACTTTGGTTCTAATAAGATAATCTCTCCTGAAAGTCTGCGCCAAAAATTCTTTTTGGTGCTATTGGATTCGTACGGAGTATTATCGATACGGATAGAAGTCCCATTCTCATCTATATAAGAAATTTCTTTTACATATTCCTTATTCAATGTCAGGAGACTTTTCTGACGGAAGTCTTGAGGACCTTTTTGGAATCTATCAAATAGATAGGAAGAAGAGGTTAGAATATTACGGATCTGTCCTTCGTGCAAGATCACTCTGGTAGAACCTAAAGAATGTTTTTTTCCGATCCTAAGAGTTTTAACAGTATTACCGGAATAGAAAACTAACTTAGGAGAATCTTCTCCGAGCTGTAAGGATTCTTTAATTTGAATTCCTTCTATAATTTCTTCCGTTCCTTTTACTCTAAAAGTCCCGAAATCTCTGACTGTGTTTTCAGAATTATAACCGCCTTCGTACTCTATATCTTTTCCGGTTTCAGTATCTTTGTTTAATACTGTGAAAAATTTTTCTCCTTTCTTGATCCCTTCTTTCACGTAGATTGTAAAGGGCTTAGAATAAAATTTATCTCCGGTTCTTTCTACCCATTGTTCGCTGGGAGGATAGTATTCGATACGATCTAAAGAAAGTTTCCAGTATTCAATCTCTGTTACATCTTCTTTAGTTTTTTCTAATAAGAAGAAGGCCAGAAATAGTAAAACAACTACTGCACCGAGAAGATAGAGTTTATTTCGCATCTTTCTGTCCGGCCTTTTTGCGTTTGATCACATAGATAGAGCCAAGACCAGCAATGAGTCCAGGGAATAAGAACATTCCCAAGATCCAAACTGCTCTTTTCTGTCCGTCTGTTAAAGAAACGGTCTCAATCTCTTCTTTTTTAGGAGCGATTGCGGGGAGACTAATGTCTTGGTACATCCAAGTTACGGAGGCTCCAGCTAATTCGTAGTTCGCTTCATATGGAATATATTGGTTCGTGATCCAAGAAGTTCCTGAATAGATCACGATCCTTCCTTCATCTTCTGATTTTGTTTCAGGCAAGGTAGTAGGAGGTGAATTCGGATCTGCAGGCGGAATGACAGGAGCAGCCGATTTGGTTTTTAATACCAAAGCGATCGGAAGATTTTTTTTCTCTTCTTCCTTCTCTTGTTTTCCATTTCCATTCTTATCTATATAAACATCTCCGCCAGTTTCTAAAAGAATAGAAGCATCTAACTTTGCATCAGCAGGATTTGAAGAAGGTTTCTGCTCGAAATATCCACCGTAAGGAAATACGATACCTGTATCTTTTTTAGAAAGTGACTCTTCGATCGCATGATCTCTAAATGCTTTTGTAAGGATCAAGCCAGGGGCCCTACCTGGGCTTTGGGAAAGATTTCCTTTTGAGAAAGAATATCCAGCTGCTTCTAAGAGCCAATCGAAGCTTTCTCCGCCTCTTTGTTCAATCGTAATGAAAAGTTTTCCCTTCTTCTTAAAAACAAAATCTAAGATAGAAGCTCTTGCTTCAGGGGAGAATGGAACAGTAGGTCCAGCGATGACTAAAAATTCTGCATCGTCCGGGATCTTAGAAGGCCAATTGTTTTGGAAACCAATCCCAGTAGATTTAAAATTCAAAAAGGATAATGCGTCTGTAAAACGGACCAATTTTTCGTTCGGAAGATTTTGGAATGTTTGAGAATATCTTTCTCCATTCGCTTCTGTGAAATAAACCTTTCTTTCTTTAGTGGTAACATTCATAAAAGCCTGGACCAATCTTCTTTCCAAATCTTCTAATTCAGATTTGTCTTTTACTCCGACCTTTTGCTCAGGATACGGCCCCGCTATTGCACCAGCTTTACGATAACGTATCAAAATATTACCATTAGAGACTTGTCCAAATTCTGCGACCTCGTCCAATTCAACATCTGCGTTGATAAACTTTACTTTGAATCCAGGATGAATAGAAATCATCTGGCTAAGGAAAATTTCAAGATCTGGACGGATCCTTTTGAGAGCGAGAGAAGAACTTCCATCCGCATTTCTTGCAGTGCTATCCAGAGGGCGTGGATAGAAGGCAATTACGTCTACTTCCGCCCCTTCTGGAATTTCTTTTAAGATCTTTTTAGCTTCGATGGAGAAGGAATGAACTCCCTTGGAGCTTAGATCGAAATTATGATTTCTCATTACGGAAATATAATTTGCTAATATTAAAATAAGAAGAAGTATCCCTGTTCCAAGGAAAAAGTCCCGAACAAGGCTTTGTTTTCTTCCTTTAAGACTGGATTGGTTCTCAAAAGAACTTCTTTCCCATTCTCTCAATATTCCTAAGAATACACTTCCTAATACAAAAAGAACTAAGAAGACTAAAAGGAATTCTCTGAAGTTCGAGATCCAAACAGGAGCGGTCCCGCCTTTTTGCAAAGAAAGATCTTCTAGATAAACTCTAAGGAAATAAATCCCCAGAGATATAATCCCGAGTCCGGAAGAAATGAGTAAGTTGATTTCTTTATCTTCTTTTTTGGAACCTATATAAGATAAAAATCCGGATCCAGCAATTACAGAAAGAACGATAATTGAAGTCGCCCATCTTAGCCCTGCGCTCGAAAAAGATTCATAAACAGGAAAGAAGAGTAGTAAAAATACAATAGATGCCCAGGAAAGAATTCTGGAAATTAGATTTGATTTCATCCTCTCCATCTCCTAGATTCCAAAACTTTTACGGTCAGATACAAAAAAAAGATCGTTCCGCTGATAAAGAAAACAGTACTGCTCAAAGGGAGCACTCCTTTCGAAAAACTAATAAAGTGAGTGAATATATGCAAGTGGAACAAAACACTTCGAGTAGCAGCATCGAATAAATGGGAGAAGTATCCGATTACCCATAGAGTTAACAAGATCGCGATTGAGATCAAAAGAGAGATCATTTGATTTTTTCCCAAACTGGATCCGAACAAGCCTACTGCAAAAGTGAATAACCCGAGTAAAAACACTCCAATAGTTCCGGAAGCAACTATGTATAAAGGAGCTTTCCAGAAGAAATAAAGGAATAGAGGAAAGAGTCCATCCACTGCGATAGAGATAATCGCGCACACAAATGTTCCGAATAAAAACTTACCTACTACAATCTCCATATCTGAGATCGGTGAAGTAAATAGGAACTCCAACGTTCCTCTGTTTTTTTCTTCAGTGATAGAGCCCATTGCAACGATCAACATAGCGATCAACATTGTGCTCATAAAAGAGATGAAGGTGATGATTGTGGTTTCAGTATAATTTGTTCCTGAGTTAAAATTCAGGATCAATACGAATAATGAATTTAAGAACGCAGTTCCGCCTAAAACCAAAGGAGCCAAATAGGTACCAAAAAAAACCCTGACTTCTTTCCAGAAGATCCATTTAATATTTCGAAACATGAATTAAACCTTGTTCATAAAGATTTGTTCTAAGGTCACATCCTGCTTACGAATAAATTCAGGCAGGATACCGGAAGAAGAAATTCCGGAATATAATTCTTCTTTAAACTTCCTTTCGGAAGAAGTGTTGATCAAGAAAGTAGAACCTACTGAATCTTCTCCTACGAATTTGAATGTTGCACCAGACTTGCTCGCAACACCGCTTAAATAGGATTCAGTTTCCGATCTGGATTTTCCGGATAAAGTCACTTCGAGACCAGAAAGATTTTCCATCTCTCTTTCTAATTCCTGGCGATCACATTGGTATACCAATCTTCCCTTATGTAAGAAAAGGAATCTATTACATGTTTTGTAAACTTCAGGAAGGATATGACTCGAAAGAAGAATTGTATGTTTTTCTTTCAAACCATGAATTAGATTACGTATTTCTACTATTTGTTTTGGGTCCAGACCTGAAATAGGTTCGTCCATGATGATAATTTCAGGATTTCCTAAAATAGCCTGAGCAATCCCAACTCTCTTTCTGAATCCTAGAGAAAGAGTTTCTATTACTTTGTCTTTTACTTGAGTAAGATCAGTAAGACCTAAAACTCGATTCAGTTCCAAAGGAACATCTTCTTCTGAGATCTGTTTAATCCTAGCTGCGAAAGTCAGATATTCACTCACAGTTAATTCAGGATACAAAGGAGGGGTCTCCGGAAGATAACCGATCTTCTTCTTTACATCGATTGGATGTTCGAATGTGTTCAGTCCGTTGAACTCGCATAATCCATCAGTTGCCATTAGGTAACCAGTGAGTATCCGGATCGTGGTTGTTTTTCCTGCACCATTAAGGCCAAGTAAGCCTACAATTTCTCCCTCTTTGAGTTCGAAATTCAGACGATCAATGGCTAATTTCTCTCCGTAAAATTTGGAAAGGTTCCTTACTTTTATCATATTGTTTTCTGTCCGGGTCCACCGGAGATTGGAAGATATTTCTAATTAGAAGGGTTTCGGAAAGATAACCTCATGCGGACCCGACTAGGTCAATCATTTTCCCGGAGAAAGACCGAACCGCAAGGTTTTGAGAGATTTCATGGGAATAAACAGATGTATAATGGAACGGTCGTTCTTTACGAACGCTATTCAGGACGAAAAAGCTCTTTAAAAAAGAATTGCGAACCCAAGGCTGGAAAGAAAAGCATCTTCTAACGACTTATAAAAGGCATTGTATGGCAGTAGCAAACTTTTTGAACGAAGCAAAAGCTCAAGGCAATAAACTATTTTTGCAATTTGGGGGCCAAGGTTCTCCTTGGTTGAAGGAACTTTCCAAACTTTACGAAACAGATCCTTCTTTAAAAGAATTGTTTGATACAGCTTTCAAAGCTCTAGCGGAAGAAGTTCCTAGCTTAAGAAAAGACATCATCTCTCAAGGATATGATTTCGAATCTTGGATCAAAAATCCAGAATCTGCTCCAGATGAAAATTATCTCTGCAGCGCTACGGTTTCCATCGTAGGTATCTTCCTCACACAAACAGCAAATTACGTCTCTTTAGTTAATAAAGGTTTCGCTACTTCTGAACTTATCGCAAACGCTGCGGGAGCAACTGGTCATAGCCAAGGGATCATTCCTGCAGTATTGATCGCTTTAGGAAAAGAAGGCGCTGACTTCTATAAAGAATACGTTAAATTTTTGAAATTCGTTCTATATCTTGGATATAGAGCTCAGGAACTTTACGGAATTTTTAATCCTTCTGAAGAAGTCCTAAAAGGAAACGAAGAGATCGGAGACAAACAACCTGCTCCAATGGTTGCAGTTATCGGCTATAGCGCGGCTGAACTTTCTGAAAGAGTTCAACAGACAAACGCAGAACTCGGACTCAGCGGAACTAAAGCGATTTACGTTTCTCTATTTAATACTCCTGATTCAAATATCGTTTCTGGAAATCCAGAAGCTCTTCTTGCTTTCCGCAAAAAGTTTAAAGCGGAGATGGATGAGAAAAAGGTAAAATTCGTCTACTTAAGAACAACTGCACCTTTCCATTGCCCTATCATGGACGAGTCTGAAAAAACTGTTCCAAAAGATATGGAAAGAATTGGTTTCAGTTATAAAGGTTCTGATCTAAAGATCCCAGTTTATTCTATCTTTGATGGAAGAAATTACCAAAACGAAGCAGATATCAGCTTACCTCTATTCAAAGAAGTTCTGATCAAAGCTCTTTATTGGGATAAAGCAACCACTACTTTCGTTAAAACTCCTAAGTTAGTTGGTATCGATTTTGGACCTAGCGTTGTTTCTCAAAAATTAACCCAAGCAAACTTGGGAACTTCTGAGAACAAAATTTACAGCGCATCCAGCCCGAAAGACATTAAGGTACTTTTGGCTTAAACTTTCCGATCTAGGGAATTCTCCCTTCGGACAAGAAAAGACTCCGCCATGGATTCGGTTCCTAAATTACTAAGAACCTCTATTCGGCGGTTGTCTTTTCTCTTTCCAGAAACACTCAGACGAAAACTTCTATTCGATGTTCTGGCTCCTTACAGAGAAAAGGAACTTCCCCTTTTAGGAAGATCCGCTTTTCAAACAGGACAGTACTGTGAATTACAATTTTGGAAATTTCTAAAAGAGCCGAATCATGAATTCGACATTTCCAATCAGTTCATTTCCCCAAAACAAAAAGCCTTACTCAAAGATATTGCAGGCAGTCTTTTTCCAGACGCAAAACATGCAGGATATAAGGATTCAAAAACCAGATCTTATCTAGATTCAAAACAACCTGTCAAAGGTGCTTGTGTCAGAACAAAATTTTTTGATACAAGAGCAGACTTTCTAATTCCTAATGAAGAAGGTTGGCAGGTAATTATCATCAAGGCGTCTTCCTCCGCTAAAAGGACACATATCTCTGAACTTTCTTTTATTAGAATGGTTTTGGAAGAAGCAGGATATAAGGTAAGCTCTACCCAAGTATGGACAATAAGTTCTGAATATTCTTATACCGGTGCAGAAATAGATCCGAATCGATTATTTCATAAAAAGGATTGTAGCAAGGAAACTCTGGCGAATATAGAAGGGATCAAAGAAAAAGCTTATCAGCTTCTAGAAGTATTAGAAAAAGATAAAATTCCTTCTATCACTTCTTCCAAACATTGTGATCATCCCAGAAATTGTATACATCCAGAATCTTGTTATTCAGATTCTCCTCCAGGAGATCTATTTACTTTAAGAGAAGGAAAAGATCTCACTCTTACTCTTTGGAACCAAGGGATCCGAAACCTATCTGAAGTAGAACCAGATTCTGAATTCACTCATCGCCAAAAGATCCAAGTAGAAGCTATAAAGACTGGAAAAGAATATTTAGATACAGATTCACTTCTGGCTTTTCTAAATAAGTTAAAGTTTCCTTTATATTGTTTGGATTTCGAAACGATCAATCCGCCTGTTCCTGTTTATAAGGATACACATCCATTCCAACATGTGCCTTTTTTATATTCTTTGCATGTAATCCGAAAAGATCTAAAAGAAAAACCGGAAGAATATACTTATATAGATGATCATGAAAAAGATCCAAGGCTTGGGATCTTGGAATCACTTTCTTCTCAAATTAAACCGGGAGGGACCATTCTTGCTTTCAATGATAGTTTCGAAAAACGTTGTTTGAAAGAATCAGTCCAAGCTTATCCAAAATATAAAGAGTGGTTTCAATCCATAGAGCCTGATTTTTTGGATCTAGCAAAACCATTTTGGGATTACGATTATTATCATCCTGCCCAAGAGGGAACCACTTCTTTAAAGGTTGTCCTTCCTGTTCTTACTGGAGCAAATTACAAAGAACTTACGATCAACGCGGGTCATATCGCTAACTCCGAATTTTTAAGGATCAAAACTGAGAATGTTTCGGATCAGGAAAGAAGAAGTGTCGAGTCCGACCTGATCGCTTATTGTAAGATGGATACCTATGCTTTGATCCTGATCCTTAGGGCTTTAGCGGAGAAGTTAAACTGGCCCGGAAAATTATAACAAATCCTTCCAGATCGATTCTTATGTAGGAATTCCAACCAAAATCGGACTTGTCGGGAGGGGTCCAGCGATTTCCCTATCCTTAGAATGGCGGCTCAAAAGAACATAAAGAAAATCGTATTAGCATATTCAGGCGGATTGGACACATCCGTAATTCTTACCTGGCTTAAGGAAACCTACGGTTGCGAAGTGGTAGCATTTACCGCTGACGTGGGCCAAAAAGAAGAGCTCACAGGCCTGGAAGAAAAAGGTATTAAGACCGGAGCCTCCAAAGTTTATATAGAAGATCTTCGTTTAGAATTCGCAAGGGACTTTATCTATCCTGCAATCCAAGGAAATGCGATCTATGAGATGAGATATTTACTTGGAACTTCCTTAGCGCGTCCATTGATCGCAAAAGCAATGGCAGAAGTTGGTAAAAAAGAAGGAGCAGATGCTTTCGCTCACGGTGCAACAGGAAAAGGGAACGACCAAGTTCGTTTCGAGTTGGCATTCAAATCATTAGCTCCAGAAAAAGAAATTATAGCTCCTTGGAGGACCTGGTCCTTTGGAGGAAGAGCCGATCTAATAGAATACGCAAAATCAAAAGGTATCCCAGTACCTGTAACTGCTTCCAAACCATATTCAATGGACAGGAACCTAATGCATATTTCTTACGAAGGTGGAATATTAGAAGATCCTTATAGAGAACCGAATGAGGATATGTTCCTTCTTACTGTTTCTCCGGAGAAGGCGCCGGATTCTGCTGAATACGTAGAACTCGACTTTGTTGAAGGAAATTGTGTAGCAGTGAACGGCAAAAAAATGGATCCGTACGAAGTGGTGGACACTCTAAATACGATCGGTGGAAAACACGGAATTGGAAGAGTGGATATCGTAGAGAACAGACTTGTAGGAATTAAATCTAGAGGAGTTTATGAAACTCCAGGTGGAACAATCCTATTCCATGCACATAGAGACTTGGAATCCATCACAATCGACAGAGATACGCAGCATCATAAGGATAAATTATCCGCAGAATTTGCTGAGCTAATCTATAACGGACATTGGTTCTCTTCCAGAATGGCTGCAGTCAGAGCATTCATCTCCGAAACTCAAAGATTCGTAACCGGAACTGTAAAAGTAAAACTATATAAAGGAAATTGCATAATCGTAGGAAGAAAATCCTCCGTTTCACTTTATAATCCAGAGATGGCAACTTTCGAAAAAGAAGAACTGTATAACCAAAAAGATGCCGAAGGTTTTATTAACCTATACGGACTTCCTGCGAAAGAAGCTGCAAGGCTGAGAAAAAAATGACAAGAATTGCTGTTTATCCTGGCTCCTTCGATCCTTTAACTAGAGGACATTTGGACATTCTCCAAAGGTCCATAGGTCTATTTGATAAAGTGATCATAGGTGTCGCGGTAAACTCCAATAAAAGTTTTCTTTTCTCCATCGAAGAAAGAATCGAATTCATCAGAGAAGCAACCAAAGGTTGGGAAAATCTGGAAATAGACACTTTCGAAGGACTAACAGTAGATTATTGTAAAAAGAGAGGAGCTAAAAGTATCATTAGAGGACTAAGAGCGGTCACTGACTTTGACTATGAATATGCGATTTCTCTAATGAACAGAAAACTTGCTCCTGAGGTAGAGTCAATCTTCCTAATGTCCTCAAACGACTATTCTTTCGTATCTTCTACAATCGTAAAAGAAGTAGCAAGGCATGGAAGAGACGTATCCGCTCAAGTACCGGATCACGTTAGCAAAGCATTACTTAAAAAATTATACAACAAGTAACTAAGGAATAAAAATGGCTAGAACATTTATCATGATCAAACCCGACGGAGTGAAAAACAAACATGTCGGCGATATCCTACAAAGAATCGAAAAAGAAGGATTCAAAATTTTAGGACTTAAATATCTTAAACTTTCTCTAGAAGACGCAAAACAATTCTATAAAGTGCATTCTGCTCGCCCTTTCTATAACGATCTTTGCAGCTATATGTCTTCTGGACCGATCGTTGCAGCTGCTTTAGAAAGAGATAATGCAGTTCAACATTGGAGAGACGTAATTGGAGCTACAGATCCTAAAGAAGCTGCTGCAGGCACTATCAGAGCACTATTTGCAGAAAGTAAAGAAGCAAATGCCGTGCACGGCTCTGACTCAGATGATAACGCTGCATTAGAGATCAGCTTCTTCTTTAAAGGAAACGAACTGTTCTAATAGAACTGATCTTTCCTTTTATAGACCCGGTGTCCCTAAAAAGACCACCGGGTTTTTTATTATTATCTTCTAATATACAACAACCTAACATTCGTTTTATATAAAGAGCCATCTTGACCGGCGTTCTTGTCGGAGAAAAAAATCAGGATTATAACAAATTTTTCTTGTACTTTTTGGAAATATCTTTCTCTATTTTTCCAACGTAGGCGAAATATAACCACCGTTTCGACCGAAGCTAATAATATGAACGCAGTGACCAAAGAGCAGATCATTAAGCATAGCCGTATCATAGAAAAATACAGAACAAAGGACACTTTGTTCGACGGCTCCCCTGATTGGATGGACGATGTTTTGGAAGTGATCTACTCCCAAGATGATTTTATAGCGGAAAAACCCGATATAGATCTGGATATAGAGTAATCTAATCCTTTGCCTATTCTTTGAAAGTTCTTTAAACCGGGGCAACCGCTCCGGACTCTCTTAAAATTTTCATTATCTCAGGTTTACAACTTCCACAACCTGTCCCCGCCCCTGTCTTTTCAGAAAGTGTTTTAAGATCACAAACTCCATTTCGGATCTCTTCTTCTATATTACCCTTTCCTACTCCATTACAAGAACATACCAATGCCCCTATTGGAGGTTTCAGCGGAGAAGATCCAGTTAAAAGTCTATCTCTCTTATCTCCTAACTCGATACCTGAAGAGATCATCGCCTTAAATTCTGAAAACTCAGACTTATCCCCTACCAAGATCGCTCCTACCAAACGATCTCCTTTGATAATACATTTTTTATAACGGCCCTTTCTTTTATCAAAGAATACGATCTCTTCGTATTCAGGACCTGCCTCATCCATTGGAACATCAGGCAATCTCAAAGATACTAATTCTAAACCAGGTATCTTCAAAAGATTTGAATGCATAGATCCTGAGTAAGAACCAATCTTATATCCATACATATGCCATGCTGCAAACTCGGCCTGTTCTTCCGTGGCAGCAACAGTTCCATACATTCCAGTAGAATGTTCTGCGACTTCTCCTATCGCGTAAATATCCGGATCACTTGATTGTAAGAAGTCGTTCACTAATATTCCAGACTTACAATTGATCCCTGCATCTTTAGCTAATTCTAAATTCGGCACTGTACCGACTGCAAATACAATTCCATCCGGACGAATGCTGGAACCATCTCTGAACTTAACACTTTCTAGTCTTTCTGATCCATACACTTTAGAAATTTCAGTATCGAATAAGATCTGAATTCCTCTTGCTTCTACTTCTTTTCTTAAAATTTCCCCTGAGATCTCATCCAATTGTTTGGACATCAATCGATCCGTTCTTACAAGAACAGTTACGTTTACATGCAAGGTTCTTAATGCAGCTGCCAGTTCTAAACCGAGTAAGCCCCCGCCTACGATCAATGCATGAGTGTTCGGAACGAAAAAACCTTTGATTCGATCTGCATCGTTTTTGGAACGAAGACTAAAAATCCCCAACATCTTTTCTGGAATATATTTAGGGATAGAAGGTCTACTTCCTGTAGCAATGATCAGTTTATTATAAGAATATAAATTGCCTTGGGTATCTCTGACCTTCTTTCCTTCCGGAAGGATCTCTGAAACAGAAATAGATGACTTAACTTCTATATTCCAGGATTCTATTTCTTCTTCGCTGACCGCAGATAATTGGGAGAATTGTTTATCACCGCTGATCAGATCAGGCAATAAAATTCTATTATAAAACGGATGCTCTTCTTTGCATAATACTGTGATCTCATCATCGGGAGAAATGGCTCTGAACTTTCTGAGGAATGCAAGAGTTCCGTTTCCTCCACCTATGATAAGAATTTTTTCCTTAGGTTTTTTATATGGAAGAACTTCTACTGCTGAAATTTTAAAACCAGGTTGTTTGGAGAATGGATCAAACTTAGAGCTTGTAAGATTATTTGCTCTTGCTTCATCGTTTCCATTCTTTCTTCCCCAATGCATAGGCAAGAATACAGTACCTTGTCGGATACTTTCTGTGATCGTAGCTCTGACTCTAACACTTCCTCTTTCGTTTTTAACTTCTACGATCTGAGCTTCTATAATCTCTCTTTCTTTTGCATCTATCGGATGGATTTCTAGATAAGGTTCTTTTTTATGTTCTTTGAGTTTTCTTACCTTTCCAGTACGGGTCATTGTATGCCATTGGTCTCTGATCCTGCCAGTGGTAAGAATTAAAGGAAAGTTCTCGTTCGTTTTTTCGGAGGTATCTTCTGGGTCTACCGAATGTATTTTTGCTTTTCCACCTGGACGATAAAACTTTCCGTCAGAAAATAATCTTGGAGTTCCTTCATGATCTTTGGAAGGGAAAGGCCATTGCACGGATCTTCTTTTTTGTAAGATAGAATAATCCAGACCTCCAATATCCAAATTTGTACCCTTAGTAAGAAGACAATGTTCTAGAAAAACTTCTTCTTCATTTTTATAATTGAAAGAAGGACCAAATCCCATCTTCTCCGCAAACTCTGTTAATATCCAAGTATCCGCCTTTGCATCTCCAGGAGGATTGAAAATTTTAGGTAGATACGTTATTCTCCTATCTGAGTTAGTCATGGTACCTTGTTTCTCTGTCCAACCCGCAGCAGGAAGAACATAATGAGCAAATGGAATAGACTCATGACGATTTGAAATATCTTGTACGACTACTAACTCCGCATTTCTAAGTCCGGCCTCTACTGTCCTTGCATCCGGAAGACTTACTGTGGGATTTGTACAAACGATCCAAATCGCTTTCATCTTTCCGTTTTTGAGATTTTCAAACATCTCTGTTGCTGAATATCCCGGCTTGTCCCGAATAGATTCCACTCCCCAAAAATCTGCGACTTCCTTTCTATGATTTTCATCTGCAAGATTTCTATGAGCTGGCAGAAGGTTACATAGCCCGCCTACTTCTCTTCCTCCCATAGCATTTGGTTGTCCTGTTAAGGAGAATGGACCGGATCCAGGTTTACCTATCTTACCTGTGATCAAATTCAAATTAATTAATGCTAAATTTTTATTTACTCCAACCACACTTTGGTTTAAACCCATTGCCCAAAGAGTTAAAAATCCTTTGGAATTCGAGATCAGACTTGCTGCTTCTCGAATTGACTCTTCTGGAACTCCGCAAGAGTCCGCGTATTCTTTCATGCTAATAGAAAAAACTTTTTCTTTTAGATCTTCGAAACCTTCTGTATGCGAATTGATAAAATTAGGATCTAAGGAATTTGTCTCTATCAGACTTCTCGCAATTGCATTAAATAATAATACATCGGTACCTGGTATGATCTGAAGATGTAAGTCTGCATTCTCACAACTTTCTGTTTTTCTAGGATCGACCACGATGATCTTAACATTCGGGTCTGAACTTTTTCTAGCTTCTATCCTTCTAAAAAGGATTGGATGGCACCATGCAGGATTAGCGCCCGCGATCAAAAAACAATCTGCAATTTCTATATCATCATAAGAGATAGGAACGCTGTCCTCTCCTAAAGACATTTTATAACCTACAACCGCAGAACTCATGCAAAGTCTGGAGTTCGTATCTATATTATTTGTATTTAAAAAACCTTTGGTGAGTTTATTCACCACATAATATTCTTCCGTCAATAATTGTCCGGAAACATAAAAGCCTACAGAATCAGGTCCATATTCTTTGATCAGATTTTTAAAACGGGAAGCAATCTCTCCCAGCGCGGAATCCCAGTCTGTCTTTTGCAATTCTCCCGTTTTAGGATTTCTTGCCATTGGATGCAAAAGCCTGTCGCTCGTATCCAAAACAGTATGGTGCAAATTCATCCCTTTGGAGCAGAGCATTCCTTTATTTGCAGGATGATCCGGATCTCCTTGGACTGTAAAACTGGTCTCGTTTTCTTTTTGAATCAATACACCGCATCCAACTCCGCAGTAAGAACAGGTGCTTCGAAATCCATTTTCTGTATTCACAACTGATTTATAGCAATTTTCATGCCAATTAATAAATTTTATAACCGATTCAACCAAACTCGTATTATATCCGAATAGAAATTCAGCGAATCTAAATTATACGCACTTATATTAAGCATCATGTACAATATATGCGTAATTTCTAGCAATATTGTTCTCTATTCTTAAATCTATCGATAGTAGAATTTTATCATGTGTTCGAAAAAGAAGGGCTTAATCTAAATTTTTATATGATTAACTCTTAATATAATCTTTTTCAAAAATTCATCCAGAAACTTGGCACGACTTTTGCTATAAGATCTATGTGAGCGTTTCTGCTCGTTAACGGAGAGCTTTAAATGAAAAAATTTCGTGAATTTCTATCCATAGGTCACTTTCCATCGCTCGTGAGCTCCTTTCTATACTTTGACTTCAGCTTCATGGTATGGATGCTGCTTGCCGCTTTAGGCGTTTTTATTTCAGAAGAATTCAAATTAGGCCCTGCCCAAAAAGGTATGTTGGTTTCTGTTCCTTTACTAGGAGGAACATTATTAAGGATCCCAATGGGTCTACTCTCAGATCGTTACGGATCAAAGATCGTTGGTCTTTGTGGAATGGGCGTCACAATGCTCACTCTATTGCTCGGCTGGAAATTTGCTCATACTCTTCCTGAAGTTATCCTTGTTGGATTATTATTAGGAACTGCAGGAGCAAGCTTTGCAGTAGCTCTTCCTTTAGCTAGTAGATGGTATCCTAAAGAATACCAAGGCTTAGTGATGGGAATTGCAGGCGCTGGAAACAGCGGATCTGTGATCGCTACATTCTTCGCTCCTGATCTTGCAAGAAATTTTGGATGGCATGCTGTTTTCGGTATTGCTCTTATTCCTTTAGCTTTTGCTTTCATATTCTTCTTATTCTTTGCAAAAGATTGTCCTGGAACAATTTCTAAAAAGCCTTTAAAACAATATTTAGTACCAATCAAATCCAGAGATGCTTTATTCTTCTGTTTGCTGTATAGCGTAACGTTTGGTGGATTCGTAGGTATCGCAAGCTTCCTTCCTATCTTCTTCCATGACCAATACGGTGTGGATAAGGTCACCACAGGATTTTATACTTCTTATTGTATCTTAGGTGCAAGTTTAGTCCGCCCTATCGGTGGATATCTTTCTGATAAATTTGGCGGAGTAACAGTTCTACTCGGAGTATTCGCTGGAGTTGCTTCTTGCCTAATCGCGGTATCTTGGTTGCCTTCTGTAGGTATCATACTTCCTACCTTCATCACTTTAATGATCTTCTTAGGTTTAGGTAATGGTTCAGTATTCCAACTCGTTCCTCTTAGATTCAGCAAAGAGATCGGGATCATCACTGGGTTTATTGGAGCGTTCGGTGGTTTGGGAGGATTTTTCGTTCCGAATCTATTAGGAAGTTTGAAAGCGATTTCCGGGACCTTCTCCGTTGGATTCGTAGTATTATCCGTGGTGGTTGCGTTATCTGCCTTCCTTCTGTTCTTAATGAACACTTATGTTTGGGAAAGAAATAGAAAAAACGAATCCTTAGAATTGGAGTCGGCTTAAGCCGGCTCCTTAAAAGGGAAAGGAGATAGATAAAATGAAACGGAAGTTAGTAATTCTTGGAAATGGAATGGTGGGTCATAGATTCGCCGAAAAAATCGCTGAGTACGGTGGAACAGAAAAATTTGAAGTAACTATTTTAGGTGAAGAACCTAGAAGAGCTTACGATCGAGTTCATCTTTCCGAGTACTTTACAAATAGATCCGCAGATTCTCTTTATCTTTCTCCTTCCGATTGGTATAGAACCAATGGGATCCGCTTATTACTTTCTGAACCTGCGATCTCAGTTGATACAGTTTCTAGAAAAGTAACTACTTCTGCCGGAACTGAATTACCTTTTGATGAATTGGTAATTGCTACAGGTTCTTCTGCTTTTGTTCCCAATTTTGAAGGTGTAGATAAACAAGGAGTTTTTGTTTATCGTACAATTGAAGATCTAGAAAAGATCATGTCTTACGCTAAACAAGTTTCCAAAGTTGCTGTACTTGGTGGCGGTTTATTAGGTTTAGAAGCAGCTAAAGCAGTATTAGACATGGGAAAGGAAAGCCATGTAGTTGAATTCGCATCACGTTTGATGCCTAGGCAATTGGATGAGGCCGCTTCTTCCGTTCTAAAATCTAAGATAGAATCCTTAGGCGTTCGCATTCATTTAAACAAAGAAACCAAACAAGCATTAGGTGATTCTAGTTTCCAAGGTCTCGAATTCGTAGATGGTTCCGTTTTAGATGTGGAGATGTTGATTGTATCCGCAGGGATCCGGCCAAGAGATGAACTGGCAAAAAATTCTGGAATAGAGGTTGGACAAAGAGGCGGGGTAATCGTAGACGACGAGCTAAGAACAAATGTCTACGGAGTTTATGCAATCGGAGAAGTTGCACTTCATAAAGGAATGATCTACGGACTTGTGGCTCCAGGTTATGAAATGGCGGAAATACTCGCTTATAATCTTTGTAGTCCTGGACAAAAAACAAAATCTTATGCAGGTTCGGATCTTTCTACAAAACTTAAATTGATCGGAGTAGATGTTGCTTCTTTCGGAGATGCTTTAGGTCAAACGGAACATCTTCCTATCGCTTATACGAATCCACGCACTGGTGTGTATAAAAAATTAGTTCTTTCTCCTGATGGTAAAAAACTGAAAGGAGGAATACTTGTAGGAGATGCAGATGCATATTCTACCCTTCTCACTCTTTACTTAAATAACGTAGAACTTCCTGCTGAACCTGAATCCTTAATTGTAGGAACTCCATCAGAAGAAGGTTCTGCATTCGGGTCCCTTCCAGATGATGCAAAGATCTGTTCTTGTAATAACGTTTCTAAAGGGGATCTTTTAGGGGCGATCCGTTCAGGTGCTTGTTCTGATCTGAAAGGATTGAAAGAATGTACCAAATCTGGAACTGGTTGTGGTGGTTGTATCCCTCAGATGAATTCCATCCTGAAGGAAGAACTTCGCGCACAAGGTAAAGTGGTTACTGAACATGTATGTGAACATTTTAAATATTCAAGACAAGAGTTGTTCCAAATTGCAAAGGTAAAAGGTATCCGCAGTTTCGAAGAGATGATCCGCACTCACGGAATGGGAAATGGATGTGAGTCTTGTAAACCTACTGTGGCTTCTATCATCGCAAGTATTTACAACGAACCGATCCAAAAACACAGAGAGATCCAAGATACCAATGATAAGTATCTTGCAAACATCCAAAGAGGTGGAACTTACTCTGTTGTTCCTCGTATTCCTGGCGGAGAGATCACTCCAGATAAGTTAATCGTGATCGGTCAGATCGCGAAAAAGTATGATTTATACTGCAAGATCACTGGTGGTCAAAGGATAGATCTACTTGGTGCAAGAATGGATCAACTTCCTGATATCTGGAAAGATCTAGTAGAAGAAGGTTTCGAAAGCGGACATGCCTACGGTAAAGCGATGCGAACCGTTAAAAGTTGTGTGGGTTCCACATGGTGTAGATACGGAGTCCAAGATAGTACTGCATTTGCAATTCGTATCGAAGAAAGATATAGAGGGATCAGAGCTCCTCATAAATTAAAATCAGCAGTCTCTGGTTGTATCAGAGAATGTGCAGAAGCAAGAGGTAAAGACTTCGGTATCATCGCTACTGAAAAAGGTTGGAACCTGTATGTTGGCGGAAACGGAGGAGTGAATCCTAAACACGCGATCCTTCTCGCTGCTGATTTGGATGAAGAAACCTGCGTTAAATACATCGACAGGTTCATGATGTTCTATATTAGAACTGCGGATAAACTTGTAAGGACTTCTGCTTGGTTGGAACAATTAGAAGGCGGAATAGAATATCTGAAAGATGTGATCATCAATGACAGACTTGGTATCAACAAGATGTTAGAAGAAGAAATGGACAATCTTGTTGGAACCTATGTTTGCGAATGGAAAGATGTAGTAGATGATCCTGAAAAACAAAAAAGATATAAACATTTCATAAACAGCGAAGATGCCGACCCAACTATAAAATTCATCGAAGAAAGAGGACAAAAACGTCCAGTAGATTGGCCTAAAAAAGAATTGGTTTCGAACTAGGAGATAAAAATGAATACAACTACAAAAGAACCTGTTTGGATACCCGTTAGTACAGTCAGTGAATTTCCGGAAGATGGCGGAGTCTGCGCAAAAGTTTACGGAGAACAAATCGCGATCTTTCATTTCAGTTCTAGAAACGAATGGTTTGCGTGTGAAAACAAATGTCCTCATACAGGAGACATGGTTTTAGCAAGAGGAATGATCGGTGATTCTCAAGGAGAACCTAAAGTTGCATGTCCAATGCATAAAAAATCTTTCTCTCTTAGAACCGGTGCTTGTATCAGCGGAGAAGAATATTCCATAAAAACATTTCCTGTTCATATTGAAGACGGAACAGTTTATATCGGGATCGAAAGCCCGGAAACTCAGGGTTAAGATCATGAACTCTTCCGCAGGAAAAGTATATATAGTAGGTGCCGGTCCGGGAAATCCGGACCTTCTTACAGTTCGTGCAGTAAAACTTTTAAGAAAAGCAGATGTAGTTTTATATGATGATCTAGTTTCTGCGGGAGTTCTAAAATACTGCAAAAAGTCCGCGGTCTTAGAATACGTAGGAAAAAGGATCGGACAACATAGCTGCCTTCAAACAGAGATTAATCAAAAATTAGGTGAATATGCTAAACAATATTCTAATATAGTTCGTTTGAAAGGTGGTGATCCTTCTATTTACGGAAGAGCCGGAGAAGAAATAGAACATCTTGCTTCCCTCGGAATTGAATGTGAAATTTTAGCTGGAGTTACAACTGCTTCCGGAGCTGCTTCTAGTTTGGGAATTCCACTCACTCACAGAGAATATGCAAGAGAAATACTTTTCTTATCTGGCCATAAGAAGACTGGCAAAAACCCAGAAAGTTTCGAAGACCTAAATTTAGAGGGTAAAACAGTTTTGGTCTATATGGGATTGAACAGTTTGGAAAGTATCCGTGATAATTTATTAGATTCCGGAAACTCTGGCTCCACTCCTATGGCATTCATAGAGAACGCTACCCTTCCTAACCAAAGACTGGTTTTAGCAAATCTAGATACTTGTTTGGACAAAGCAGAAGAATTCCAGATCAAGACGCCAGCGTTGTTAATATTCGGAGAAATCGTAAACTTTTATATCGAACTGCAAAGGTTAAAAGAAGAAGGTAGGATCTCCTACTGCTAAGGAAAACTACTCGCAGTTTTCCTTAGCAGAATTATATTGATTCCTGCGGATTCCCGCTAAGAGGAAGCATGAACGATATTACCGGAAAGAAAACAACTCTTAGAACTGCCCAAGCAGAAGGTTTTGTATTCTGCAAACCGGAAACCATTATTAGGATCAAAGAAAATACTCTTCCTAAGGGAGATCTTTTCGGAGTAGCGAAGGCAGCTGCACTTCTCGGTTCTAAAAAAACTTCGGAGCTAATTCCTCATTGTCATCCTGTTTCTATTGATTCATTCCAAATAGAATTCGAAATTATTTCCGATAAAAATGCAGTCCGAATTTTAACCACTGCAAAATCGATCGGAAAAACAGGCATAGAGATGGAGGCGCTTACAGGTGTAAGTGTAGCTTCATTAGTGATTTATGATTTACTAAAACCTATAGATAAAGAACTAGAAATTTCTTCTATTCGTCTTTTGGAGAAGAAGGGTGGAAAAACGGATTCTCAGATCACAAAATTTGCAGCAGGTTCCAAAGCAGGAATTCTGGTTTGTTCCGATTCTACTTTCCAAGGAAAAAGAGAAGATGGTTCCGGAAAAGCAATCTTAAGCCTATTAAAAGAACATGATGTAGAAACTATTAAATCAGAAATCCTTCCTGATGAGCCTGAACAAATAAGAAATACAATATTAGAATGGTCTAAACTAGGATTAGACCTTATCGTTACAACAGGCGGAACAGGACTCGGGCCAAGAGATAATACTCCTGAAGCAATAAAAGGGATCTTAGAGCAAGAAATTCCTGGAATCGCAGAAGCAATGAGATCTTTCGGCCAAGACAGAACTCCTTTTGCAATGTTATCCAGATCTATTGCAGGCAAAATTGGTAAAACGTTAATAGTATCCGTCCCAGGAAGCACGAATGGTGCTACTGAAAGTTTACAGGCAATTCTTCCTGCAGTATTCCATGCAAAAAAAATGATGAGAGGAGAAGGACATTGATCTCCGTCCAAGAGGCGCTCACACTCGTAGAATCTTCTGCGAGTGTGTCTTCTCCCGAAAATACAAATCTAGAAAATTCTCTTGGTAAAGTGCTAAGAGAAAAGATCCATTCGGATAGAGATTATCCGCCTTTTCATAGGGCAACTATGGATGGATTTGCTTTAAAATCAGAAGGTTTTTCGGAAGATCGAATTTATTCCTATACTAGAGAATTACATGCAGGAGAATCATTCCGATTAGAAAGCGGAGAAGAAACAATCCGCATCATGACAGGAGCCCCGGTCCCAGAAGGTTTCGATCTGGTTATAAAGATAGAAGATTCCGAAGATTTAGGAATTTCTAATGGAAAGAAACAAGTCCGCTTTAAGACTGAAAAATCCAGCTCCTTCTCCAATATAGCAATTCAAGGAGAAGATCTAAAAATAAACCAAGAAATCTTAAACGAAGGAACATTGATCAACGCTTCTGTTCTTTCTTTGCTTTCTTCCTTAGGAAAATATTCCATTCAAACTTCTAAACTTCCTAGAGTAAGAGTGATCTCCACCGGAAACGAGATCGTAGGTCCTGGCGAAATTCCAAAACCTTGGCAGATCAGAGATTCTAATTCTTATTCTATCAGATCTCTATTACAAAAATATGGTATAAGCCCTTTATCTGTTACTCGCGCGGGTGATGATCCCATTCTTCTCGAAAAAGCAGTGAAAGAAGGTTTGGATTCTGATCTTCTCATTCTCTCCGGCGGAGTTTCCATGGGAAACCTAGACTTAGTTCCTAAAATTTTGGAAACTTCTGGAGTGAAGGAAGTTTTTCATAAGGTAAGGATCAAACCTGGAAAACCAATTTGGTTTGGTAAGAAGAATAAGCAGGCAGTCTTTGGCCTGCCTGGGAATCCTTTTAGCGTTCAGGTTTGTTTTAGGATTTTTGTAGAAGCATATATACGAAAATTTTTAGGACTTTCTTCAGAGAAACCAATCTGTTTGCCTTTTGCCGGAGAAAGAAAAAAGAAAAATAAACTGACTGAGTTCTTTCCGGTTTCATATGAGACCAAAGTCCAAACCTTTTTATCTGAAAAGAAGTTTAACGGAAGCGGAGATATTCGTGCAGGAATTTTTTCAGACGGTCTCGGAGTCCAATTCTCAGAAACAGAAAACCTGGAAGAAGGAGATCTGTTGGAATTCTATCCTTGGAGCTAATCCAGATTGACGCAGAGCACCTCATCGATTGAAATAAGACTGTAGATTATCTCAAAAACGATTTGTAGGAACTCCTACATCGGAGGTCAGTATGAGCTCGAAGAAAAAAATCGCTGTCGCTAAGGGAGATGGGATCGGTCCGGAAATTATGGACGCCACTCTCAAGATCTTAGAAGCGGCTGGCGCAAGTATCGAACCTGTCTTTATAGATATCGGAGAGCAAGTCTACAAAAAAGGCCATAGTGCGGGAATAGAACCTGCGTCTTGGGACATTCTACGCGACACAAAAGTATTTTTTAAAGCTCCAATCACTACTCCTCAAGGAGGTGGTTACAAAAGTTTGAACGTAACCGTTCGAACTACTTTAGGTTTATTCGCAAACGTTAGACCTTGTATTTCACTTTATCCTTATGTAGATACAAAACATCATAAGTTAGACGTTGTTATTGTAAGAGAAAATGAAGAAGACCTTTATACTGGGATAGAACACAAACAAACTTCAGACACTGTTCAATGTTTAAAATTAATTTCAAGACCAGGTTCTGAAAAGATCATCCGTTACGCTTTTGAATACGCAAAAGCATATGGCAGAAAAAAAGTAACCGCAATGGTAAAAGACAATATCATGAAACAATCAGATGGATTGTTCCATGATATCTTCAAAGAAATTGCAAAAGAATATCCTGATCTAGAAGCGGCCAGTGAGATCATAGATATTGGAGCTGCTCACTTAGCAGAAAGACCTCAGGTTTACGATGTTGTTGTAACATTAAATTTATATGGAGATATCATCTCTGATATAGTCGCTCAGGTTGCAGGTTCTGTTGGTATGGCTGGATCCGCAAACATTGGAGAAGTTGTCTCTATGTTCGAAGCAATCCACGGTTCTGCTCCTGACATCGCAGGAAAAAATATCGCAAACCCAAGCGGACTTATTAACGCAGCGGTTATGATGTTAGTACATTTAGGACAACCTGATATCGCAGCTAAAATCCAAAACGCTTGGTTACTCACTATCGAAGAAGGAATTCACACTGGAGATATTTATAAAGCAGGTGTAAGCCGTATCAAAGTTGGTACAAAAGAATTTGGAGAAGCAGTCATCGGAAACCTAGGACATCTTCCAGAAAAGTTCAAACCAATCTCTTTTGGAAAAGCAAAGGCGATCCATATCCCAGAATACAAAAGAAAAGCTCTTCAAAAAGAACTAGTGGGTGTGGATGTATTTTTAGATTGGGCACCGGGAACTTCTGAAGAACTTGCTAAAAAACTAAGCGCAATCTCCGGAGATCTAAAACTCAGAATGATCACGAATAGAGGTGTAAAAGTTTATCCCAATGGTGCTCCTGAAACTTTTTTAACAGATCATTGGAGATGTAGATTCGTAAATCCAGAAACCCCAGATGCTGAATCAGGAGATGGTTTTATTAAGATACAATCTGAACAAATCGCAAAACTATTACTTAGAATTTCAGAAGCAGGATTGGACAGTATCCAAACGGACAATTTGTATAAATTCGAAGGAAAAAGAGCATTTTCCTTAGGTGGTGGAGAATAAATTAAGCTTGGTTCGTTAAGATTTTTTTAAATGAATCCAAAGACACAGGCTTGATTATATAATCTTTTACTAATGGAATTTCTTTGGCTCTTCTTAGATCGGAATCATCTACGGAAGAGCTAACCATATAAATTTCTGGTTTTTTGCTGAGGGTATTCACGAAGTTTGCATACTCATCCAAAAACTGCCAGCCATCCATAAAAGGCATATTAATATCTAAAAATATAAAGTCGGGAATGATATCCGGCTCGCTTTGGTGCTCTCTTAAAAAGCTGATCGCACCTTCTCCGTCTGGAAATACTTTTAAACTTTCGACAGCACCGGTCTTTTCGATAGTTCTTTTAGCGATCTCAACAAAGATCGCGTCGTCATCTACGAGTAAAAGTTTCTGTTTTTTAGATAGCGAATTCATTTGCTTTTGAAAGGTGAATGATAAATTTCGTACCCTGTCCAGGAGTACTTTCCACATGGATTTCTCCACCCAAAGATTCGATTTGGTTTTTGGTCATAAACAGACCCAAACCTCTTCCGTCCGTGTTTCGGTGAAATCTTTTGTGTAATTTAAAAATTTGATCCCCATGTTTATTTAAGTCAATTCCTAAACCGTTATCCTGCACTTCCAAAACATGATTTCCGTGAGACCAATATGTCCTAAATCGGATCACCGGATGAGGGGATTCGCATCTATATTTCAAAGAATTAGAAAGTAGGTTTAAGAATATACTCTCCAAATAGACTGGGGGGTAGACAATTGAAGGAGATTCCGAAAAATCTGCAATGATTTCGGCATCACATTCCAATATTTGGCCTAAAAACATGGCCTTTACTCTAGAAAATACAGATTCGAATAGAATTTCTTCTGAAACAACCTTTGGACTTTGTCTTATTTTAATAACTTCAACGATTTCGTTTAATGTTGTAAGTAATTGGTCAGAGGTTGTCTTGAGATAGTCCATGTACTCGACTCTCTCTTCTTCCGTTTCCGCCTCTTCTAAAAACTTTACCAGTGTGGAGATATTCCCGATCGGAGATCTCATATTATGGGACACAATCTGGTTAAATTCTTCTAGCTGTGAGATCCTTTCTTTTAAATGAGTACCTACTGATCTGAGTCTTGCATTTTTTTCTCTTAGGATATTTTCTAAGATCCGTTTGCGAGAGATATCTTGGATCTGAGATACGATAAACATCAGTTCTCCAGAATCTTTTCTAACTGCAACTCCAGTGATAAACACCCAGACTATATGTCCTTTTCTGTGGATATATCTTTTTGCGAATTGAGCACTGTCTCTCTCTCCATCGATAATTTTACGAAATGCTTCCGCACCTATATTTAGATCTTCAGGATAAGTAACGTCTTGGAAAGATTTAAAAAGAAGTTCATCAGGTTCGTATCCTATCATCTTAGCGAAGGATTGATTGAGTTCTAAAAAGTGCCCGTTCTTATCTAATAGAATGATCCCATTACCGGAACTATGAAATGCTTCCGAAAATTTTTTCTCACTTAAGCGGATCTCTTCTTCTACCAATTTAGAAAGAGTGATGTCCTGCATCGCACCGTATACTCCTACGATCCTTCCTTCAGAATATGCAGGCTTACCTTGTGTGCGAACCCAAATCACTCTTCCAGTTTCTGTGACCATCCTATGTTCTACAGAGTAAGTCTCTCCTTTTTGATAGACTCGTAAGTTATTCTCCCTTAACTTTTCCATGTCCTCTGCATAAGAATATTTTTGATAAACAGTATCTCTATCAATTCCGAGAGAAGGATCTCTTTCCAAGATCCTATAAATTTCAGAAGACCAATACAAATTGCCTGTTTCAATATTGGATTCCCAAGCTCCTACTTTTGCGAGTTCAGCCATGATAGATGAAAATTTTTTTTCCTGCTGCAAACTCTCCGTTAGTCGTACTTGATCGGTAACATCTCTAGAAGTTGTATTTAAATGAGTGACCTTGCCTTCTTTATTTTTAATTGGCTGGGTCAAGGTTTGGAACCAAACATAGTCACCATTCTTCTTTAAAAAACGGTATTGAGTGGCGACTGTAGGTCTTCCCTCTTTTGCAGGATTATGAGAATCTGTTAGAATTCGTTCTCTGTCGTCAGGATGGATAAAATCATAAGGATTACGACCCAACATTTCTTCCGGTTTAAAACCAGTAAGAATTTCAATAGCAGGATTTACATAAATATAGATCCCTTCTGGGTCGTGTAAACAGATCAGTTCTCGACTGGTTTCGATTAAGATCTGGTACAAATCTTGGTCTTGATCCAATTTGATTTTTTCCTGACCCTGTCTTTCTTCCATAAACTGCAAGAACTTGCTCTACTAACTAATACATATAAAGACGACTTATACGAGTACATTGCGAATAAAAAAGGTCCAAAAACCCTAAAATCTAAAGGATTTCTTTCTACAACGTAAACTGATCTAAGATTTTAAATTTCACCCAGAACTAAACCTTTTGTCCTAGAACGAGTGATCTACTTTTGGGGAATCGGTTCCGAATGAGGAACCATTTTTCGCGTGAGTTTTATCTCTTTTAAAAGAATTAAAAAGAGGAAAGTGAATTAGAAAAACGTAATTCGATTAATAGGAGGAGTTTTCCGATCTATATAAGCCCGAAAAACTTCAGGCTTGTTTATTCTCCGTCGTCTCCGATCGCTTCTACTGGACAGATTTCCATAGCTTTGCGAGCGGCAACCGCTTCTTCAGGAGTGGCAGGCTGTTTATGGAAATATACCTTAGACTCATCGTCGGTATATTTCAAAAGTTTAGGTGCCTCTTCCAAGCAATCGTTACAAGGCACACAGCTATTATCAATATAGAATTTGCCCGGAACGTTTTCCGGAACTTTGTCATTCTTATCTGCCATGATTACTAAGGATTATCGAACGTTTGGAACGTCAAGTTGGTTTTCTGTATAGAACCGGGTAGGATAGGATTGACAAGTCCAAGAATCGAAGGAAAACACTGCAATGGCAAATTCAGCCCCGCGTTTATCTCGCAGAACATTTTTGAGACTGGGACTCGCCGGTTCAGGAGCTCTAGTACTTGGGGGATCGATTTGTATCTTAAACAGATCTTCCAAACAACTACCTAAGACACTGTTCTTCTCTGAATCAGAATTAGAAACCTTAGCAGCATTATCAGAAGTCATCTTACCAGCTGCTAACGCTCCAACGTATAAAGAAGCAAAGGTATTGGAAAGATTAGATGAAGAATTTTATTTCGTAGATCCATTCTTATCAGATGATTTTAAAACTTTAATCATGGTTTTAGAATATCTTCCATTCTTTCATTGGAAGTTTTCTCGATTCTCAAAACTTTCCTTAGAATCCAGAAGAAAGTTTTTATCCGAATTAAATCATTCTGACTCAGACACTGTAAGAGCTGTTTGGGCAAATTTAAGAATGCCAATTTTCTTAATGTATTATGGACATGAATCTACTTTTAAAACGATTTCGTATGACGGACCTTTTATGAATCCTCCTGAAAAATTAAGCGAGTCCAGGATCTATTATCGCAAACTAGTAGGAGGTTCCGATGTCGGGTAAAATATACGAATGGAAAAATTTAGGCGAATCCAAAGAGATCCGCACAGAAGTTTTAGTCATCGGAACAGGTTGTGGTGGCGCAACTGTAGCTTATGAACTAGCTAAGGCGGGGAAGAAGGTAACCTTAATTGAAGAAGGAGGTTACTACCACACTGGATCATTCGATAATCATGAATTGAATATGGCCGGAAAAGTTTCTGCAGAAAGAAATATGGCCACCACAGCTGATGGAACAGTAAACATAGTTTATGGAAAAAATGTGGGCGGCGCCTCTGTTCACTACTGGGCTGATAGTTATAGAACTCCTAAAGATAGATTAGAGCTTTGGAAGGACAAATTTGGGGTATTAGGTCACGGGGCAGAAGATCTAGAACCTTTTTGGAAAGAGTTAGACGACACACTGAATGTCCATCCTGCCAAAGAAGAAAATTATAATAGAATGAACCAATTGGTTCGTAAAGCTTCCAAAGAATTAGGTTGGGAAGGAAATCCAGTCCCGCAAGCACGTAAGAACTGCCAAAAGTCCGGGCATTGTATGCAAGGTTGTATGTTCGGAGCAAAACAAAGCCAACTAATCACTCATATTCCAATGGCAATGGCATTAGGAGCAGATCTTTACGCAGACACTAAAGCGTTAGAATTGGAATTTGAAGGGGATAAGGTTGTCGGACTAGAGGCAGTTGTAATAGACAGACCTTCTCAAAAAGAATCCGACGTGAAATTACGTTTTAAAGCGGACACAGTTGTAGTCGCAGCAGGAGGATTTGGAAGTTCTACCTTCCTTCTTAAAAACGGATTGAAAAGAAAGTTACCGGCATTAGGAGAATTTTTAGCAATCAATCCTTCTCCATTTGTTCACGCTCTCTATAAAGAATCTATTATACAATGGAGAAATATTCCTTCTGCTTATGGTGTAGAAGAATTTAGACTGGCACGTTATGCGGGAGGAATATATAGAGAAGGCGGATATCTCATTATGGCAAACCAATTACAGCCAGGTGCGATAGGCGCACTTGTCCCAGGATTCGGAGAAGAACATTTCGAGATCATGAAAGAACTTCCTAGACTAGGAGGAACAATAGGTTGGATAGACGATCCAGATTCTGAATTAGGAAGAATAGAAATTAAGTCAGGTGGTAAAAGAGAAGTTCAATACAGTTTCGGACCACTTACTAAAGAAATACTCAAAGATTGTATTCGCAAACAGGTCATCCTGAACTTTAAAGCAGGCGCATACAAAGTTATTCTTCCAGATCTGAAAAGAACCGTATTAACTAAACCGGAAGAAGTAAGCGTTGTAAATTCACTTCCATTAACTCCTGCTTCTATGGCGATGGCTGCTCCTCATCCTGCAGGAGGATGCAGAATGGGATTGGATCCCAAAACTTCAGTTGTGGATTGGAAACATAAGGTACATGGAATTTCGAATTTATATGTAAGCGATTCCAGTGTGTTTCCCACTGCGGTTTCTGTGGATCCAAGCTATACGATCATGGCCTTCTCCAAAAGAGCTGCCCAATTTATTTCAGAGAAGAAGTCCTAAGTCTATGCTCGGAACTTTTGGGTCGAATCTCCTTGACCGGACCGCTCCCTGGAAAAACATCGTAATCGCAACCAAGAACCGGAGAGGTGTCCGAGCGGTTTATGGTACTTGCTTGGAAAGCAAGCGTAGGGTAACACCTACCGGGGGTTCGAATCCCCCCCTCTCCGCCAGTTCTTGTTTCCAGTGGATCTAATATGGAACCGCTAGGTAAAACATTTCTTTGGATCGGGGCATTCTTCCTGATTATTGGAGCCATCATCCTTTTCGGCTCCAAACTTCCATTTATTTCTTCTCTTGGTAATCTACCTGGAGACTTCAAGATCGAAAGAGAAAATTTCAAATTCTATTTTCCTTTTGCAACTTCCATTCTGATCAGCATCGGACTTTCACTTCTTCTGTATCTTTGGAACAGATTTATACATTAAGAAAAACGTATGGATCAGGGAAACATTCCTCGCTTTAGCGATAGATTCGAATTCGTTCCAGGAGAGAATGATCTATATTCTCTTTTAGAATCTTTTAAAAAATCAGGAGAAGATTGGATCGATCTTACTATTTCCAATCCTACAAAAGTAGGACTTGTTTATCCAAGAGAAGCTATACTACATTCACTGGAAAAACCGGAAAGTCTGGAATATGATCCTGATCCGAAAGGAACTTTGATCGCCAGAAAATCTATCGCCGGTTATTATAAAGAGAAAGGTCATACAATCTCAGAAGAAGATCTATTTTTAACATCTTCTTCCTCCGAAGCGTATTCCTATTTAATAAAGTTATTATGTAATCCAGGAGAAGAAGTTCTCATCCCTTCTCCCGGTTATCCACTTTTCGAATTTTTATCCCTACTAGATGGAGCAGAATTTAATTCTTACAAATTAGATCAAAACGAAAATTGGAAAATAGATTTTGAAGATTTAAATTCTAAGATCACTCATAAAACTAAAATCCTATTCTTAGTTTCCCCAAATAATCCAACAGGAAATTTACTCACCGGGAGTGAATTCGAAAAACTAAAAGCCATTTCTAAAACCAAAGGAATAGCATTGGTTCTAGATGAAGTATTCTCAGATTATCTTCACAAAGAAAATCTTCATCAAATCGACTTTTTTCATACTGATATCCCCGTATTTGTAGTAAATGGAGTCTCTAAGATACTTGCACTTCCTCAAATGAAACTTTCCTGGATCCATGTCGGAGGTCCCACTAGCTGGAAAAAAGAATGCAAAGAAAGATTAGAGATCATTGCAGATACTTATCTTTCTGTAGGAACTCCAATACAACTCGCACTTCATGAATTATTCCAATGGAGAAATATGATCCAAAGCCAAGTGCTTAGAAGAATAAACAGAAATCTTCAGGTTCTAGAAAGTTACTATTCTTCTCATCCAGGAATCACTTACACATCTCCCAAAGGAGGATGGTATGCTGTGTTACAATCTCCATCCTTCTTAAACGACGAGGAATTCTCCTTTAGATTATTAGAAAAAGAGAAAGTGCTCGTTCACCCAGGTTCCATGTTCGGATTCGAAGAAGCTTCAGGATATATAGTGATCAGTTTAATCTCTGAAACTGAATTGTTTCAATCAGGACTCGAAAGAATATCCGCGCTATTATAGCAGCGCTTTTTGCACGAAACTTTTGTATTGTTTCGGAGTAAGACCTGTCGCCTTCTTAAACTCCACATTAAAAGAAGTTTTAGAACCAAAACCTACTGCAAATGCAATATTTAAAATATTATCTTCAGTATCGTTTTTCAGAAGAAGTTTAGCCTCTTCTATCCTTTTGGAATTTAAATAAGCAGCAAATCCCATCCCAAGCCTGGAATTCAGAAGTTCTGACAATTGGTGAGTGCTTAGTCCGATCTTAGAAGCGAGCATCTGGATAGTAACTTCTTCCTCTGCGAATAATTTCTCCGTGCTCATGAGATGTTCCAAAGCATTCAGAGATTCATCCACATCCAAGCCTGAAATCTTAGAACGAGCGTATCTAGGCTTATTTATAAAACCGCTTAAAGTTTCGACTAGGCTATTCTTCTCTTCTAAATTCTGAGAATATTTTTGGATAATATTATAAAGAAGAATTAGAAGGTCCGCTGGAAAGAAAAGAGGAACTGCATATACGGTAAAAAATCCGTATTCTAAAATCCCAATATAGTAAAAAATACTAATATAACCGAAAGTAAGATATAATCCCCAAGAAACCAAAAACAGATTTAATTTACGATTTCCCCTTCTTCTCAAATAAATTCCCGCGATCAATATCATAGGAATAGAAATAGAATATATAATTTCATTGGTCAAAGTCAGATACGCAATCGTATCCATCGTAAAAATGAGTGGAAGTGTCAGACCCAGAATAACTGAAAAAAAGAATAAGATCCGGTCCACCCAAGGCAGAAATGTTTCTGTTTCCAAAAACTTTCTAATGAATTGGAATCCGAAAATACCTCCCAAATTAAAGAAAAAATAATTCACTTTTTCGGTCCAAAGGGGGGAATCTTCCCAAAAAAGCTCTATCGCATTTCCGTAATTTACATCGTATGAGGCTCCCATACAAAAAGCGTAGCAAGTATATAGTAGAAATTCTTTATATTCTGTTGCTCTATAATACAATAAAGCAACGAGGATTAGCATCCCATATAAGCAGGCAGAAAGAGAAAATACTCCTGTTTCAAGAGCAAGATTCGCTCGGACACCAGCCTCATCCATGATATCAATTGGGAATGACATAATGGATTCTGATTTGATCCGAACTATAAATTCTTTTTCTTCTCCTGGCTCCCCTTGCAAGAGTAAGGTTGGATAAAGAACATTCTTCACAGGCCAATTACTTTTTGATAATGTATCTCCGACTCTTTGTATAGGAGTTACCCCATTTGGGGTATACAATTCTGCTAAATCATGGGCCTTCCAACGAAGTACGAAGTAAAGATTTTCACGAATTTCTTCGCGAAATCTAATTCGGAATTTTAACCAATACGATCTTTTAGAAAAATTGAAATTTAGAGCGTTTGATCTAATTTTTTTCCATCCATTATTTTGATTCGATGGAGGAGGAATATTTTCGGTATAGGTTTTTTCCCAAAAATAAAGTTCGGGCGTAATGTTTTTATTATGTTCGTTTGCTTTTAGAATGAACGGAAGTTCTTTGGCGAAGATGGAACCGAAACTCGAAATAAGAACGAGAAGAAAAAACGAAATTCGGATCATGCGTTAAAAAACATTTTTTCATAATTCAATTAGGTGCAAACAAAAAACGTTCATGTATATAATTCCGAACGATTTTCGATCCTAATTAGTATATTATTGAAATGTTACTCTCCAGTATGAGTTATCACTTAACTCATATACGTTAACTGGAGTTTACATCAACGCCATTACGGCGTTTTCTATTCGCCTTGCCTCGGACGAGTTTAATCCGCTTGTCCGAATAATTTTCAGGCCCGCTTTTGCGGGCCTTTTTTTATCTATTTCTAAAAATTCTTCCAAAATCCAGTCACACTGGATCTGCAAATTCGATCCTATTATGCGAAATCAAAAAAGGATATTTACATGCATCCAAACGAAGAAAAAATCAGAGACTTTTATAAAAGTTTTCATTCTAGAAACTCTGCAAGTATTGCGGACTTTTATTCACAAGACGTTGAATTTTCAGATCCAGTATTTCCTAAATTAAAAGGTGGAGCCGTATCTGGTATGTGGTCAATGCTCTTAGAAAGAATGGATCCGAATGCAACTATTGAACTAGTAGAAGCAAACGCTGGCGCTGACACAGGAACAGCATACTGGGTGGCAACATATCTGTTTTCAAAAACAGGACGAAAGGTCGAAAACCATATCAAATCCGAATTCCAATTTAAAAACGGAAAAGTAGTTAAACAAAAGGATAGATTTCCTCTCTGGAAATGGACCAGAATGGCTTTAGGCGCTCCTGGAGTTCTTTTAGGATGGTCACCTTTAGTCCAAGGAAAGGTGAGATCAGAAGCCGCCAGAAATTTGGAACATTATCTTAGGAAAAAAGGGATCAAAGCTTAGAATGGAAAAATCCGTAACGATACAAGACGAGTTTACGGATACGATCCGAATCGCTCTAGAGGGCAGACCTAGAGCGATGGAAGATCTTTTGGAAAAGATCCAAGACTATATCTTTAATCTTTCTTTAAGAATGTTATGGGATCCTCAAGAAGCAGAAGACGCAACCCAAGAGATCTTGTTCAAAATTTCTAATAAACTTTCTGGATTTAGATTCGAGAGTAAGTTTACTACTTGGGTTTATTCTATCGCGAGCAATCATCTTCTTACAATCAAAAGGCCTAAGAACATTGTCTATTTAAGTAGAATACGACAAGAATATCTTTCTAAACCGAATTCAATTTCTTTAGAAGACCAAGTAGAAGACAAAATTTTAGAAGAAGAGATCAGATTCGGTTGTGTACATGCAGTTTTATTAAAATTGAATTCCGCTGATAGGATAGTATTTGTTCTGTCTTCCGTTTACGGCATGAGCAGCGAAGAAGGGGCAGAAATTTTAAGTATCAGTTCCGAAAACTTCCGCCAAAAACTTTCTAGATCCAAAAAGAAACTGTCTGAATTTTTATCCAAAGAATGCGGGATGTGGATCGATAATAATAAAGCATGTCCTTGTATAGGATTATCAGGACATCTTTTAAATAGAAACCGAGATAATGTTTCCTTCTTTACTGAACTGAAAAAACTAAAAAAGAAAAATCCTAGTTTAGAAGATTCTAAAGTATTGGGACATTTAAAAGAGTTAGATCGACTTGCCTGGATCTATAAAAGCCAAGGAATTTACGAAACTCCCAAGGAAATTTTAGAAAAACTGCGACCTTCTTCTTAATGTTTCCAGAATACTCGGAAAATTACTGAGCTTCTGTCCAGTCTTTTGGCTTAGTTAAACCTAGGCGCACAAAATCTCTTAAGAATCCTCTGTATCGAGTAAGAACTTCACTCTTATTATGTTCGGCCGGCCTAAATATTCCCTTTTTGGAAAATAATTTCATAGGCTCTTCTTTGATATCGGACCAAGTACCTACTTCTAATGTTAAAGGTAGAAATTTAGAATTCCAATTCTCTTGTTCAGAATATAATTCTTGGTAATGATCGTAAAATTTATCCCAAAGATCTCCATGAGTCGTATAACTCGCACTCTGAGGACCATAAGAAAAATTAATATGACCACAATGATCTTTAAAGTGAGAAGCTATCTTTTCATACAAAGCAGTATCTGTGCAAGGCCTATGAGTATAAGCATATGGCCACCAAACATTGTCCACAGTCCCAAAGCCGGAATGTAGATCTAGAACAGGCAGAATAGAATCTTGTACATGAAAGAACCGTTCGAAAACAGTTCTGGAAAGTGTTCTGGACTCTGGCTCCAATCCATGTCCTCTAAAATAAGGAAGTTTATTAGAGAACTTTTGGCCTCCAAAGAATGGAAGTGGTTTCTCTGCATCTATCCCTGAGTTCCTCATTAGGTCCACTCCGCCAGGATTTGATCTGGTTTTTGCGGCTACTCCCCCGGGATTTACAATTGGAATAACAATTAATCCTAATTTACCTTTTTTTAATTCAGGCAAAAAACCAGTGGATTTTGGATTAATAATATATTCTAAAAAATCAATTAAGATCTGGATACCAATGGTTTCCAATCCATGGACACCTGCAGTAATACCAACAGGATGTTTTTCTAGACCTTCTTTGGTCCCTATTTCCAAACTATAGATCGGAAAACGGAAACCTTCGTTGGTTCTTCTAGAAAAACCTGCTTGGTTGATTTTTACGAGTTTACCGCCCAGCTTTGCTATCCTGAGCAATCTTTTCTCGTATCGATTTAGTCTTTTGATACCTCTGAGCAAGGTTTGCCTCCGAAAATTCAGATCGTATCTTTAGTCCACGGTTGGGTTAAAAACCCGGGTCTTTTATAAGACCTTTATTTTTTTACTCTTTAGAGTTTTGAAGATTTTGTAACCATTTACAATCTTCTGAAAGTTCAGATACTCCTTTTTTGATCAAAGAGCAATCTGCTTCCGTTGCTGCTTTCAAACAAGAAATAGTCCTGCTTATAACCAATTTAGGTTCTTGTGCAGCCAATGTATACACTTTGGATTCTTTAAATTTTTCTAAACAAAAATCCTTTCTTAATCTTTTTTCCAAAATTGCTTCAGAGTCAGGATTTAAGGTCTTCATGTCGCCATCAGCACATTGTCTAACCTTCTCACAATACTTGGAAACCCATGCGAACCCGCTTGAATTCTCCACTCCGTCCTGATCTATTTTCCAAATAGATTCCACTGCAGCTGGAGCTTTTTTCTTTTTGGAACAACCAAATGAGAAGAATGCTCCCATCAATATGAGGACCAATCCGAAAGGAATTAAAGTTTTATTTATTTTAGATACCATTCCTTATTCTTCCTTACCTCGTTTACGAATGATGATTTCTATTCTTTCTTGAGAAGCTTTTACTTCTGGGCTTGGACCTTCTTCCGGTCCTAACTTTCTAAATCCATGATATGCTTGGACTGAAAGTCTTTCTCTGGAGATCCCATACTTTTCAGCCAACGTCTCTGCGATCAAACCTGCACGATGAGCATTATATTCCCAGATATTTCTGAAACCTTGGCCTGCTTGTTCCGCGTAAGGAACCTGGACTCTTAATGTGATGTCCACATCCATACCTTGCGCGACCTCTGCTACTTTTTTGAAAGTAAAGTCGGTGTCCTCATCAGGATGAAATTCACCCTCTCCCAAGGATGGCGCGAATACTTGGATACGGATCTCTTCTGTTTCGTTAATGCCTATGAATAATTTCGTTTTCTCTTTCAGCTTTTTTAAAGCATAAGAGATCCTTTCCCAGAAGCGAAACATTTGGGTCCTTGGTTGTAATAAAGGGTCCTCTTCTAATGTGATATTAGAGCCTTCAAAAAAAGATTCTCCTAAACCAAATCCACCTCTAACCAAGTCGGCAACTTGTTTTAATTTGTTTTGGTCTACTTGGGAAATAGAATATAAAATAATAAAAAGTCCAAGAAGAAGTGTGATCATATCCGCATACGTTAAAAGCCATCTGTCCCGGTTCTCATCTCCGGCTTCGACAGGCTTTCTGTATCTCGAAAAACGTGATCTTCCGTTCAAGCAGACGGCTCCTTAGGTTGCTTTCCATTTAAGAAGGCAGACTCTAGATATTGCGACTCTCTTCTCTCTACTTGCTCGATAAAGGAAACAAAAATTTCAGGGGATACGGGTAAAACTGCGTTATATGCCTTCTCCACTGAATCGAATAAAAGAGAAACACCTAATAGACCTGCCATAAATCTAGCAGGTCGGATTAGATAAGCAGAGATAGGTTTATGCGCTAATTCATAGAATGTCCTAAGATTATGAAGAACGATCTCTAACTGCTTTTCTCTTTCTTCTTTATGACCGTACGCTTTATATAGATCGTCGTATTCTTCTCTAGAAAGTTTTTTGCCATCCCAATCTCTTTGGATAAGTAACTGAGCCATTTCTGAATCGAGATGATCTGTTAGATTGTTTAACTCGATCAGAGTTTCTAGGTTAGCCCTGGTGGTTTCTTTCATCATACCTTTTACTTTTTGGTATGTGTCCAAGGCAAGATGCATCCAAGCTTCTTTGCCATCCAGGTTGTAAATGGTTTCGAAAAAATACTCTACCATAGAAATCGTTTCTTCTAGATGAAAATAGTCCGCGTAAAATTTGCGGAATCTTTCCACCTGAGCTCGAACCACCTCTATCTTGGCATGTTTAAGTTTATGTTCTTCGAAACTACTCACTATATTATCCGATTATTATTTGGACTTTCCTCTAGGAACCAAAGGTAGAGGATAACTTTTGAAACCTTGCTGATCTATCTCCGTTTTTACAGAACTATAATCGGTCGGAAGATTGATCGTATCTCTATAAGATTTAGAACTAGAACGGATCAGTAAATTAGGAACACCATCTTCTGCTGGAGTGTATTTGAAACGAACTCCGTACTTATGATTTCTTGCCCAACCTTCTTTCGTAATTTCTAATAAAGGAACTTTGGAGTTGATATATTTTTTCTCGAAAGAATATACAGAAGATCCAGGAGAATAATATCTTAATCCTTCTTTACCAGAATCTATTTCCACTTTTCCACCCTGAGGAAAAGAAAGAGTAATATAAGTAGTTCCTGAATAAGATCCTCTGTTCTTAAACCAGATCACTACTTCGGATGCTACATCCTTTTTCCACTCAGAAGGAGCTTCTATACTTAATAAACCTGGAGCAGCAACACTCGGAACATCTGGGACTAATTCCCATCCGTTGAAATTAAAATTCTGAGCGTAAGTGCGATTGTTCGGAAAGATGGTAAGATTTTTTTCTTCTTTATTATAAGAAAAATCGATACGTTTTGATTTTGCTAAAAACTGGTGATCTTTTAAAGAAGCGAGTCCATCTAAAATTTTCTCACCCTTACGGATCACATAAGGGACCGAAAAAAGACCTAAAGGAGGTTCTTCACTTAAGACTTCTAAAAAGAGAGAATTGAAAGAATCTCCAGGAAGTTCTTCCATTAGAATTCTTTTAATTACATAACCGGATTCTTTTGCATTTTCATCTTCTCCTGCTTTCCAAGAAGAAGTTTTAGGATCATGGATGAACGGCCCGATGTTCAAAAGATTAAAACCTATCTTGGACTGGAGTGCCCATTCTCCGTTTTGTTTTTTAAAAACTGCGAGAATCTCTTCGGTTCCGTTACGGACCAAGGAGAAAACTTCCAGGTCAGGATCCTCGTCCAGATTTCCCAATTTTTTAAGGACCACGTCCGGGCTTTTTTCTTCGGACTCTGGAATGGTTAAGGAAATGATCTTGGAATCGGATGGTGTTTTTGAATTACAAGCGATGAGAAGAATGAATACTGAAAAAAGGATCAGTACTCGGAAAAAAGAAACGAAACGAAACATATTCTGTACTACAGCTTCTTTCCAAGAAAAGCAGATGTCTATCGATTTCCTAGCTCCTAACTAGCCTCCATACCGAACACATTTTTTACGATCCTTGCATTTGTAGTACCATCGTATTCGTCTGAATAAGCTCCCAAAGCCTCTGCAAACTCAGTAGATAATCCTGCCTTGGTCCTGAGTTCAGGAAAGTATAAGAATCCCTTTGCCCTTCTGGGAGTGAATGGGTGAGTCAAATATTCCAGATACTTCTCCCATTGTTGGTCTTGGGATATCCCGTCTGAGAATACTACCTTAACTCCCCTTTTTACATGCCTGATCTCATCATCATGAACAATCTGCATGATATCTGCTCTTTTTTGATCTCCGAATTTTTCGAAAGCCTTTTGGTAGATCATAGAAAAATCCAAATTGGCTCCTTCGAAAGTTAAAGCCATGACTGCAAAAAACTTTTGGACAGTTTGCATATTAGGAGTTTGTTTCCAGAAAATATAATTGAGAGGACGATCTCCTAGATCCATTCCCCATTCTCTGATAGAATCCAAATAAAGCCTAAGATGTTTTTGTTCTTCCAAAATCGTTTTGTATAAACTTTTACGAACAGAAGAAGGGGCATTCTGAAATTTTAATATGGCCCAGGCAAATATCTCAACTGCCATAAGCTCATGATTTGCAAAATGATGAAGAGAAAGTATTCTATTCTCCTCGGAATTCAAATGTTCTACCCGAGGCATTTTTGATTTTTTATCTGAGAAAATTATCTTAGAAGATCTTTCTGGCCTATCTTTAGGAACAAAATTTGCCCAAAGAATATCTTCCGGCATTTTTTCAGGAGAATATAATTTATCTTCTAAATTGGGAGAACTTAAAAGAAATTGAGCGTATTCGTTTAAAGTCAAAGCGAGTGTTTTTTAGAATCGAATGCTAATTCGATAATAGAGCCACGGATACTGGAATCAGTAGGATCAGAGGAAATTTTTCCTTCTTTGCAGTGATACATGATCTTCACTGAGTCCATTAAAGATTGCATGATGAGTAAACCTTTACCCAAGTTTCTATGCTGGGTAAGTTTTCCTCTATTCGGAAGCACCTCACATTTACCTTCTTGGTAGGTTTTTACTTTTTTCAAGAATTCTTGGAGAGAAGAAGGTTTAACTTCTGCGACCTGCTCTTCTATTTTTTCTTTTTTAAGACCGGAACCATAGTCCACGATCCATAAGGTAAATTTAGAATTATCTACGATCCATCTACAGATGATCGTTTCTTCAGAACTAGAATTATAATTTGCGGAGATAGAGTTTGTGAGTGCCTCGTCTGCGGCGAGCTCAATCTGCTGGATATCTTTAGAGATAAAGGTATTCTCTTCTAGGGATTGACGAAGTGCTCTTCTGAACTCCCGAATGCTAGCTAAGTCAGGAGGCAGGAACATAACGTACGAACCCGAATGATGCCTAACCAAAAGTGAATCGGCCGTATCCCTCATTTCTTATCTGAGAAGTCCTCTTGTATATTAATACAGACCGAAAGGGGGGTTTTGCAACAAAAATCCCCTGAAAAAATCCTAAGGTAAAGAAATTCCTACTTGTACCGAGATTTTCTCTATTCGTTTGAGTAGCTTTTCCTTCCCTAAGAGAGGGAATAGGATAGGTAACTCGAGTCCGTGAGCTTTTCCTGTAGCGGAGACTCGGATCGGCATAAATAGGGTCTTTCCCTTTTGGCCGGTCTGCTCTCCCGCTTGGGTCATTAAAGCCTTATAATCTTCATCGGTTTTAGGGTCCGACTTTTTTAATAATTCGTAAAATGTACTAACCACTTTTGGAGAAAATTCTTGGGCCAAAATCTCTTTCGCTTCTCCATCCTCTACTTTCAGATCGGATACGAAAAATTCTGCGATATAGTCAGGTGCCTGGCGTAAATTATCTAGATAAACCCTAACGCTATCCACTAGGGAATGTAATTCCTTGTTTTTTGGATCTCTGTATTCTGCCGGAATATCCGTTCTGTTTTCCAGAAATGGAGCAAGACTATCTGCGACCTTTTGGATCGGAAGTTCTCTAATATATTTATTCGAAAGCCAATTCAATTTGGACTTAGGATTCATCGCTTCTGCGATTTGATCTAGGCTGGAGAAGTTAGTCGCTACTTCTTCATCCCCACCTTTTGGTTTTCTGAATACATCAAAAGTAGATGGTGATTTAGAACAACGATGTACATCGAATGTTTTAGGAAGAATATCGCCTGGCAGATATTCCTGACCATCTGGAGAAGTCCAACCAAGTAGAGCCATATAATTTAAGAATGTCTCAGGAAGATAACCTAAATCACGAAATGCTAATATAGAAGTAGCTCCCGCACGTTTGGATAATTTTTTACCGTCCATTCCCACGATCTCAGAAGCGTGAGCAAACTCAGGAACAGGAAATCCCAAAGCCTCATAGATAAGAATTTGACGAGGTGTATTAGAAAGGTGCCCCACTCCACGGATCACATGAGAAATTTTCATGAGACCATCATCTACAACCACAGCGTAGTTATAAGAAGGGAACCCGTCTGATTTTACAATGATGAAGTCACCGATCAATTTTGTTTCGAACTTCACTTTTCCTTGGATGATATCATCGAAGATCAAAGTTTTAGAAGGAGTTTTAAAACGAACAGAATACGGAGTTCCTGCTTTCAGTTTTTCCTGAACTTCTGATTCGCTCATGTTCGCATGAAGTCCGTCGTATACGTACGGAACTCCCATTGCCTCAGCCTGTTTTTTCTTCGCTTCTAGTTCTTCTTGGGTACAGAAGCAGCGGTAGGCTTTTCCTTCAGAGATTAACTTTTCAGTATGTTCTTTATAGATTGAGATCCTTTCGGATTGTACATAAGGACCGTAAGGACCTCCTACATGAGGACCTTCATCCCATTCTATTCCTAACCATTTTAGGGATTCAAGGATGGTTTTAAAAGATTCTTCGGTGGATCTGGCTTGATCCGTATCTTCTACCCTTAGTAAAAATTTTCCGCCTTGGGATTTGGCGTATAAGTAATTGAATAAAGCGGTTCTAGCTCCGCCCACATGAAGAAAACCGGTAGGTGATGGTGCGAACCTGGTTCTAACTTCCTTATTTTCTGGCATTGTCGTAATCTTTTAAGAGGATGATTGGATAGTTCTTCAAATCGGCCAAGGCAGTAAACGGAATATTATTCGCAGCATCATAAAAATGCATGGATACGAGTTCATCCTTTCTCTTCTGTTTCCATTGGGATACATTCTTAGAAGATAATAGATCTTCAGGAAGAATTCCCCAAGCCCAACGATATTCACCTTCTTC